>JBAUYE010000456.1:0-4399 GCA_049584615.1 Candidatus Sulfotelmatobacter sp.
ACTGAGAACTGAGAACTGAGAACTGAGAACTGAGAACTGAGAACTGAGAACTGAGAACTGAGAACTGAGAACTGAGAACTGAGAACTGAGAACTGACCCATGACCCACCGCCGCTTCATCGCCGACGAAGTTTCGGGTGATCGCGCCGCCTTGGTCGGCGAGCACGCAGACCATCTGGTGCGCGTGCTGCGAGCCCGCGTCGGGCAGGATTTCGATATTGCAACCGGAGAAACCGTTCGGCGTGGACGAATTGCTGTTGTCAGCGACGGCCGCGTCGAATTCGATTTAGGGGAAGAAGTTCCCGGAGCGAGCTTGGCGGAGATCACCCTTCTTCTCGCCGTCTTCAAGTTCGACCGCATGGAGTGGGCGATTGAGAAGTGCACCGAACTCGGCGTTTCGCGGATTGTGCCGTTAATCGCCCGGCGTACGGATTCGCATCTGGCTGCCGCCTCAGCCAAGCGAGCCGAACGTTGGCAGCGCATTGCCCGGCAAGCGGCGGAACAGTCACGCCGCGACGCTCCTCCGGAGATCGCAGCACCCGTCAAAGTTGCAGAGGCGTTGAACTTTCCCGCGTCCTTGCGCATTGTGCTGGCGGAATCGGAACAGCAAACTTTACTGAGTGATATGTTGAAGCAGAAGAATGCAGAAAACGGGATTGTGATGGCAGTTGGTCCCGAAGGCGGCTGGACCGAGAGCGAATTGCAATCGTTTCAGAAATCCGGATGGATTTCAGCCTCGCTCGGCAACACCATCCTCCGCGCCGAGACAGCCGCGATGGCCGCCACGGCACTGGTCGCTTCCGCGTTGTATCTGCGTTAAGTTTCCTGCCGTAGTTTCCCGTCTTGGCCAGCGTCCTGCAGCCCGCTGATCATGGTGGTATTCTGGGCCGGAATGGCTGTTTCCAAATTCCAATCTCATCCCTCCCCGTTTGTTCCCGACGATCGCCAGCGCGAAGCCATTGCGCACGCTCACGGGCCGATGCTGGTGGTGGCCGGAGCCGGCACGGGAAAAACCTCTGTGCTGATTCATCGCATCGCCAGCCTTGTTGAGCAGGGAGCGGCCAAGCCGGATGAGGTGCTTGCCCTTACCTATACGGTGGCCGCTGCCGGAGAAATGCGCAACCGCGTTCGCGGGCTTCTCGGCAAACCAATTCATTCGGCCACCTTTCACGATTACTGTCTCGACCTGCTGAAGCGCAATGGAAAAGATTTTGGCGTGCTCGACGAGAAAGATCTCTGGATTTACCTGCGCAAGAGAATTCATGAGCTTCACCTCGAGCACTACATCCGGGCCGCGAATGTAGGCCAGTTTCTCAATGACCTGCTGGGCTTCCTCAGCCGGTGCCACGACGAACTTATAATGCCGGAAAGGTACGCCGAGTACGTGACCCGGCTGGAACGCGGCGAGACCCAAGTTCCCCGAGTTGCGAAATCGAAAGATCAGTTGAGCGACGCCGAGGTCATCGGACGCTGCCAGGAAATCGCCCGCGTCTTTGCCACCAGCGAGCGCTGGCTGCGCGAAGAAAATCTGGGCACGTTCGGCCACATGATCACGCGTGCCCACGAGCTGCTCACCAGCGACCAAGAATTGCTGACTGCCGAGCGCGCTCGGGCTCGTTTCATCCTGGTCGACGAATTTCAGGATGCCAACTTCGCTCAGATCAAAGTTCTGGCGGCGCTGGCCGGACCCGAGGCGAACGTCTTCGGTGTCGGAGATCCCGATCAAGCCATCTACCGCTTTCGCGGCGCATCCAGTGCGGCGTTTCACTTGTTCCGCCGGCATTTTCCTGAATCCAAGCTGGTCGTGCTCGACCGGAACCGGCGCTCGACCACTCCGATTCTGCGATGCGCTTTTGCCGTGGTCGATAAAAACCCTCCCGTGTTTGCCGCGAACGACGCGCTTGCCTACCGGCGCACTCCTCTGCAGTCGGCGCGCGAGGAGGAAGCTAGGAAAGAAAGCAAGACGCTGGCCACTTTCCCCGTGGAAGCGATCTCTTTTGCCGCCAGAGATGCCGAAGCGCCCGATGTGGCCCGCTTCATCGAAGAGACGCGGCGGCGCACGCGTTGCCGGTGGAAAGACTTCGGCGTGCTCTACCGCTCGCATATTCATCGCGATAGCGTTGTGCGTGAACTGGCCGAGCGGGAAATTCCTTTCTCCATCGAGAACATGGACGTCAGCGACACCCCCGAGGTCCGCGATCTGTTCGCCTGTGTCGCGGTCGTAGTGGACTTGAGCGCGGACGCCAGTCTTTTTCGCGTGGCCGCGTTGCCGCAGTTTGGCGTGGATCCAGAACAGCTTCGGTCTCAGCTGCGCGCCATTGCGAACGATTCGAAGGACGGAGCCGTGATCCCGCTTGCTTCAGTGCTCGACCAGGTTGACGGCGGCCGGGCCGTGTTGGAGTCTGTGCGGCAGGCGCGCGATGAAGTCAGCCGCAAGCAGGCTAAAACGCACGCCGCTCTGGAATTGATCGGAAGACAGTTCGGGCTTGACCTGAATTCTCCCGTGCTGCGGGCCGCTCTGAAGTTCGCCGGCGATTGGGAGAAAAAGGCAACCACCAAGACCAAAGACCTGGGCGAATGGATTGAATATTTGAATTATTTTCGCGAGGCCAATGGAGTAATTCCCCTGACCGCAAAAGATGACGAGGACGCGGTCCGCCTGATGACTGCGCACGGAGCCAAAGGGCTCGAATTCGCACATGTCTTCATCCTGCGCGCGACCAGCGGTTCGTTCCCTGCCAGCTACCGGGAGACGCTGGTGGAGTTTCCTCGCGAGTTGCGCGATCCGGATTCCGCTTCGGCCAGCGATGACAAAACTCTCTACGATCAGGAAGAACGCCGTCTCTTCTACGTGGCCATGACCCGAGCCAAAGATTCGCTGCACATTTATGGAAAGCAAGGACTCGGCCGCGACAAAACACCGGCAGGGTTGATGCGCGAACTGATTGGCAACCCCGCACTGCAACCCTGGCTCAGAGCGCGGCCCGCGCTGCCCTCGCAGCCCGAGTTGATCGAGATCGCCGCCGCAGCCGACGCTGCTCATCCCGAAGGCTCCCGGTTGGCGGAATGGTTGGCCCTTCCCGCAATCGAAGGACTGGACGCCCGGTTGAGTGCCTCGGCGGTAGAGACCTATGAGACTTGTCCGCTACAGTTCAAGTTTCAGCGCGAGTGGAAGTTGTCGCGCCAGGTGTACGCCGCCATGCAGTTTGGTGCGACGATGCATCGGGTATTGCGCACCTACTACGATTCCGTGAAACTGGGCAGAACCAAGAGCGACGAAGAGTTGATCCAACTATTTCGCGACGACCTGGCCGAATCCGGAATCCAGGACAACTATCAGCGCGAACTGTACCTGAAGCAGGGACTCGCGCAATTGCAGGATTTTCTCAGCGGCACCCGCTCAGTTCCTTCACCCGAGGTTCTGCACACCGAAGAATGGTTCGACGTGCAGATCGCCGGCACGAAAGTTGCCGGGAGAATCGACCGGATGGATCGCGTCGCCGACGGCAGCGTGAACATCGTCGACTACAAGACCGGCAAGGCTCGGTCCCAGGAGGACGCAGACGAGAGTCTACAGCTTTCGATCTACGCCATGGCCGCAAACGAGAAGTGGGGATACCACGTGGGGGCCCTGGTGTTTCACAATCTCGAAGGCAACGTTCCAGTCTTTTCCCGCCGCACCCAGTTTCAACTGGAGGGAGCGCGAGAACGAATACTGTCGGTGGCGCGCGGCATCGCCGCCGGAGACTTCGAGCCTAACGTAGGCTTTCATTGCAACTTTTGCGCTTTCCGCGGATTGTGTACCGCACAGGAGAAAACAGTTCCAAATCATTCCCGGAAACCTGAGAAGAGCAGCGGGAAGCCGCTGGACTGATCGATGGTCACTGAGCTGAGTACGAACTTCCGCACAAAAACTTAGGGGACGCTTTCGGCGTCCCCCTTTTTGACTTCGTACTGACCTTCTTAATGCTTCTTTTTCTTTTTTGCCTTTTTCTTGGTTGCCATTGTTTCTATTCTCCCTTCCATTGTTCATGGAAAAATCTGCAACGATCATTTGTTGCAACTAATTGATTGTATAGAGTTAATGAAAAATGAAGTCAAGAAAAAAATGCACGCGTCGAACGGGCGGTGTTGTACCAAAGTCACAGATGGATCGGAGTGAAACAGAAAATTCTAATGTTGCTCCATCGAAACATCGTCCACGCTCGCGATCACACGAGAGAAAGAAGCAGCTGCAATCGAGCGCGGGAGCGTCGATCTTTCTTGCGTGTTGCATCAAGCGACGATGCAACCAGCCCATCGAAGTTCATCGTTTTCGCCTGCTGCAGCATCTATAATGACATTGCGAAATCTTCGCGGGAGCATGATCAATGGCGGCTTTCGATGAGGTTGTCATCATT
>JBAUYE010000457.1:0-2257 GCA_049584615.1 Candidatus Sulfotelmatobacter sp.
CTTTGACTTCGCTTTGCCCTCCCCTCCCACCTGGACTTTGGTGGCTGGAGCGCTATTCGGCTGGGCTTTGCCTGGTTGAGAATTCTGCTGGGAATGATCCGGCTGCGCCAGCTTGGCCTGGACCAACACTGTCGAAACCGGTTGCGTGGCCGTACCCTGGGCAATTAGGAAACGGCGGTCGCGGTCAAACTGGATCGAGGGGGCTTCGACGATATTGGCGTCCTGCCATAGACGGGCGTTGCCCCGGTACAGGGCGACTGCTGGAGAGTTGTGTGCCGTCATGGTGGCGGAAGTGACGTGAATTGGCGAAGCGGAGGCCAGGAGCGCTCCGTTCGGCTGCTCCTGGAGTTCGCTGTAGGTGCTTTTCACGTCTTCGTCGGCGAAGGCGTCATCGGTGGCGCGGTTGATGCGGATGATGCGTGCCGTGGTTACCATGCTGCCTTCGGAGACGCGGGGGCTGCCGGTGAGCAGGAGAATGCGGTCGGCGGGAGTGTAGACCGCTTTGTCTGCCCAGGCTTGCGTGCGTTTGCTGGGAACCTGGCCGTCATCGTACGCCACATTTCCCTTCTGGATGATGGAGGCAATTCCTCCCTGGGGGAGAAACAGGGCATCGAGCATCTGGCTGGTGCTGACGCGGTCTGGTACTTGCGGAGTGAAGTTCACAATCCTCGCGTCGGGCGCTCCGTGAATCGAGGTCAGGCGGCTTGAGCCGTCGGGAGTTGCGGCAAATTTCGCGACGAAACGGCCGGCGGTGACTACGGTGTGCTGGGCAGGTGTTTGCGGGGAGGCTAGGTCCGAATTCTGGGTTGGGGAAATTGTGATCTGTGCCGATCCGGAGGTTTCGGCGTGGTCGAGCCGGTTGGCATCCGCGACAAAGAAATCGACAGTGGGTGCGGTCAGATCGAAATTCTGGGGTTCAGAGGCACGCTGCGAGGCTTGTTCTGAAGCGTCCGTTGCCGGCGCGGTGGTGCTGTTCGGGTGTTGCGCCAAATGAACTCCGTCGGTAGCGTGCACTTTCTTTAATTCGTTCCGGCCTTGAAAATCTAAGATCGCGCGTCCGGCGTCGCCCTGCATGGGTTGCGAGCCGATGCGCTCGACGTGGACATTGCCGGTCAGAGTGGCCGTGTGCAGCAGGTTTTGTTTGCCGATCAGAAACATCTCAGCTTCATCGGCGCGGGCACGCATCTGGTCGGCGTCGTCTCTGGTGGATTCGGCGTTGACGTTGCCTGCGGCCAGGATGCGCTGCACTTCGTTCTCCGGCCCGAGAAAGAATGTGGCTTCCTCGGACTGCATGGTTCCGGCTGCACGCTCGAGGCGGGGATTCTCCAGCACGACTTGGTGAGGGTCGTGCGTGATTCTGCCGTGAGTGGCGAGTAGCGTGCCTGCCTGCGGCCCACCCAGCGCCACATGAATCTGCGAAACCAGCGTGAGCGTGTTGCTCTTGCCGGAATACTGCACGCCGACGGCCCAGCCTGTGGCCTGGGGTGTGCGGAAGTCAACGCGTGCGTCGGTGACAGCGTCTCCGCTGTTTTGATTGAAGACGAGGTCTGTGGTCTCGAGGTGGATGGGATTCTTGAGTTCCCTGGGAGTTCCCTGATCAGGCCCAGTTCCGCCGGAAGGGTTTGATTCCAGATCGATCTGGACGTCTCCGTGAGCCGTGATGTTGCCGGATTTCTTGTCGTAGGAGAAATCGTCGCCGTAGATCTGGTCGAAGCGGGAGGAATCGCGGCCGTAGAGAATCACGCTGACGTTGTGGAGTTCGGCGCTGCCGTCGAGCTGAAATTGTTTGAGGCTGCCGGCCTGGACGGTGAACAGGGTTCGCTTGCCGTCCGACTTAGAGAACTGAAAACCGTTCGCGGTCTGCTTGATGTCGATGCCAATCTTGTTGGGGAGTTCCTTCAGCACATTGCGCTGGCGCAGGCGGGCGTAGAAATACATTCCCGACACTGTTGCGGTGAACAGCACCGCGATCACGGCGAGCCAGCGGCGCAGGCGGTAGATGGGCAGCGGCATTGCTAGGTTCAGTCTAATGGAAGCGGCTGGTGAGAGTGACAGAGGATTAGCGGTGCGGGAACGGCGCGATCACCGTGCTGGATCAATCGAGCAGGATCAATCAGGATTTTGCTCCCGATGCGCTTGTCTTTCAAAGTTGAAGGCCACGGCCAGCGCACGGATCAGAGCCGCGACGCCAAACAGGGTCGCGGCGGGAATGGTGTTGGGTTCGAGGATGATGACTTTTCTCGCCATGGCGATGAGG
>JBAUYE010000458.1:0-5753 GCA_049584615.1 Candidatus Sulfotelmatobacter sp.
TTATAGAGCAGTGGCCAGTGCCCAGTGATCAGTGATCGGTTTCGGGAGTTCGACGAACTTCCCTTGGCCGGCCACTGAACACCAGCCACTGAACGCTGGCCACTCACCACTGGCCACTGACCACTGCCTCTAAAACAGCGGCAACTGTTCGTCGAAAGCCTGCGCTGGCCACTTCTCGGCGTACATCGTTCCGCGTGGGTCGGCGCGGCGGATGCCATATTTCTCGCGGAAGTGCGCGATCAGTTGTGCAATACGCTTGCCGTAAGAAGGTGGCAGAAACGACCGGTCCTGATAGCGCTGGCGATAATTCTCGACCAATTGCGGGAAGTGCTGCTCGAGAAAAGGAAGAAAGACAGCCGCCGAACAGGGTTTCAGGAATAAGGGCCCGGCGAAGATGTGGCGCGCTCCGGCTGCGGCGGCCGCGCGCACTACGGCCTCCAGATCTGCGGGAGAATCGGTGATGCCCGGCAGTACGGGCGAGCAACTCACGCCGACGGTCAGTCCCGCCTGGCTGAGTTCGCGCACGGCTTCCATCCGCAAATCAGGGCGCGGGGCACGCGGTTCCAGAATCCGCGCCAGCTCGACGTTCAAGGTGGTGACAGTGATGTGAATCGACAGCGCGTTGTTCTGCGCGACTGCGCGGAGAAGATCCACATCACGGACGACGAGATTGGACTTGGTTACGATCCCCAAATCGAAGCCGCGGTGGCGCGCGAACTCTTCAAGAATGCTGCGCGTGACTTCGTAGCGGCGCTCGGCCGGCTGGTAAGGATCGGTCGCGGTGCCGAGGGCAATGACTTCCGCCGGCTTCACCCGCCGCAGTTCGCGCCGCAGCAGGTCCGCGGTGTGCTGCTTGACGTAAATCTTCTGCTCGAACTCGGCGCCGTCGCGCATTTCCATGAATTCGTGAGTGTAGCGGGCGTAGCAGTATTTACAGGCGAATTCGCAACCGCGGTAGGGATTGATGGTCCAGGTGAAGGGCAGGCGCCGGCCGCTGACGCACCGGTTCAGCAGGGATTTCGCCGTGAGAGTGAAGTATTCAACATGGTGGCCTTCGCGCAGAGATTCGCCCTCGGACGCGAGCCGGGCAATGCCGACCAGCGGAGATTTCTCGTGAAGCGCGAACAAGGGTAGGCTGGACATATTCGCCTTTTGTTCGCCTATGGTAAAGATCCCTGCCGTGCCTGTCAAGAAGGAAATTAAGGATCAGGAAGGGCGGCCGAAATTTTTTAGTTTGGCTAATGCGCGGAGGAGTCAGCTGCAGTGGCAAGCCTCACCTTTGTTTTCGCTTCTTAGTGTTGCGTTCCAACTCCCGCTCGTATACGTCTCGGCGCGCCAGCCGCTCACGTTCGCTTTCGCGCATGTTCACTTCTAATTCGTGTCTAACCTGGATGGTTTTTCTCCCACCGCGCGTTTTCACCAAGAAGAAAACGAAATGGCGATCAGCCTCAGCCAGATCCCGGCTTCTGATTTTGGCTTGTTTCGTGCCGAACCCTCCCGTGCCTGACCCTTTCTTGCCTGAACCAAGAGAGGACAACTCCTGAGGAGGATCAACGCCGACCTTGCGCGCCTCTGCAGCGATGAAATCTGCGAGCACATGTTGTGTATATTGCAGGGTGATCTGGGTGCGGGTCAGCGAGGAATGGGCCATAAGGCGGGCGAGCGCCACTTCCAAGGCGCTCGTATTTGACCGGACATTCTGCGCAAGGTAGAGCGTTACATCCGCGGGGAGTATTAATTTTATCTTCGCCGCTGTCCTCCGCAGAGCAGCGACTCTTGAGTCGAGGTCGGGGGTCAGAGCCAGGTAGGGAACACTGTCCGCATGCATAGGACTTACTTCCTCTGCTGGAGATTGTACCGCGCATCGGAAGGAAAATGCCCAGGGCAGAGTTGCTCCAAGGCCTCGCCCCACTCAAAGCGTGACTTCAGGGTTGGTTAGCTTTTGTTTCTGCCGGCTTCTCGAACAACTTGGGATCGACCGCCGGATTGAACTCTAACGATGTGTACTCTGATTTACTTGAATCCTGACCGTTCTGTTTGTTTTGGCGCACGAAAGGAACGTTCAGGCCGTTTACCGGCTTCCAGTCTTCCATGTCAGTTTCACCCGGCACGGGCTGGCCCTGGCTCAGCGTTCGATAAGTTTCTTTCAGAATGTGGCCGGTCTGGGGGTCGACGAACCATCGGATGGCCACGCCCGCGGAATTCACATCCACGATGCGCGCTTCGATGTCGCCAACCTTCTCGGTTCCACCGGCGCGGAAAAACACACTGGGATCGTTCGCATGGGAAGCAATGAAGATGGGATCACGCTTGATCTGCTCAAGCGTTTCCGCTTTTTGCGAGGCAGGGAAGTCGCGCATGCCCTGGCCGGGAATCGCCATGAAGGCCGCGTCCGGCGTGACCACGATATTCACGGTTCCATTGGGAGTCTGCATTTCCGCGTGGAAGTGGTCGGGGTAGACGATTACCGTTTCCATTTGCATGGGGAACTCGCCCTGCGGCGTTTTATGCGTGACCGTCAACTCCGCTTTCACGGATTTGATAGCTGCGAGCTTGGCCTCGCCGCCCATTGCGGCCACTACCTTCGCTGCGAGCGCTTTGCCTTCTTCATTGGAGGCTGTGGGTTTTGCGTTCTCTTCTTCCTTCGCGCCGGGCGGAGGCGGAATGGTGATATCGATTTCCTTCACGGCTCCGAGTGACGAGAGAGGTTTATCGAAGTCTTTGGTGTTGCCGATCACCAACACGGCGAGCTGATCGCGATGCACATATTTCGACGCCACGCGGTTCACGTCGGCGGCGGTCACTTTCTGGATTTCCGCCGGAAATTTGTCGAGCCAGTCGGAGGGATATCCGTAGTACTCGTAGGTCAGGCGCTCGTAAAGAACTTTATCGGGTGAGTCGAGGCGGAAGATAAAAGCATTCAGGATGGCATCTTTTGCGTGCTTGATTTCTTCGTCAGTGATGGGCTTCTTGGCCAAGTCGTCGATGTCTTCATCGAGCGCCCGGATTGACTCGATTGTGGTCTCGCTCTTCGTGCCCATGGAGAATTCCTCGATGCCGGGGTGCCCGAAATTCGCGCCAATGCCGCCGCCTACGTGGTAGGCCAGGCCGCGCCTGGTGCGAATGTCGTTGAACAGCCGTGAGGAAAATCCTCCTCCAAATGCCTCGTTGAAAACAGTGATGGCGTAGTAATCCGGGTTGTTGCGCGTGGTGCCCAGCGTGACCATTTGAATGCTGCTCTGGTTTACATCGTCTTTCGGAATGAGGTAGTAGCCGGGCTTCGCCGGATGGAACTGAATATCATCTTTTGGCAGTTCAGGGCCCTTGGGCCAAGATTCGAAAGCCGCGCGCAGCTTGGCTTCCATCTCGGCCGCATCGAAGTCGCCGCTGATCCCAAGGATGATGTTATTGGGATGCACATAGGTGCGGTGCCAGTCGATCAGATCCTGTCGGGTTACCGCGGCCACGGTTGCGTACTCAGCTTCGCGGGCATAGGGATTGTCTGCCCCGTATGCCAGCTTGGCGGATTCCCGCGACGCAATTTCTCCGACTTCATCGTTGCGCCGCGAGATGCTGTCCTGCGCCTGCTTTTGCGCCAGGTCGAGCTTGTCGGCGCGGAATTCGGGATTCTGCAACAGGTCGGCGAAGACTTTGAAGACATCGTCGAAATCGCCTTTCAGGCAGCTCAAGCTCATGGTGGTTGAATCGGAACCGCCGCCGGTCTCAACCTTGGCCGCCCGCACTTCGAGAAAATCGTCGAGTTGATCGCCGGTCTGCGTTTTGGTGCCGCCAGTGCGCCAGACTTCGCCGAAAATATCTACAAGTCCGACCTTGTTGGCCGGCTCATCGCGCGAACCTCCGCGGATGCGGGCTGAGCCGCCAATCAGCGGCAGTTCGTGATCTTCCTGCAGGAAGATGACCATCCCGTTCGAAAGCTCAAAGCGTTTCGGCTGCTGGGGATGGAAAGCGGGCAGAGGCGGGACGGGGATCTGCTGCCAGCTTGTGGCCTGCGCCGCGGCCAGTGAGGGATGCGCGAAGATTGTAGCGGCGACGAGAATCATTGAGAAAGCGACGGGCAGCCTTTTCATTGCGCACCTCCCTGACCCGCTGGCGCTTGATCGGATGGATCTCGATCTGATGGATCGTGATTCGATGCGCCTTTATCTGATCCCTGCTCGCCGCCTTGTCCCGTGATGGTTTCGATCACGCCTACGGTGCGGTTATTGTCGTTGAAAGTTTCGTTGGCAACCCGCCGGATGTCTGCCTTCGTTACCTTGTCGATGCGGTCTACTGATCGGAACAACTCGCGCCAGTCACCGTAACGAGTCTGGTAAATCGCGAGCTGGGTTGCCAGTCCCTCGTTGTCTCCCAAGCCGCGGATCAGATTGGCTTTGGTGCGGGTCCTGATCATCTTCAACTCGTCGTCGCTGATGTCTTCCTTCTTCAGGCGTTCGATTTCGACGTGAATCGCGTCCCCCACTTCCTGCGGGGTATGTCCGGGGAGCGGAAACGCGTAAAAGGCGAACAGGTGGGGGTACTTGGTGCCGGGCAGGCCGCTGAATCCAGCGGAGAACGACGCGATCTTTTTATCGCGCACCAGTGCGCGGTAAAGGCGCGAGGTGCGGCCTTCCGACATGAGGTCGGTGATGGCGTCATACACCGCATCGTCTTTTGTCATGTAGTCGGGCCGGTGGTAGCCCTCAAGATAGAGAGGCTGCGACTTTTCCATGAGCACGACCTTGCGCTCGGAGTTCTGCGGAGGCTCGGTGGTGGTGGTTTCATCGGGTTTCTGGCTGGCAGGCAGGCGACCGAAGTACTTTTCGAGCATGGGCATGACCTGTGACGCTTTCACGTCACCGGCCACCGCGACCACCATGTTCGAGGTTACGTAGTACTTGTCAAAAAACTTTTTGGCATCGGTGGCCGAAAAGGAATTCAAGTCCGACATCCACCCCACGGTTGGCCGGTGATAGGGATGAGCCTCGAATGCCGCGGCGTCAAACTGCTCCAGCAGGCGGCCTATGGGGTTGCTATCGGTCCGCATGCGGCGCTCTTCGATCACGACATTGCGTTCTTTGTAAAACTCGCGCAACACGGGGTGAAGAAAGCGCTCTGACTCAAGATAGGCCCACAGCTCCAGCCGGTTCGCGGGAAGCGAATAATGATAAGCGGTTTCATCGTAATCGGTGAAGGCGTTCAGGTCCTGACCGC
Organism: Candidatus Sulfotelmatobacter sp.; assembly: GCA_049584615.1. GTDB lineage: Bacteria > Acidobacteriota > Terriglobia > Terriglobales > Acidobacteriaceae > Sulfotelmatobacter. Next base: position 5,212 of record JBAUYE010000458.1, read on the forward strand.
CGCTCTGCTCGACGATCTTGCCGAACTGGTTGGGCACGACAAACTTGTCGGCTGCGGCGATGTCGTCTTTCCAGGCTTTTTCCAGCTGCTTCAGCTTGGCCTCGTCGCGGCCGACTCGTTTGTCGCGCTCCGCGATGTAGGCGGCGTAGGCGGTCTCCACCTTTTCCAACGCAGGCTTCTCGGCGGCGTAGTTGGTCGTACCGATCTTGTCGGTGCCTTTGAAGGCCATGTGCTCGAACATGTGGGCCAAGCCGGTTTTGCCCATGGGGTCCTGCGTCGAGCCTGCGTCGACCATGGTGAAGAAAGAAAACACCGGAGCCTCAGGCCGCTCGCAGATCACGATGGTCAGGCCATTCGGCAGTTTCTTGACCGTGATGCGTTTTTCAAAAGAGGCGACATCCTGGGCCGCGGCAAGCGTCGTGAGGATGAGAAGCAGTACGAGAGTGCAGGGCTGGAGTATGCGATGTTTCATTGGACCTCCAAAGGACTGGGCGAAACTGCTGGGATGGACATTTTGGACAACCATCTTAGACGGATGTGAA
>JBAUYE010000459.1:0-7016 GCA_049584615.1 Candidatus Sulfotelmatobacter sp.
GAGATTTGTGAGAACCTGAGCAGACGAACTTGCATCTGTAAATGCAAGCCAAACCCAGAAAGGAAATACGCATGCCGGTCGCACCTTTGTTGACCGAAGAAGAGCTTGACACCCTGCGCCAGTTCGACACGTGCATGGTTGCAAACGCGATCGAATCGTTTCATGTGAGGCTATCTAACACGGGGTTTGCGGATGCCAGGGTGCAATGCATGTTCCCAGACGCACCCCCGATGGTGGGTTATGCAGCCACAGCCCGACTTAGGAGCGGGGAACCACCCATTGTCGGTACTTTCCGTGACCGCGCCGATTTCTGGAACAGCATTCTGGAGGTCCCCGCGCCCCGCATTCTCGTCTTGGAGGACATGGATGATCCACCTGGACGCGGTGCTTTCGTTGGAGACGTGCATGCCGCGATTCTGAAGGCTCTGGGTTGCGTCGGCTACTTGACCAACGGTGCCGTGCGTGAACTCCCCTCTGTGCGTAAGATGGGCATTGAGTTGTTCGCTGGAAGTGTTGCCGTTTCTCATGCCTATGCGCACATCTTCGACCATGGGGCAAAGGTCAACGTAGGTGGAATGGAAGTGCTGCCTGGAGACTTGTTGCACGGAGACCGGCATGGTGTCCTCACAATTCCGGCGGCAATTGCATCCAAGGTTCCCAAGGCTGCGGAGGGATTGCAGAACGCCGAGCAGAAAATAATTGACTTTTGCCGCTCACGGGATTTCTCGGTGGCAAAACTGGGCGACGTTATGAAAACTTTCAGGTAAGAACCGGCTAAGGAACGCTGGTCAAAGGAAACTCGATGACTCAAAGCCGAAACAGCTCCCATAAGAAGCGCCCTCGTAGATCACGGCGATTGGGTTTCTGTGCCTTCATTGCCGTTTTGGCTGCGGTCGTTCTCGCCTTCTCGTCCTGTTCAGGAAGTGGAGACAACAAGGTTCAAGCGGGCGGAACGATCACCGTCGGTGTAACGAAGGTCGTGAAGAAATCACTCGGCAGAGAAATCACTTTGTCTTCTGAGCTGGTGCCCTTTCAGGAGATTGACGTTTATGCCAAAGAGTCGGGCTACGTGAAGAGTCTATCCGTTGACTATGGGACTCACGTAAAGGCAGGCCAGGTGATGGCGATTTTGGAGATTCCAGAGTTAGAAGCGCAGCTTCAGGAAGATCAGGCAGAAATCAAGAATGCGGTGAATCAAGTGAGCCGCGCACAGCACGAGTTGTATCGCTATCAGGCGCAGTACAAGGCTCTGCACCTGGAGTACACACGCTTAAATGGAGTCTTTGAAAGCCAGCCCGGCATTGTGGCGCAGCAGGAAGTGGACGACGCACAGGGAAAAGATCTGGCGGCATCCGCTCAGGCAGAGGCTGGCCAGGCGGCATTGGAAGCGTCGCAGAGTCAGCTCTCGGTGGCCAAGGCGAAGCTGGTTCACGATCAAAGCCTGTTCGACTATTCGAGAATCACGGCTCCGTTTTCCGGAGTGGTGACCGAGCGGTACGCAAACCTCGGAACTCTGGTGCAGGCCGGAACTGGTTCGAGCACGCAAGCCATGCCGATCGTCCGGCTGTCCGAAGATGATCTTTTCCGGCTCGTAATTCCGGTTCCGGAATCTTACGTTCGATACATCCGTATTGGCGATCATGTGGATGTTCATGTTCCGTCACTTGACCGCACTTTTCCAGGAAAGGTTGCGCGGTTTTCTGTGGATGTGAGGGAAGACACCCGCACCATGCACACGGAAGTGGATGTTGAAAATCCGCAACGAGTTCTGCTGCCGGGTCTGTATGCCGATGCAGAGCTTTCGCTCGACCGAAAAAACGATGTTCCCACTGTGCCGGTCCAGGCGTTGAATCACGAGGGCGACAAAACAACCGTCTTTGTGGTGAATCGGGATGGGGAGTTGGTCGAACGAGTTGTGCAACTTGGATTGCAGACGGCGAGCGATGCCGAAATTATTTCCGGATTGAATGAGGGAGAACAGGTCGTGGTGAGCGATCGCAGCGGGCTGAAGTCCGGCCAAAAGGTTCATCCGCAGGCGGTAGCCGTGATGGAGTACCACGAAGAAAACGCGCAGTGAACACTGCGGATCTTGCCATTTGACACAGCGCGAATGCAACAAGGACAAAGTTTATGCCAGGCTTCTCAATTCGCAATCCCTACTTCATTATAGTGATCTGCTTAACCCTTCTGGTGATCGGCGTGACCAGCCTGGCACGGATGCCGGTCGATTTATTCCCACCCATCAACCTGCCGGAAGTAGTCGTTGCTACGTTTTATACAGGCATGCCGCCGGAGGATATTGAAACCGATATTACCGATCCCCTGGAGCGATTCTTTACTCTGGCATCGGGCGTGGACCACATGGAATCGCGGTCCATGTTAGGGGTCAGTATTATCCGCGTTTATTTCCAGCCCGGAACCAGCGCGGATGCTGACGTAAGCCAGTTGTCAAATTTAGCTCTCGCTGACTTGAAGCGTTTGCCGCCGGGAACGCTTCCCCCGGTGGTTCTCAAGTTCGATGCCTCCAGCTTGCCCGTGGCTCTGGTTACCGTAAAAGGCGAGGGGCTCACCGAAACCCAACTCCACGACTACGCCCAGTTTCAGATTCGCAACCAGATCGCAGTCGTTCCCGGCGCCGAAATTCCTGGCGTGTTCGGCGGAATCTACCGTCAGATCATGGTCTACGTTGATCCCTACAAACTCGCTTCGCGTCAACTAAGCGTGATGGACGTGGTGGGCGCGGTCAACGATTCGAACCTGATCTTGCCCGCCGGCGACGTGAAGATGGGGCCATTCGATTATTACGTTTACTCCAACAGCCTGGTTGACAACATGGAGCAACTGGGCAAGGTTCCCCTGAAGGTCAAAGGCAACTCCTGGGTTACGGTGAACGACGTTGGCAAGGCGGAGGACGCTCATCAAATTCAATACAACATCGTGCGCGTCGACGGTCAGCGATCCGCCTATATTCCCATCATGAAGCAGGGGGGCGACACCAACACCATCGCGGTAGTGGATGGGGTGCGCCAACTCATCAAGCACCTCTACGACATTCCCCAACAGATGAAGACAAGCATCGTCTTTGATCAATCGGTATATGTGAAAGAAGCGATCGACACTGTGCTGCATGAGGGCTTTCTGGGGTTGATTCTTACCAGCTTGATGATCCTGATCTTTCTCGGAAGCTTCCGCGCCACGTCGGCTGTGCTGCTCTCAATCCCTCTATCCGCGCTGGCAGCATTTGTCGTTCTGGCGCTGCTGGGCGGGACTGTCAACACAATGATTCTGGGCGGAATGGCCCTGGCCTTCTCGCGCGTGATCGACAACTCGGTCATTTCTCTGGAGAACATCTACCGCCATTTAGAAATGGGGGCCGCGCCCATGATCGCTGCCGAGGTCGGCGGGTCGGAGGTGAGTCTTGCTGTTTTGGCGGCTACCCTGGTCGATGTCGTCGATTTCTTCCCCGTCGTTTTCCTCTATGGCGTTGCTAAGTTTCTGTTCTCGGCGTTGGCGCTGGCGTTTTGTCTGTCGCTGCTGGCATCGTTCGTGGTGGCGATGACGGTGATTCCTTTGTTCTGCTCGCGCTTCTTGAAGGCGGTTCCGCACGGCGAAAAGCATGGGGATAAGGAAAATGAATATGACATTGAACCCACGTCAGCAGCCGGTCACTCCTGGATGGAGCGCTTCAATGCCCGTTTCAACCGGATGTTTAATAAGGTGCTGGATTATTACGAGTACTGGGTGAGGCGGGCGGTCGTGCGTCCGGGGCTTACCGTAGCAATCCTGAGCGGAGTATTCCTGGCGAGCCTGGCAATTTATCCGCTGCTCGGACTCGCTTTCTTCCCGAAGACAGATGCCGGCCAGTTCACCATCAATGTCAAGGTGCCAACCGGCACGCGCATCGAGTTAGCGAACGAATACGTCGCGAAGGTGGAGGATTTGATCCGCCATGAAATCGAGCCCAGGGATTTCAAGCGTATTGTCTCCAACATCGGCGTGGTTCCGGATTTTTCCGCGCTCTATACGACTAACTCTGGGCCCTATACCGCAACCATCCTCGTGGCGCTCAACGAACCGCACCGTCTCAGCAGCTTCGAGTATATGGACCGGGTGAAAAAGGCGATGTCCACCCAATTTCCCGATATTCGCACGTTCTTTTCCAGTGGCTCGATGGTCGACGCCATTTTGAATTCGGGTGCGCCAGCTCCCATTGACGTGCAGGTGAGCAGCCCTGATCTAGACCAGATCTATGGCATCGCGCAGACTTTGGCTAATCGCATTCGTGAAGTGAAAGGCGTCGGCCAGATCTACATTCCGCAAGATATGAACTATCCGGCTTTGCGGCTCGATGTGGATCGCGTGCACGCCGGCGAGTTGGGACTCACGCAAAAAGATGTAGTCGACAACGTCATTACCGCGCTCAATTCGAACTACATGATCGCCCCCAACTATTGGGTCGATCGCAAGAGCGGGAACGACTATTACCTCACGGTGCAGTACTTCGAGCATGGCGACGCCTCCATTCACAACCTGGCCGACCTGGGACAGATTCCGCTGCGCGATCCGAGCAACGGAGCAGGGATGGCTTGCGGCCCTTCCGGCCCACCACAGCCAAGTACCGGTCATTCTTCTTGGGCATGCCTCGGACAAGGTAGACCAACGACGGTGCTCAAGAATGTAGTCGCCGTGAAGCAGGTCCTGACGCCGACCGAAGTGGATCACTACCAGATTCAGCGAGCCGTCGATATCTTCGTTACCCCGAACGGGGAAGACCTGGGACGAGTCACCAGTTCGATTCGCAATATTCTCGCGACCGAGAAAATCCCTTCCAACGTGCGCGTGAATCTGCGCGGGATGGTACAGGGGATGGAAGCGTCCTTTAGGAGTTTCGCCTTCGGGTTCCTGATTTCCTTTCTCTTGCTGTTCCTGATCTTAACCGCGCAGTTCAAGTCTTTCATCGATCCTTTCCTGATCATGCTCGCAATCCCGATGGGATTTGTCGGTGTGCTGATCATCTTGCCGCTCACCGGAAGCACCTTGAACGTAATGTCACTGATGGGGGTATTGATGCTGGTCGGTATCGCCGACTCCAACAGCATTCTGATTGTCGATTTTGCCCACAATCTGGAGAAACAGGGAATGTCGCCGGCCGATGCAGTGATCACAGCATGCCGCGTACGCCTGCGGCCAATTTTGATGACCTCGCTGGCAACCATTATCGGAATGATCCCGATGGCGCTGAAATTGGGGACGGGCGCGGAACAGTATGCCCCAATGGCGAAGGCCATCATCGGAGGCTTGACCTCTTCGGTCGCGCTTACCATTTTTATTGTGCCCGCCGCTTATTTGCTGATCTACGGCAAGCGCGGAGCCAAGGATGCGACGATGGCAACACCGGAGACGGCGGAATGAAGCGGATCTATTTCGCTGCCTGGAAGCGCCCCTAGGCGCGGAAAGCGCCTTATGAAGGAGATCGAGAGGCAACCTGATGACAAGGGTCAATATGTTGATTCGTTGCACGCTGTTGTTATCTGTATGGGCGATTCTGCCCCAGCGTGGCGTGGCACAAACTCCGGGGTCGGTCGAGGACCTACCTCCGGCTCCGCAGCCGCAAGTCCCACAAAGTCCGGCTCGGAGCATGACGCCTGCGGAGCCTCCGGTCGCGCTGATCGCCACCTTCCCGCGAGGAGCCGCGTCGCAGATGCCTTCCTCCGCTGCTCCTCAAGCCGCGCCGTCTCCGCAGAGACCAAACGGTCCCCTGCATCTGAATCGCACCCAGGCAGAACAGTTGGCCATCAAGAACAATCCCCGGATCAGTGTTGGACATCTGCTTGCGTTGGCCCAGCATCAGATCTTTCGCGAGACCAGGGCAGCGGAATTGCCAAATTTTAATGGCGCCATAACCGCCGTTGACGCCAACGAAGGCAGTCGCATCGGCGCCGGAGCGCTCACTGCATCCCGCCTGCTTGAACACGCGGGCGCGGGAGTTGTGCTTAGCCAACTCATCACGGACTTCGGCCGCACCGTCAACCTGGTTTCCTCCTCGAAGCTCCTGGAGAAAGCCCAGAACGCCAATGCCCTTGCGACCACCGAAGATATAGTTCTGGCCACGGACCAGGCCTTCTACAACGCGCTGCAGGCGCAGGCCCTGCTCAAGGTCGCGCAGCAAACTGTGACCACTCGTGGATCCGTAGAGAATCAAATCAATGAACTGACAAAGAGCAAGCTGAAATCCACGCTGGATCTAGCCTTTGCCGAAGTGAATCTGTCGCAAGCCAAGCTGCTACAACTCGACGCGCAGAACAACGTCGATTCCACTCTGGCTGCACTCACCGCGGTCCTGGGCTTCGACAAACAAGTTCAATTCGAGTTGAGCGATGACGATGCGCAATCTCCACCCCCGCCGCCGGATGTGGATGTGCTCATCAACACCGCCCTGCAGCAACGTCCCGACCTGCAGGCTCTCACCTATGATGAACAGGCAGCCGAGAAATTCCGCCGCGCCCAGCGCGATCAGTCCTTGCCTACCATCAGCGCTCTGGGCATAGCTGGAGTTTCTCCCGTACGCCCCGACTGCTTCACTGGCGGCCCCTGCTCCCCCAACTATTTCGTTTCCAGCTGGTACGGCGCCATCGGCGTGAATGTGAACGTTCCCATCTTCAATGGTTTTCTTTTTACGGCAGAAGCTTCCGAAGCTAAGTACCGAGCCAACGCTGCCACGCAGAGCACGCGGGATCTGCGCGACCGCGTGGTGCGCGATGTGCGCACGGCATGGCTATCGACGAATACAGCATTTCAGCGCGAAGGCGTGACTGCCGAACTCGCCAAGGAAGCCGACCTGGGATTGAGTCTCGCTCAGAGCCGTTATCAGCTTGGTTTGGGCTCCATCGTCGAACTCAGTCAGGCGCAATTGCAGCAAACAGATGCCGCGATCGGCTATGTCAATGCTCAGTATCAGTATCGGCTATTTCTCTCAACCCTGAACTTTGAGATTGGAGTGCAGCCCTAAACCGCGT
>JBAUYE010000460.1:0-5058 GCA_049584615.1 Candidatus Sulfotelmatobacter sp.
GACGCGCCCGCGGCCTTCGCCTCGGGATGCGCCAGGTGCGCCACATGCGATCCGGTTCGTCCCATCACCACGGTCGAGATGGCGTGCTTGAAGATCAATTGTTCTTGTCCGCTGGCCTCCAGCACCACGGAATACTTGTCAAAGGAACGAATTCGGCCCGTCAACTTCACTCCGCTCAGCAGATAGATGGTGATGTTCAATCGCTCCTTGCGGGCCGTGTTCAGGAAGGAATCCTGGATGTTCTGCGCCGGCTTGCTGCTTTCCATAGCCGATCTCCTTAAGTTCTTTCGAATTCCGACACACCAACCTGCCCGGTCCGCAGACTTCCGGGCAAGTTCATGGCAACAGCATGTTCCTTGGTGCACAAGGAACACGGGGGGTTAGCCTGCCTCTACGCGCACCGGTTTCCCGAGGCTGCGCCGCCTGGCAGGTAGCTGCCAGTACCATACGGCGTCCCCCCGCGCTTTTCAACCGGGAATCTGTGGAAACCGATTTTCTTTCACTGCGTCAAGGTTTACCAGCTCTTCTTCCTCCCATCACTCGGGCCCGTTGTGTACAATCCCCGGCGTGGGCGATTCGGCCCGCACATTCCGCGACCCCGTTTTTCCTTGTGTGTTGAGCAAGGTGTGTTGAGCTGGGGTGCGTTGAGTTCGGCAAAGGTTTCGGCGAAATCTTAGGAGGCATCATGGCAAGCGCTGCTCTGGCAACTTTCCTTGCACCCCAAATCAACTTCCCTCGCGACTTCAACACCAACTTCCTCATGTTCGTTCGCTGGATTCACTTCCTCGCGGGCATCACGTGGATTGGTCTTCTCTATTTCTTCAACCTGGTAAACGTCCCGTTGATGAAGGAACTCGACGCCACCACCAAAGGCAAAGTCATGCCCGCGCTGATGACGCGCGCCCTGTGGTGGTTCCGCATGTCGGCCGTGCTGACCGTGCTCGCTGGCCTGATCTATTGGGGAAATATCGTCGCTTCGGACGCGCACAATGGAGGCGGCACCAGCGGCCCCGCGATGGGCAGCTTCTTCTTGATCTGGACAATTGTCTGGGCAGTGCTCTACGCCTGCCTCATCCCCGGCAAGGGAATCTTCGACAAAGGCGCATTCGTGGGCGTGGTCTACGCTGTCGTCGTCGCGGTCGCGGCCTGGCTCTTCCTGAGCCTCAACAGCCACGGTTGGGAGAGCAATCGCCTGCTAGCGATCGGCATCGGCGGCGGCATAGGCTGGGTCATGCTGCTCAACGTCTGGGGAGTAATCTGGCGCATCCAGAAGCGCCTGATTCAGTGGACCCGCGACAACGCCACCAACGGCACGCCCATCCCCGATAAAGCCAAAGCCATGGCCCGCCAGGCCTTCCTGGCGTCGCGAGCCAACGCCTTCCTGTCAGTCGTAATGCTGTTCTTTATGGGGGCTGCTAGTCATTACCCCATGTTTGGGAAGTAAGGCTGGCAAGCATAAAGGCCTGATGCCATTGCCCCCAGCGCGAGGGCCAACTCGCGTCGGGTCCCAGAAAGGTTCTTACATTTGGAACAGCTCGAACCGAGGGAGGGCCAGAATAAAATGAGGCCGGCCTTTCGGCCAGCCTTGGGTTCCGGATCATCCGCGCGACTAGAAGTCTAGCCGGAACGCGACTTGCAGCACGCGATAGGTTTGTTCGCCAGTCGTCGAGCTGATCACGCCAAAGGTGCTCGGACTGGTTATATCTGCCGTGGCAGCAGCTCCTGGCAACGCCAAGTTGGGATGGTTCATCGCGTTGAAAGCGTCCGCACGCAACTCGATATGTACTCCCTCCGTTATCGGGAAGTGCTTAATCAGACCTATGTCGAAGTTCGAATAGTGTGGACCCCTCAGGTTGTTGCGGCTGCCGGCTTGCAGTCCTAACGGGCCGCTGAAGGCGCCCAAGGCGGCAGCCTGATTCTTGAACAGTTGAATACTGGGAAAGCCTGAAGCGGCGTTGACCTCGTAGTGGGTGTCAACTTTGAGCGCCGCGGTATCCCCGTTAAATATCGCGGGAACATTGTTGGCAAAGCTGATCGGGTAGGCGTTGGCCACAGTCTGGAAGGCCAGGCCAGTTCGCCAACTGACCAGTCCAGAGATGGACCATCCCCCTACAACTTCATCCAGAGCGCGGGACATCGAACCGCCGAGTGCCTTGCCGCGGCCTATGGGCAATTCGTACACCCCGTCTCCAGTCATGGACTGCTGAACATCAAAGTCTGAATTGCCGTAGCAGACCCCGATATGGAGCGCGTCGCACATGATGCCACCCGCACCGTTGGAGCCGAAGGCGTTATTGGCCGGCGCGGAAATGTTATCCAGCGAATGCGACAACGTATAGTTCACATCGTACTGTAGTCCGCGCGACATTTTCTTATGCAAAGTGACCAGCAGGCCGTTGTAGTTCGAATAGCCCTTATTGGTCATGTAGAGGGATGTGCCAAACTGAGGGTTTAAACCAACTCCAGGGTTCAACCCAACGCCGTCGAAGAAGTTATATTCATTCAGCAACTGATCCGAGTCCGCCAAGTCGCCGCGAACCACGTAAGGCTCGATATAGTCGGCTACGAATTGGGTTCCGCTTGTGTCGTAGGGTTGCCAGTTGACGATCTGATTCTCGAAGAAGGGCTGGGTAGTAACAGTCGCGGCGCCGGTGCGGACTTGTGCGGACACCGCGGCAAATGCCTGCGACAAGAACTGCCCGGATGCAGGATCCCTGAAATCCACGGTTTGCATCCCGTCGGCTTGTGCCAGAAGCCGATGGGCCATTCGCCCAACATAGCTAGCTTCCAGTTGGAAGTTTCCGGGAAGCTCGCGCTGAATTCCAAAGCTAAGCGTCTCTGAATACGGGGTCTTCAGGCTTGAGTCGATCGCATAGTTAAACGGATTAGCGGACTCTAAGCCATAAACATTCCCATAAGCTGGATTCCCCAGAGGGGTGCTCGAGACATAGGGTGCATACGGAGTGACTATGGGCGCCGGAGTCGCCACCGAACCCGGCGGCAAGGTGAACCCGCTGTAACGCGGATCCGTCATCAAGTCTTCATTAGCGGTGGGCTGTTCGCCGTAGAGAACGGAAGATGAGTTCTGCAGGATCCAGGTTTCTTGATCCTGCAGGAAATTCAGCGCATTGACTGTGGTGTGGTCATCGATGATAGCGGCGCCTCCGCGAATAACAGTCTTGCGGTCACCCAATAGCTTTCCCATCGGTCCTGAGACGCCGGACGGATTGTAAGCGAAGGCGAACCGGGGCTGGAAATCGTGCCAGTCGGGATGATAAAGAGGCGCCGCATTGTTCGCTTTTCCCGCCAGCGAGTAGGAGAGAAGAGGGTTGACCAGGCCGCAACTCGCTCCCGGACAGCCCGTGTTACCAGCCAGACCATTCGCGATACGCGGCTCAATCGCCTGGCTGAAGTCGAGATTGGGACCAGCTTCGAGCCCGTTCACCTCATAGGACACTGAGTTAAACTGGTAACGCAAGCCGTAGGTCAGCGTCAGGTCGCTTCTGGCCTTCCAAGAATCCTGCAAATAAAGTTCCGTCTCGTAATACCGGTAATGCCGCACGTGTCCGGTTCCCTGGGGAAGAGGTTGCAGTTCCTTGTTGTTGTTGAAACTGCTACTGACTTGCCCATAGTTCCCGAGAATAAAAGCGAAGGCGCTGTCGTAAAGGTTTTGATAAATCGGGTTGGTCGACAAGTCTGCTGGCCGCAAGCTCGGGTTAAGGCTTTCCAGCCCGCCTCCGAGGCCGATGGTCGCAAAGTTGAAGTCGGTAACCAGTTTGTACGTGGTCTTGATCGGCTTGAAGGTTCCCCCTACCTGGAAGGTATGCTTGCCTCGAACATATGTGAAGTCATCCCGGACAATTGGAATTGGTTCCGTCCGGCCCTGCGTGGCCGGCTCCGCATAAGGCGAGGTTAAATAGCTCCCGCCAGTTCCTGTAGCATCGAAGCTGAATACTGTGGTTCCGAGAGGAGCGTATACATACGGAAAGTTAAGTTCCTCTCGGTTCTCGCCGTAGACAAACTGATTGACCTTGGTATTGCTGATCGTCCACGTGTGGCCGAATACATAAGCGTAGCTGTGGTCTATGGAGAGGAAGGTTAAAGGGTCGCCGGGAAACTGATTGGAAGCCCCTCCGTTGCCGTCGTCATTGTCGCGCACCAAACTGCCACGAACAAATATCTTCATCCTGTCAGTCAGGTTATAGTCGATCTTCGCCACGTAATCGTTAAGTGTATCGTTGGCTGGAGAGTTGAAAACGAATCCAGCTGTGTTGAGTCCATCACCAACGGCTGAGGTGTTGGGGGCTGGATAGCGGGCCTGCAGAAGGGCAGTCAGGGCGGGAGCTGCACCAATCCCCAGAGGATCAAGAGCTGCCACTTGAGTCGGACTCAGCGTTTCCGTCCCTCCGCTGGTATTCTGATAGGAGACGGAGCCGCTGCTGAATGAAGACATCGGTACGGTTTGCGTTACCTGCACCGATCGGGCATCCCGGCGGCCTTCATAGTTGAAGAAGAAGAAAAGCTTGTCCTTCACAATCGGGCCACCGATGGCGGCGCCGAACTGGTTTCGCACCAGAGCCTGGCGGGGAACCACCGGAGTCGCGAAATTGTTGAAGAAGTCATTGGCTTCGAATCCCCTCGTGCGGTAGTACTCGTAGCCTGAACCATGGAACGTGTTCGTGCCGCTCTTGGTCACCAGGTTCATTTGCCCCCCACTCCCGCGGCCTTCCGCCGAGAGCGGGTTGGCAACTTCCGTGCTGAATTCCTGCACCGAATCGACCGGAGCATTACCGACGATCGTATAGGCAAATCCGCCGCCGAAATCGTTCACGTCCAAGCCATCCAGGGTGATGTTGCTTTGATCGGTGCGCGACCCTGTCACAGAGCCGCTGCGGCTTTGGTTGGGGTCATCGGCGCCGCCCGTGTAAACGACGCCTGGCTGATACTGCAGAAGCGCCGCAGGACTGTCGCGGAACTGCACCGGCAACTCGTGCACCAAGTTCATGTCGAAACTGTTGCCCACGGCAGCGTCCGTCGTGTCCAGCGACACGGCGCTGT
>JBAUYE010000461.1:0-16189 GCA_049584615.1 Candidatus Sulfotelmatobacter sp.
ACCGGTGAAAAGCGCGGCCACGGTAATAAATTTGTGCACCGGGATGAGCGGCTGCATGTAGTCAGGCGAGAATGCCTGGTAGCGGCGGACATTTCCCGCCAGGCCCAAGTAATGGAAGGGCATGAAAATGGCATAGGCGCCGACGAAGCTCATCCAGAAGTGGACCTTGCCCAGAGTCTCATTCATCATGCGGCCGGTCATCTTCGGGAACCAGAAGTAGGTTCCGGCGAAGATGCCGAACATGGCGGCGACTCCCATCACCAGGTGGAAGTGGCCAACCACGAAATAGGTGGCGTGCAGCATGATGTCGATGGAAGGCTGGGCGAGGAAGAAACCGCTTATGCCGCCGCTGATGAACATGGAGATGAACCCCAGCGCGAATAGCGAGGCCGCGTTGATCCGCAACCTGGAGCCATAGAGACTGCCCAGCCAGATCAGCACCACGATGGTAGAGGGAATGGTGATTACCAGCGTCGGGAACGAGAAGGCCAGCGAGGAGATCGGATTCATCCCGCTGACGAACATGTGATGCCCGTACACCATGTAACTGAGGACGGCGAGCGATCCCATGGAATAAATGAGGACCCTGTGGCTGAGCATGGGCCGGCGCATGTTCGTGATGAGAACGTGGGAAACGATACCCATGCCAGGCACGATCGCGATGTAGACCTCGGGATGGCCGAAGAACCAGAACAGGTGCTGCCAGAGCAGAGTCGATCCGCCGGAGTGCGGCAACATCTGATCGTTAATCACCAGATTCGAGGCGACGAAGAAGCTGGTTCCGGCCACGTGATCGAGAATGAGAAGGATACAGGCGGGCAGCAGCACGGCAAACGCCGTCAGGCCCATGATCGAAGTAATGAACCAGCCCCAGGTGCTGAGCGGGAGCCGCATCAGGGACATGCCTTTGCAACGCATGTCGAGCGTGGTAGTTATGAAGTTTAGCGAACCGAGCAGCTGGCCAATGCAGAAAAGACCAATCGAAGTTGCCCAGAGGATCACGCCCCAGCCCTCGCCGGGACCGCCAACCGGACCAATCGCGCTCAGTGGGGCATACTGCGTCCAGCCGCCGAGGGTGGGCCCATCAGCGACAAAAAACGAGGCAACGAGAGGCAAGAAGGCTGTGAGGGTGACCCAGAACGACATCATGTTGAAATGCGGGAACGGCATATCTTCGGCGCCCGTTTGAATGGGTAAAAAGAAATTGCCGAATGCGGCAAATGGGGCGGTGGTGAGCACGAAGAAGACCATGATGGTGCCGTGCATGGTCATCAATTGCAGGTAGTACTCCGGCGTCATCACGTCACCCGGAGCGCCATTCTTCGAGAGCAGATGCAGCCCGGGGATCGCGAAACTGCCCCAACCCAGATGGATGCGCATGAGCCAGGAAAGGAACATTCCGAGGAGAGCCGCGACCAGGGCCAGGGCGTAATACTGCTTGCCGATGACCTTATGGTCAGTACTGAAGACGTGCTTCCGAATGAAGCTGGTCGGGGCTCCATGACCCACTGCATGTGCGGACATGTCGTGCATTGTGCTCACCTCAAGCCAGATGTTTGAGCTACATCGTGCGCAAATTCAGCGCTACTGCAGAGCTGCCTGCTGCTTAATCCAGGCGTCGTAATCTTCCTGAGACTTCACCTCGAGATAGGCCTTCATGTTGTAGTGCCCGAGGCCGCAAAGCTGGGTGCAGACGATTTCGTACTTCCCGATTTTCGTTGCCGTGAAATGAAGCGAGACATCCAAGCCCGGGACGAAATCCTGCTGGACGCGCAGTTCCGGGACATAGAACGAATGGCCGACATCCTTCGAATGCATGAGCAAGTGGATCTCGCGGTTCACAGGGATGGCCATCTCAGCGGTAACGATGTCGTCTTTGGAAGCCTGATCGTGCGTAGTATCGAGCCCGAAGAAATTCGCGTTAGCCTCGCTGATCTGGTCGGGGTGAATTGGGCCAAAGATTCCGTCCGGGCCGGGATAGCGGAAATAAAATGCGAACTGTCCCGCCTGCACCTGCACGGGCAACGCGTCCGCAGCGGGAGGTGTGAAATAGACGCTGGCCCACGCCTTTACGCCGAACACACCCAAAGCCAAACATTCGGTGCCTACCAGCAGGAAAGCGGCAATCACCAACCCGGCGGCGCCGCCGGGGAAACGCTTAATTTTGTCGCTGGGCTTATGGTTGGAAAACTTCCAGATGAAAAAGGCCAGCAGGAGCTGAGAGGCCAGGAACGAAACACCGGCTTCCACCATTGTATCGGCATACTGCTCGTCGATCAGATGACCATGGGTGGAGATGTCGATCGGCATCGGCCACATGTGCATCACGATGGGAATCGCCGAAGCAATTGCGATCACAACGATCGTCACTGCGAATAGTTTCGCCATATCGTCCGCCTTTGGCCGGAAATGCCCTGGCCTTCATGATCGAATCGCCGCAAGAGCTTAATTGCGGCGATTCGGTTCTTCAGTTGATGATCTCTACTTCCGTTCCCCTTACTTCGTCTTGAAAGTAAAGTCGGCGGTTGCCGAGCCCCCGGCGGCGACTGTCACCTTTTGACCTTGGGTATTTTGCGGCAGGACGGGGTCGGGTTCATGCCAAGCAGTCACCGTGTAGGTTCCGGGCGGCACGTTGTTGATGGTGAAGGAGCCGTTCGCATCGGTGGTTGCGTAAGGGCCTTTGACCACAGCGAAATAACCGTGCATCCAAGGATGGATGTTGCACTGTACCGGAATAAATTCCGCATTTTTCCAGCTCTTCTCGACCGGTGGTGCTCCTGGCGGCTGAGACTGATTCCACCCGACATTAATCATCGGGTTGGGCAGCGGGTGGATGTTGTGGGCTGTCTGATCGCTGGTGACTACTTTGAATGTCTCGCCCACATCCATGGCTAACACGTGCGGCACATACATGCAGTTCTTTTGATCGAATACGGGGATCGCTGTCGTTACCTCGGCCGTGCCGCTCCAGTCGGAGATGTAGAGGACCACATTTTCCAGTCCTTCGCCCGAACCAACCTCTACGTTTTGGTAGTGGGCGGGAGTCGGGTTGGCCTTGACGCAGTACGGGTCTTTCGACATGTCGATGCCCCTCATGTGGGGAGCCGTGCCGCTCAGTTTTACCGTACCGGTAATCTTGCCTTCTCCGGCAGCGTTGACTTTCTGACCCAAGATCAACGCTGCACAGCCAACCAGAACTATCAGCGATAGTACTACCGCGGGATTGAATCGCTTCCTCATGAATTCTCCTTTAAGACGAAAAGCAAATCGGTGGCACGACGCTTTTCTTCGCCTATTGTTGCGCCACCGGAGCGTTGGGATCAACCGGCTTCAAGCCCAGTTGTTTCGCCAGTTCTTTCTCCCGGCTCTTCTGAGCCATAAACGTCCGCAGATAGAAAACCAAATCCCACGCCTCATCGGGCTTGATGTTGTCGGCAAATGAAGGCATCGGAGTGCCGTCCAGGCCGGTCATGAAGATCCGGTAAATATCCTGATCGGTGTCGCCGCACTTCGGCCGGGACCCGTCAGTGAAGTTGAAAGGCGCGATCGGGCGGCCGAGATCATCGGTAAGGGTGGAAGCGGACGGACCGTTGGCCATACCTTGAACGCCATGGCACTTCCAGCACTGGACGCGGGCGAACACATCACGCCCGGCCTTGATACGCTCGGGGGTGACTTCGGGCTCAGGAGGAATGGTGATTGGCGTTCCCGGTTTCTCGGTTGTCCAGCGGGGAGAGAAGTGCTTCACCCAGGCGACGAGGTCGGCGCGTTGCTGCTTGGTAAAGGTGTTCCACGGCGGCATATTGGACCGGTCAAAGCCGCGAGTGATGGCGTCAAACAAATCCTGGTCTGTGGGCAAGGTTCCAGTGGGAGTGGAGCGGCATTTAAACACGCCCAACTGGAAGTCGCGTGGCTGTTGGTACATGGGGGGCTGCATCCAGACAGCGTTTTCGCCGTTTCCGTCCCCAAGATCGCCGTGGCAGCCCACGCAATAGCGCCGGTAGTCAGGTGCAGCGTCCTTGGCATGACCGGTAACGTTTCCGATGTGGCTTTCCGCACCAATGCGCGTTTGTATGTCGTAGGTCGAGAGCTGCGCCGCAGAGGGCAGCGAGAACGCCAAAACCGCAGCTCCACCCAGCAAAAGCGACCATTTCCGCGTTGTTGTCCGCATGTCGTTCCCTTTCTAGAAGTCGAAGTCGAGTCCCATCAGAATTTCGCTGGTGTTGAGGTTGGTCAGGGCTCCGGTCGTGAGATTTGCCGGGCCGGTGCCGTCCTGGTGCAACCAGTTGTATTCGTTGTGCCAGGCTAAGCCGGCGCGGCTGGTCATGAACGGGTTGTAGCGGAAGCCGATGGTGTAAGTTGAGATGTTGCCCAGGTTCGACGGCATGGGGCCTGTGAATCCGTTCGGTCCAGTGACCAAAGCGCCGTATCCTGAGCCATTGGCCTGTTGCGACATTTTCTCAAACTCATACCGGCCGATGAAGATCAGTTGCGGACTGTAGATGTAGTGACCCTCAAAGGTGGCGCCGTTCCAGCTGGGCGCCTGTGACCCGACCGGAAGAGTTGTTCCCGGCACATTGTTCGGAGGGCAACCGTTAGGAAGTGGGGCTGTGCAGGTTGTGCCGCCATTGCCATCGGTGGCTTCTGCATTGCCATAGCCCTGCCCGAACCACGCGTTATCCGAGCCATGCTGAGTCACGATGGTGAGGCCGATGTGCGGACCGGCGTAGAATTGTCCCACGAAGCCTTCGCGGGTAAAGCCCTTGTTGCCGATTCCGGAGCCAGCGATAGGGATCCCGCCATTCGAAGTGAGATAGTAAGTTGACGCTTCTCCGGCCATGGCGTAGAACCCGACCCGCTGCACGCCCAGCCTGCCGGCATCGAAAGCCTGGCTTGCGGCAAAGAATCCGGTGTAGGCATTGGCTGTGGTACTCAGGTTCACGTTGCCATCGCTCGAGCTCACGAGGGACGCGGAAATTCGCGTTCGATCGTCCGCTGAGTGCCCCAGGTACTCGATGCCGAGCTGGTTGTCGCCGATCTGCCCGAAGATGTTCCCGTCACCCTGCGGGATGAAGTGATAAGTCTGATAAATACCGCCATTACCGGTCAGCGTGAGAATGCGCTTTTCGGAAAGCAGGTTGTCGAGTTCGAATCGACCCAGCTTGAAATTGAACCAGGAGCTGTGAAAAATGTTGTCAAAGCGCACAAAGACCTGCTCAAAGTGGAAGGCGCCGGTAGGGTCGGAGGACGGAAGCAGATAGAACGAGATGTTCTTTTCCAAAGTTCCACCGGTGTGGAAATCGAGGCCGCTCAGGTCGAAGCCAGAACTCGAGATACGCTGGACCGCCGCATTCGTACCCGTGAGGACTCCGCCCGCGTAGGTGTCCACGTCTTCCTTGCCGACGCTCACGCGGTGCCAGATGGGCGTGATGCGGAAGACTACCGGCCAGTACCCAGGGTTCTGCCAGATCGGGGCATCGCGATCGTTCATGATCTGGTAGCCGTTGTCTTTGAACTTTTGTCCAAAGTAATTCAGCATCGGCCAGGACTCGTGACAGGCCGAGCAGCGCAGCCCGTACTTCCGGGCGAAGGCGGGCAGGGCATGCGCGGGCTGGCTGCAGGTGAGAACTACGGACGCAAGAACCAGAGCGACAGCCGCGAACGAGGTCGCAAGCTGCAAGATGTTGCGGAGATGAAAACGACTCGAAACGTGCATGGCCGGACTCCTCGGCAAGATCAAATCAAATTCTGGTTATCTCGAAACTAAACTCTCCCCAAGCGAAAAGCCGCGGGCGATACCCAGCATAAAGGGCCTCGAACGGGAGGTGGCTCCCATTCAGGCCGGTTGTAGAACAGTGGACGAAAGGTTCTACCACCCTACCGGGGGTGAATCCTACTACTACCGGGAGAAAAAGTTCAAGAAGTTTTTACATTTTTTTTACAGCGTCAATAAAACCCTCGGTCACGCCGGGATCGAACCGTCTAGGGTGGGTTGACAGCTTTACACCAAGAGTACGAGACTCTGAAAATCTAGAAAGGGAGGCCGTAGTGGATTGGCCGAGAAATGGTCGAAGCGGGTGGTTGGCTTCCCGCGCTGAGATTAGAGGCAGCTCAAGCAGCGAGGTTCGCGGCGCTGGTGGCCGCTGCACCCCTGCGGCCGGGGGGCGCGGGGCCGCGAGATTGGTCGTCGTGCTGCTGTTTTTCGCGGCGGCGCTTCCGTTGGCCGGCCGCAAAAAAGATAAACTGTCCTACGGCGAGGGACTGGCGGTCAACATTCCCGCGCCTGTGAGTGAAGTGGAGCAGGTGGTGGCAGACGTGGCGGACAACGGAGTGATCCGAGGAACCAAAGAATACAACAAAGACGAGTTTGTCAGCGGAGCGAAAGCGGCGACTGCGTCGCGCGTATTTCCCGCCTGGACTGAGGGAGGAAAGGTCTTCTACAAAGTTCGTGAGCAGGCGCTCGACCCGCGGAACTTCAAGGATAGCAGCGACTCGGGAACCTTGGTTGTGCGCTATGTGGTGCAAGCTCAAGGTGAAAAGAACACAGTGTTGCACATCAATGCCCTTTTTAAGGAAGACTACCGCCATATCGTCCATCAATCAAACGGTTCCGTCGAAAGCGCCGAGTACCGTGATATTCGCGAGCACATTGACGCTATCGAACTCATGAAGAAACAGAACGTCGAGGCCTTGAACGAACGGCGAGAAAAGTTGGAGAAGAAGCAAACTTCTTCGTCGCAGGCGGAGTCAGGGGCCTGGCCGGTTCCGCAATCCGAGCAACCGGCGGTGGCAGCACCTATTGAGAATCACGATGATGCTGCACCCAGCGGAACTACGCAGGTTGCAAGCCAGAGCGCGCCCGATCAGAGCCAGCCGATAGAAAGCCAGCCGACACAAAGCCAGCCGACACAAAACCAGCTCGGTCAGGGTCAGCTTAGTCAAAGTCTCCCGAGTCAAAGCGTAACGGCGGCCGCGCCGTCCGGTCAGAGCCCGGAAGAGCACGTCAAAGATCTCCGTCGGCAGCTTGAGCGGCTGGTGAAAGACCCGGGAGCGCCACTGAAGTCCGCGCCCTTCCACACTGCGAGTACGCTGCAGTCGTTACCCACGGGCACGGAAGTCCTGATTCTGATTTCGACGCCCTACTGGTACGGCGTGGAAACGCACGATGGTCAACACGGATGGATTATGCGCG
This sequence comes from Candidatus Sulfotelmatobacter sp., assembly GCA_049584615.1. GTDB lineage: Bacteria > Acidobacteriota > Terriglobia > Terriglobales > Acidobacteriaceae > Sulfotelmatobacter. Next base: position 7,193 of record JBAUYE010000461.1, read on the forward strand.
ACGACTTGGTGCAGAAATGATTCGTGCGGAAATGAAACGTCGCGGAGCAGACAGCCTGGCGTTCTCGCTCACACTCCTATTGGTACTGGTTTTTTTCTGTGCGCCACGAGGCTACGCGCAAGGCAACGGATTAGAGCGGGCCTTCCCACAGTCCAAAGCCCAAGTAGAGAAGGCCTTGCAAGAAATCCAGGCCGCAACCGGGGGACGTCTTCCGGTACTCGACGGGTTCGCGACTTCGGCCGATCATCCCCTCGACCGGTATCGGCGCGGCTATTATCAGTCAAAAATTCAGGTCACGGCGGCGCCTTCCGGGGGATCGATTGTAAGCGTGAGCGTGCTGGTGACGGCCTGGTATATGGATCCAGTAGCGGCGCGTTCCGGATATCAGGTGCTGACCTCAAATGGCCGGCTGGAAGCGGACCTGCTGGATCAGCTGGCGGATCAGCTCGCCGCCGGGGGACAGCAAGTTGGGGCAAGTGCTCCGGTGAGAGCGGAGCCCAGGCCGGTCCCATCGCAGAAGTCTTCTTCCGCACCAACCTTGTCGGCGCAAGCGCCGCCGGCCCGGACTTCCAGGGGGCAATCTCTGGCGCGGCAACCCGCTACAGTACCCGCATCGAGGACGCCGAGTGCAGCGGAACCTGCGCTCTCCGCGCCGGAGCCCAGGCTTCCTGATACCAATGGCGGTTTGTCCTCATCTCTAGCACAGACTTTGGCGGACCAAGAGAAAGCTGGCGCCGCGGGAAAAAAACCTGACGAAGATTCCAACCTGCGAGCCGAGGCAGAGAGCCTGGAGGAGATTCTTAAAAATCAGGCCCATCCCAGGAATCTTGTTGCGGTAAAGAAGTCTGGAACGCCGGTGGTGGAAACCGCCAGTCTCACGGCTAAGACTCTGTTCCTGGCCAGCGCCCACGATGAGTTCGAGATGCTCGACTTCAATCGGGATTGGGTCCATGTGAGAATCTCCGGACTATCGCGAGGATGGATCTGGCGCAACAGCCTGGAAATGCCCGACAGCATTCCGGACGGCGATGCGCCAGTGAGTGCTGCGGCGGGATCCGTGGCGGCGGATTTGTTTCATGTGACGCGGGAAGAAACCGCGCCTTTTCCCGGAGATTGGGCGCCTCTCCGGGGTAGGAGCGTAAGAATCGTTTCGGTGGAAAAAATTGACGAAAAGCAGAGCGTGGGTCCTCAGCTCAGACTGGAATTCGCGAAGTCCGTGCTCGACAAGGATTATTCGGAACTGGCGCAGAAGCCGCAGGAACTTGCCGGAGTCGTCGTGATCTTCGATGCGGTTGATGGCGGGATGCTCGCCGCCACGTTCCCGACGCTTCAACAATGGAAGGCGGGCAAATTATCCGACGCGGCTCTGTGGCACCAGTGCTTCTTTGATCCGCCGGAAACTTTCAATGCGACTGGAGCTTCGGCCAGCCAGTAGTGGCTGCGGACATGTATTAAGATCCTGGATCAATGGCCTGGCCGCGGGGTCGACTCCGGAGTTTCGACTTGACTTTCGAAAGCCATCGGAGTACCCATACAATTCTTGAGTATTTCGACGGCGTTGTGGGCACTGCCCTCTTTGAGCTTTATTGGATTCGAACGGTTTTCCCAGTGTGACGCAAGTGGCACGACAACCACGCCAGTGATTCGCCCATGAACGCGATGACCCAACCACTGATCTTGTTTCGCCAGCGAGCCACGTCCCTTCTGCGTGATTATGCCGAATTGATGAAGCTGCGCGTGACTACTCTGATCGTAATGACGGCATGGTGCGGCTACTATTTCGGCGCGCAGAAAGCTGGGGTTTCTTCGCTGTCCTGGGGGCTTTTGCACGCCCTGCTGGGGATCGGATTGGTCTCGAGTGGAACCGCGGCGCTCAACGAAGTGATCGAGCGCAAGGTGGATGGGCAGATGCGCCGGACCGCGCAGCGTCCGCTGCCGTCGGGCCGCATGAGCCTCGCTCACGCTACGACGGCCGGACTGCTGGCTACTTTGGGCGGGTCAATCTATCTGGCGGTTTTCACAAATCCGCTGACCGGGCTACTGACTTTCCTCACGTCGGTTGTATATCTGGCGGTTTATACGCCGTTGAAACGGGTCTCGCCTATCTGCACTTTCGTGGGCGCTTTTCCCGGAGCTATGCCGGGTGTTTTGGGTTGGGCGGCGGCGCGCGGGCGGCTGGAGTGGGGCACGCTGATATTGTTTGCCATTCTTTTTGTATGGCAGTTTCCGCATTTTTTCTCTATAGCATGGCTCTATCGGGAGGATTACGCTGCAGGCGGAATTCGCATGCTGCCGGTGGTGGAAGAGGATGGCCGGTCAACGGCTCGGCGCATCGTGGCCTACTCGCTGATTTTGATTCCACTCAGCGTTTTGCCCAGTGTTTTCGGGATGGCAGGAAAGATCTATCTGGTGGGTGCGGTGATTCTCGGCGTCGCACTTTTCTACTTTGGGGCCAGGCTGGCCTTTCTTAAATTGCCCATAAACGCCCCGCGATCGAAGATGCTGGCTCGTCATGTGTTGCAAGCCACGGTCATCTACCTTCCGTTGCTGTTTGCGCTGATGATGGGTAACTCATCGCGGCCCTGAGCGCGTCGAGGGTTCGGCGAACCTCTGAAATACCCGCCGTTGTTCTTCCCAACAGCTATTGCCTGCATTCTCTGCCTCGGTCGGCAACGAAGGCGGATATCGGGAATAAAGCCAAGCGCGGAAGTTTCGAATGGGCCTGCTTACTGGATGGTGCTGCCGACCTGCGAGAACACATTGCTTGCGTTCGCACCGATCAGGCGGACGGTGCTTGCCACAATAACGAGAACCACGGCCAGCATGACGGCATACTCAGCGACATCCTGTCCGTCCTCGTTTGACCAGAGCTTAAGCAAAAGATAGTGCATAATGTCTCCGGTTCACACCGCTCCCGGCGCGGCCGGAGCATGGGTTAGCGGCTGTATGCTGGAAATGAAAAGATTCATCCCCCAGCCTTCCTTTTCCTGCGAAAAAGCCTGTAGGCCAACCTGGTACTCGCTTCTTCCATCCAGCAACTTTGTCCACACCACCGTGAATTCCATTTTGCGCTGGCGATAAAAAATGGTTAGCGTGTCGAGCGCTTTCAGTTGGTGGCGAATCGACCCCAGCCGCGCCCCGTTTGCCGTGAGGTCGAGGGTATGGGCCAGGATTTCGAACGCCTTGCCGGAAGAGTCCGTGCCCCGAACTCGTACGGGAAGCACAGCTTGAATGCGATCTTGCCGGCGGCGGTTGGTTTTAACAGTGGGTGCTTGCATAATTCGGGCCTGAAGACAGTGTGCGTCAAGCCGGAAAACATGGGAATAGCTCCGACGAGTGAGGCACGAAGGTAACCACCCGCACTTCGGACAGTGTTTGCCGGTAATTCCGGAGCGGGAAAAAGTCTGAGAATGCGGCGAAATACAAGTTTGGTGGCCAGCGATCCGCGATAGACTGAGAGCGCTGAACTGACAGCGGCTTTTCGGCATCCTGGGGTTGACATGCGGTGCGTCCGAGTTGGAACTCGAGTTGTAATTAGTCTTGTACTGGGCTGGAGCGTCTGGGCTGGCTGTCAGACGCCTATACCAACAGCGGATTCATTACGACCTGCGTATTCCGCAGAGAATGCCTCGATGCCGGCCGAGCAAATCGCTCGCAGACTTCAAGAGAGGAATGCCGAGCGAACTGCGGCGCTGGATCAGTTCAACGGAACCCGGGTCTACCACTTGCAGTATCGCGGGTTCCCCAGTGATCGCGATGCCGAGATGGTGGTCAACGTGACCTACGACGCTCCCGACGCCAAGAAGTTTAGCGTGGTGTCCGAAAGTGGCTCCAAGTTCGTTATCGACCATGTCTTTAAAAAGCTGCTGGAGGGCGAGCAGGAAGCCGCGAATCAGGAGAACCGCAGGAATTCCGCGCTGACCACCGAGAATTACAACTTTACGTCGGCTGGATACGAAACCACGCGGGATGGAGCGGAGTACGTCCTCAACCTGCTACCCAAAACCAAGAACAAGTTTCTCTATCGCGGCAAAATCTGGGTTGACGCCAAGGACTTCGCGGTGGTGCGAATCGAGGGAGAACCGGCTAAGAATCCGTCATGGTGGATCAAGAAGACGGAGGTGAAGCACAGATATGTCAAGGTGAATGACTTCTGGCTACCGGCGGAGAACCATACGGAGAGCGTGATCCGCCTCGGCGGCCGCGCCATCCTTTCCATTGAGTACAAGGATTACAAAATCACGAAAGCTTCGCCGCTGCCCGGCAATGAGACCGCACGTCAAGAATCGAAGTGACCCGACCTGCCTGGCTTACGTCTGAACACCACGGAAATGTATAGTGTGAATTGCTGCCGTTACGAGGAAGGGCAGCCATCCGAACCTGCGGAAAATACAAACATTGATCGGGCTGATCCTTTATTTCGCTTTAGCCGTGGCGCTGATCGGCACAGTATCTTCGGCCGTGTTCCTTGGTCTTGCCGTGCTGGGAGTAATCCGGTTTCGTTCCGACGCACGGAAGCAGGTCAGCTCCGTTGGTGACGATGCGCACTTGCCTCCGGTTTCGGTGCTCAAGCCGGTGCACGGCCTCGAAGCGCGGCTGAAGGAAAACATTGAGAGCTTCTTCCGGCAGGACTATCCCGAGTACGAAATTTTATTTGCGGCGGATGAAGCGAACGATGCGGCTCTGGATGTAGTGCGCGAAGTATGTGCCCGCTATCCGCACATCCGAAGCCGGGTGCTGGTGACGGGTACGCCATGGCCCAACCCGGTGGTTTACGCGTTTCATTGCATGGCCGAGGCCGCGGCACACGACATTCTGGTTACCACCGACAGCGATGTGGAAGTCGACCCACGTTATCTGCGGGAAATTGTTCCACCGTTGCTGGATCCGAATGTCGGCATGGTGACGTGCGTGTATCGCGGCAAGAATGCGGCGGGATTTTTCTCCGGCCTCACGGCCATCGGCATGTCGGTGGAGATGACGGCGGGAGTGCTGGTGGCGAATCTGCTCGAAGGCATGAGGTTTGGATTGGGGCCAACGACTGTGGTTCGCAAGGATTCCCTTGCGAGCATCGGCGGCTACACAGCGCTGCGGGATTACATCGCCTACGATTTCGCAATCGGCAACTTGATGGCGATAAAAGGTTACCGGGTCGTGCTCTCGGGCCACGTCATCGATCACGTGGTAAATCAACCATCGTTCCGGCGCATGTGGCAGAACCAGCTGCGCTGGGCGCAGACGACACGTTACTCGCGCCCCAAGGGACACTTTGGAAGCGGGCTGATCTTCGCCATGCCGTACGGCCTGCTCGGATTTCTTGCGGCCGGATTTTTGGGACACTGGGCAATCGGCGCGCTCCTGCTGGCTGTGGCCGTGCTGAACCGCCTGACTGAGGCATGGCTGGTAGGCTGGGTCGTGGTTCGGGATCCGGAGATACGGCGTGCGCCCTGGCTGTATCCACTGCGTGATTTGCTCGGCTTCTTGGTGTGGTTCGCCAGTTATCTGAATCTGCGTTATGTTTGGCGCGATAGCCGGTTTGAGTTAAAGGGAACGCGAATCGCGCTGCGACAGACTTCTTCGGATAGCAGATAGACTTCCTATACGTCAGTGTCTCTCAACTATCCTGGTTTCGATTTTCTCACGGAGGTTATTTTGCGCGTCTTGGTCACTGGTGCGGCGGGCTTCATCGGCAGTCATATGGTCGACCGCCTTCTCTCCGCGGGTCACCGCGTCGTTGGGTTCGATAATATGTCGACGGGACAGATCCGGTTCCTGGAAAGTGCGCTGGCGCATCCGGAATTCGCTCTCCATCAGGCGGACTTGCTCGACGGAAAAAGCCTGGCACAGGCGATGGAGGGCGCGGAACTGGTGGTTCATTTCGCAGCCAATGCCGATGTGCGGTTCGGCACCGAACATCCGCGGAAGGATCTGGATCAGAACACGATCGCAACCTGGAACGTGCTGGAGGCGATGCGCGAGCGAAACTGCAAACGGATCGTCTTTTCTTCGACAGGATCGGTTTATGGAGAGCCGGATATTTTCCCCACGCCGGAGACGTGTCCCTTCCCCACCCAGACTTCGCTTTATGGAGCTTCCAAGCTGGCCGCGGAAGGTCTGATTCAGGCCTACTGCGAAGGCTTTGGAATGCAGGGCTACATCTTTCGCTTCGTGTCGATTCTCGGCGAGCGCTACTCGCACGGGCATGTGTTCGATTTCTACCAGCAACTTGCCGAACACCCGGAACATCTTCATGTGCTGGGTAACGGGCATCAGCGGAAATCGTATTTATACGTGCAGGATTGCATCGACGCGATTCTTACTGCGATCGATCGGGCGAAAGACAAAGTCAACATCTTCAATCTCGGGACCGACGAGTATTGCGAGGTCAACGACTCCATCGGCTGGATTTGCGAGTATCTCGGTCTTCATCCGAAACTTACGTATTCCGGCGGCGAACGCGGCTGGGTTGGGGACAGCCCCTTCATCCTGCTCGACTGCTCGCGCATCCGGGCGCTGGGCTGGCGCCCGCGATTGACCACTAAGCGAGCGGTGTTAGCCACAATTAAATACGTCAGCTCGCACTGACCCATGCCGGACTGACCCGCTCACTTAGAAACCCGGAGCATGACGACACCGTGCCCCGGAACTTCCGCGGCATAAGAGTCATTGATCGGGCCGAGATCCTTGTGCTCGAGCAGGTCGCGTAGCTTCGCCGAAGCTGGCGCGCCAATCAGCTTTGCTTCGAGCTGCATCTTGAAGACAGCTTCGGTACGGTTGAAAAGCCCGACGGCCTGGCTCCCGTCGGCGAGCGGCTTCACCCAGATTTCCAGCGGTCCTTCCTCCCACACGCGATGACCTTGCACGCCCTTGCGATCCTGATCGACGGCAATCACTTCAGAGTTGGTCAGTAGTTCCCGAGTCTCGGCGTTCATCGTTCGCAGATCGTTTCCCGCGAGCAAGGGCGCTGCGAGGATTGCCCAGAGCGCCATGTGGGTGCGGTATTCGTCGCGGTTCATGCCGCCGTTGCCGACTTCCAGCATGTCGGGATCATTCCAGTGTCCGGGACCGGCAAATTTCTCCAGACCATTTTGTGAGAATCCGATCTCCGACATGCGACTGTAGTGATCGCTAATGTCTCCCGTTGTGCGCCAGAGATTTCCCGTTAGCAGGGCCCCAGCGCCAGGGCGCCCTTACTCCCCAGTTACAAATGCTGAACACGATTGGCCGGCCGGACTGCGCCAGAGCGTCACGAATCTTTGCATACTGTATTTCTGGTTCCAGTCCCTCGGCGTTACACCAGTCGACCTTCACGTAGTCGATACCCCATGACGCATAGGTCTTGGCGTCTTGAAACTCATGCTCAAAACTTCCCGGGCGCTTCTCGCAGGTCAGGCGGCCAGCGTCGGTATAGATGCCAAGCTTCAATCCTTTCCCGTGGACACAGTCGGCGAGGCTCTTGATGCCGTTGGGAAAACGCTGGGCATCGGCCACAATCGTTCCGTCCGCCTGACGGCTTACCTGCCAACAGTCGTCAATGTTGACGTATTGGTAGCCAGTGGCCTGCATCCCGCTGCTGACCATAGCGTCGGCGATCTCTCGAATAAGCTTTTCACTCACGTTACAGCCAAACTTGTTCCAACTGTTCCAACCCATCGGCGGAGTTGGAGCAAGCGATGCTTGCGGTGAGCCGCCCGTCATCTGAGCGGCGGATAGGCCGCACATGAAAAACATCAGGAACAGGGCTAACTTCAGGGCCAACTTCAAAAATAGACGACCGCAGCAGCTTGTCACGTGTACCTCCGCTCCCGGTATCTTCACGCGCATTGTACAACTCGCGTGCGGTTGCCGACTAAGCGCGCGTCAGTTCATTTTGTTAGAGTGAGTTTGCCATGCATCGCGGCAATCTAGAGATCGACAGTCGGGCTCAAGGGTTGAGAGAAAGATTTGCCCAGCTCTTTGACACGGCTCCCCGCATCTTCGAGGCGCCGGGCAGGGTGAATCTCATCGGCGAACACACAGACTACAACGATGGCTTTGTTATGCCGGCGGCGATCGGTTTTTGTACCCGAGTAGCCGTCGCTCCGCGCCACGACCGCAAGTTGGTAGTTCGCTCGGAGAATTTCGCCGAACAGCTTGAGTTCAACCTGGACGCTCCACCAGATAAAAGCTCAGGGCATTGGACCGACTATGTAATTGGAGTGGCGAAAACCCTCGCATACTCAGGCAGCACGCTGATCGGCGCGAATTTGCTGATCGAGGGCGATGTGCCGCAGGGTGCAGGGTTAAGCTCATCGGCTTCGCTTGAAGTCGCGGTCGGCTACGCGCTGTTGGATTTGGCCGGCGATGCGATCGACCTCACGAAACTGGCCTTGCAGTGCCAAAAAGCTGAGAACGAGTTTGTGGGTGCGCGCTGCGGAATCATGGATCAGTTTATTTCCAGCCATGGGCAAGACGGCCAGGCGCTGCTGCTCGACTGCCGCTCACTCGAACACCGGCTGCTTCCACTCGGCGACGAAGCGCGCCTCGTGATTTGCAACACGATGGTTCGCCACAGCATATCGGCCGGAGAATACAACCGGCGGCGCGCTGAATGTGAAGCCGGTGTGCGATATCTCGCCGCGCATCTGCCGCGCGTCCGCGCCCTGAGAGACGCCACGCTAAGCGATTTGGCGACCTACGGAGGAGACTTGCCGGAAACGATCGTGCGCCGTTGTCGCCACGTGATCAGCGAGAACTCTCGTGTGCAGCAGGCCGCATCTGCTCTGGACCGGAGGGACCTTGAGACCTTCGGAACCCTGATGCGAGAATCGCACAAAAGCCTGCGCAAAGATTTTGAAGTGAGCTGCGCCGAGCTCGATTTAATGGTGGAACTGGCTGGCCAAGCCCCAGGTGTTTACGGGGCTCGAATGACTGGCGGCGGTTTCGGAGGCTGCACCATCAACCTGGTTCGCAAGGACTGCGTCGCGGATTTCAAAGCGCGCGTGGGCGAAGGGTATC
>JBAUYE010000462.1:0-2929 GCA_049584615.1 Candidatus Sulfotelmatobacter sp.
GTCACAGAGAGTTCCTCCTCTGCGACAACAAACTAGCTCAGATCACCTCGACCGTCGGCTCAGCAACACGCGAATGCGTCCGCCGCAACGCGGCTTAGTTCAAGTCGGCTTCTCGTAAGTTGAACCGGATGATTCCGATCGAATCGGCGACGCCACCTGCGGGCAATTGTTGTTAACAGGCGTTTACACTCATTGACCCCCTGGGAGCGGGGAACCGCGGTCAATGAGTGCAATGGGGATGTTACCTCAAGACGGCGCGCACGTTGCTGCGATCGGCATCACAGCAAACAGTACGGACCCCTGCGAACATGGAATAATAGGAACATTGCTCTTCGAATACTCGTAGCCTTGGTTTATGGGGCGATTTGCCGACAGCTTCAACGAGGTGTTGCGTGCCATGTGGACGCACAAACTTCGCTCCTTCCTCACCATGTTTGGCATTGCCTGGGGAGTAGGTTCGCTGCTGCTCCTGGTTGGACTCGGAGAGGGTTTTCGCGCGGGAACCGCCAAGAGTATGGCGAGCTTCGGCGAAGACTACATGCAGATCAACAACGGACGTGTGCCAGCGGTTGGCGGCAGCCAGCTTTCGTCCCGCCAATACTACCTGAACTACCAGGACTATTTAGACATTCGTAGCTCGCGGTTTGTCCGCGATGCCACGCCGGTAATCTACCGCGGCGACCTCCGGCTGGTCAGCGAGTACGGCAATAGCAACGGCTATGTGGATGGCGCCGAGCCGCAGTTCTCGGGCATTCGCTACGAGCCGATCGATCAAGGCCGCTATTTGGATTGGAACGACGAACGCGAGCGCCACAATGTCTGTGTGATCGGAAGCGAATTCGTGCGCATATTGTTCCCCGGCCGGCCGGCCGTAGGCAGCACACTGCTTATCAATGGTGTGCCGTTTGAGGTGGTGGGGACGATGCAGAAAATCGGTCACGGAAACAACAACAGCCAGAACATGCGCCTGATCATGCCTTATACGACCATGGCTACCTATTTCCCGATGCAGGGAGCAGGCAACGCAAAAGCTATCACGTATGTGGCTTACCAGCCGATTACACGCGATCAGCACCCACAAGCCAAGAAGGCAGTGCGGAGTATCGTTGCAAGAAACCATGACTTTGATCCCGAGACGCCCGATGCCTTTGACGATTGGGACGCGATCGCCAGCGCCGAGATGGTCGGCAAAATCTCGGATGCCATGGATACATTTCTGGGAGCCGTAGGTCTGGTGACGCTCGGTCTGGGCGCAATCGGAGTGATCAACATTATGCTGGTGTCGGTAACGGAGCGCGCCCAGGAGATAGGGCTGCGCAAGGCTTTGGGCGCCACCAAACGCGACATCATGTTCCAGTTCTTTCTAGAGGGCCTGATGCTCACCGGAATCAGCGGCGCCATTGGCGTGGGTGCAGCCTACGTGGCCACCAAGCTATTCGGACTTGTGCCGCCGATCAATGGATTCGAATTGCCTCACATTTACCCGGCGACGGCCGCGCTCGCCATGGGCAGTCTTGCTTTGGCGGGCATTGTCGCCGGCCTCTATCCGGCGCGGCGGGCGGCCTTGCTCCAGCCTGTGGAAGCCCTTCGTCAGGAGTAACGAATGATCCATGCGAAAGACGTGCTCTCGCAAGCGTATGGATCACTCAGGCACAACCGGCTGCGAACTGCACTGACCATGCTGGGTATGGCTTGGGGGATCGCCACCGTAGTCTTGTTGCTGGCCTATGGCACGGGTTTCTCAACCGCCATCGTCAATATATTCAGAAGCTTTGCCAGCACCTCGGCGATGGGCATTGCGGGCGGGCGCACGTCTATGCAGGCCGGAGGAAACAAGGCCGGGACCAGCATCCGGTTAACCAGGGATGACGTTGACCGGATCGTGGTGAATGTGCCGGAAGTGACCCGCATCTCTCCGGAATCGTCTTTCGATGCGCCCGTCAGCTACGAGGGGCGTTCCTACACTTGGAGCGTCCATGGCGGCAATCCCGCGGTCCAGGAAATTCAGAACCTGCAGCTGGGTCTCGGTCATTTCTACACTGCCGAGGACTTGCAAATGCGGGCGCGCGTCTGTGTGCTGGGCTCGGAATCGAGTGAAAAGTTATTTTCCGGCCGTTTCCCCTTGGGCGAGAAGGTTCGTGTCAGCGGCATTCCCTATGAAGTAATCGGCGTGCTTAAGCCTCGGCCGCAGGAAGGCACCGAGAACAGTATCAACCGCATGGTCTACATCCCGTTCCCCGCCATGAGCGATTTTCGCAGTACGTATTACATCGACATGATCTGGTTGGATTTTCTCGGCTACAACTATGGAGGCGTCGAAAAGTCGGTTCGTAATACGCTGGCGGCACAACACAATTTTCGCGCCGACGATAAGCGGGCTCTTTTCGTTTTCAGCATTATGGATCAGCTTTCGCAATTTCACACCATTACTGTGGCGCTGCAGGTGTTGCTCGCCTTTATTGGTACTTTGACTCTGGGTATCGGCGGCGTGGGACTCATGAACATTATGCTGGTGAGCGTAACCCAGCGCACGCGTGAGATCGGGGTGGAGAAGGCTTTGGGCGCTCGCCGCCTTGATATCCTCGTGCAGTTCTTATCCGAAGCGCTCGTGATTACCTTCTTTGGCGGCCTTTTAGGGATTGCGCTCGCCTACATCATCTCCTTCTCTGTAGGAAGTCTCACTTTCTACAGCGCGCTCGCACAGCACGGAGAGGTGGGCGATATTCGACTCATCATTTCGCCAGTCAGCGTATCGGTTTCTACGGCAATCCTGGCGCTGGTGGGGTTGGTCAGCGGCATGATCCCAGCAATACGCGCGTCCCGTCTCGATCCTATCGATGCACTGCACTACGAATAGCGCATGCTGTCAGGCCAATTTGGAGACAGTGAAGCGCAGACTACACCAAAGGGAAGTCAAAAAAATTCTTCA
>JBAUYE010000463.1:0-4100 GCA_049584615.1 Candidatus Sulfotelmatobacter sp.
ACGACGGCCTGACGCTTGGCCTGAACTTCATCCATGATGGCCAGACAGCGGGATTTGAAGTCGCCGGCGGGGATGGTTTTTGTTTTCATCTCTTGCGCCTGAAGATCATGGTCATTATACCATGGTCATACAAGAAAGAATCATTCTGGTGACTGCCGCGACATCGCGACGGAGGTTACTCAGTATGTCGAAGCTGCCAGGAAGAAAAGTACCAACATCCACAGCGAAGTACCTGACGCCAATGTGGAAAACCAGCGTGGAAATCGCAAGGCCGCGATCAGGCCAATAACCGTTCCTGAAAGAGAAAACAGAAGGCCCACGAATTCGACCCTGTAGTCGAAGGGAGCAATCTTTCCCCCCGACCGCACATAGGCAAGAGCGCCGCAAGCCAGCAACGCGGCTGCCGTGGGCAAAATTAGAGCTGAGACCTTCGAAATTCTGTGGCCCTCTGTGGGCCAAGCCGCGCAGAGGCCCACCCAAGAAACAATGAGGGCAATCAGCGGCATGCCGAATAGAATCCAGGACAGGGCAAACGGCATAGTTCAGCTTTCCCCATAGCGTTCGCGGATGAATTCCGCAATTCCCGCGTAGGCGTTGGTTAGCGTTTTCTCATCCGGCAGGAAGACGATGCGGAAATGCTGGGTGCCGGGCTTTTGGCCGAAGCCGGAGCCGTGGACTACCATGACGTGCTTCTGGCGAATTAATTCTTTGACGAAGATCTCGTCGCTTTCAGGAATGTCGATGCGCGGGAAGGCATAAAAGGCGCCGCGGGGAGCGACGCAGCTTACGCGCGGCGTGGACTTGCACCACTTCTGCGTGAGATCGCGGCGGGAGCGCAGTTTGCGGCGCACTTCGATGAGATGGTCTTGAGGTCCTTCGAGCGCGGGCTTGATGGCGTATTGCTCGGGATGGTTGGCGCAGAGGCGGGCGCGCAGCAGGCGGTGAATGCCTTCGGTATAGGGCTTTACTGCAGCGGAGTCGCCGGAGACGATACCCCAGCCGATGCGCCACCCTGGAACTAGATAATTCTTCGACATGCCGCCGAAGGTGATGCAGGGCACGTCGGCTGCGACGGCGGCGAAGGCGATGTGCGGCGTGACGTCTCCGTTCGAGTCGGGAAGAATCAGCTTGTCGTAGATTTCATCGGCGAAGACAACCAGGTTGTGGCGGCGGGCTATTTCGGCGACCTGCTCGAGCATCTGCCGCGAGCACAGCGAGCCAGTCGGATTATTAGGATTAATCAGCACGATGGCGCGGGTGTGCGGCGTTCGCTTGCGTTCGATATCGGCGAGTTCGGGCTGCCAGGCGTCATCTTCGTTCAGATCGTAAGCGTTGATTGCGATGCCCAGCTTGCACAGGACTGCTGAATAGAGCGGGTAGTCGGGTTTCGGGGTGAGAATGTCCTCGCCCGGATTGACGAGCGCGCTGATGCAGAGATCGACCGTCTCACTCACACCGGAGGTGACGAAGACATCCCGCACGGTGGTGAGGCCTTTGCGGGCGGCTTCGCCGCGAATTGCTTCGAGCGCTTCGGGAATGCCGGGAGATGGCGCGTAGCCGTTCTTGCCATCGCGCATGGCCTTGTAGGCGGCTTCGATGATGTGGGGAGCGGTTTGGAAATCGAAGTTGAGGGGGTCGCCGACGTTTAAGGCCAGAACTTTGTGTCCCTGCTGGATGACTTCGTCGGCAACGCAGGCGAGGTCGCGGATGGCGTAGCGGAGGTTGTCGAGGCGCTTGGCAGCGTAGATCTCGCGGGCCTGAGTAAGAGGCATGAACGAATTCTAACCGCAGAGGGCGCGGAGGGTGCAGGGAATTCTGATTGTTGGCAAAGGTCAGTGTGGGGTGAACCTGAGAGAAACATCCTCGGTGGTCTGCGTCGCGGCGGGGGCGTATTTCCATTTCTTGACAGCCGTGACCGCGTTTTCGGCGAGGATGGGATTGCCCCCAATAATTTCGACATTGCTGACCGTCCCATTCGGAAGGACAGTCGCTTTCAGGCGGACTGTGCCGCCGACTTGAGCATGCCTCAGGATGTCGGGGTAATCGGGCGTTGCAACGACAATCACTTTACGTTCCGACTTGGAAGGCCTTTGGGCCAACGAAGCTGGAGCGAAGGCGGCCATCAAGCAGAACGCCAGCGCCAGAGTCGCGGAAGCGAGTCTGGCTGGATTGCACTTCCTGAATTTGGTCCACAGATAGTTGTGAAGCGTGAGAAGCATTGCCGAGCTTGAACCCCAGTTGTGACGGTAGGCCCTGAAAGTATTGCGGGCAAGATTACCAAGGTACTTGCGGAAAGATTAGGGAATACTTGCCGCTCAGGCTTCGAGGGACGGAATCTTGCGGTTCGGCGGCTCTCCTACAGAAGGTCTTAATCTGCCCTGTCGATCTGGGCCTTCTGCAGTTTGTCCGAGTAATCGACGTAGACGGACTTCCACTCGGTGTAGAAGTCGATGGCGCCGATGCCGCCTTCGCGGTGGCCGTTGCCGGTGGCTTTTGTACCGCCGAAAGGCAGATGCACTTCCGCGCCAATTGTGGGCGCGTTGATGTAGGTGATACCGGCGTAAAGGTCGCGGATGGCGGCGAAGGCCTTGTTCACGTCTTTGGTGTAGAGCGCGGAAGAGAGTCCGTACTCGATGCCGTTGGCGATCTCGATGGCGTCTTCGAGATCGTCGCAGGGGATGATGGAAACTACGGGGCCGAAGATTTCTTCCTGGGCGACACGCATCTTGGGGTCGACGTCGCTGAAGACGGTGGGCTCCATGAACCAGCCGTATTGGTAATCGCCTTGGTCGAGGCGATTACCGCCGCAGAGCAGCTTCGCGCCTTCGTTGCGGCCGATCTCGACGTAGCTGAGGTCGGTCTGAAGTTGTTTTTCGTTGATGGCTGGACCCATCTCGGTGGTTTCGTCGAGGCCGTTGCCTACTTTCAGTTTCTTGGCGCGGGCCACGTAGCGTTCGACGAACTCGCGGTAGACGCCCTTCTGCACGATGATGCGACTGGTGGCGGTGCAACGCTGGCCGGTGGTGCCGAATCCGCCCCAGAGTCCGCCTTCGATGGCGAGGTCGAGGTTGGCGTCGTCGAGCACGATCATGGGATTCTTGCCGCCGAGTTCGAGCGAGCAGTGCTTGAAACTCTTGGCTGCGATGCCGCCGATGATGCGGCCTACGGCGGAAGATCCAGTCAGCGAGATGGCGCGCACGTCGGCGTGCTCGGCGAGTGGAGTGCCTACGTCAGCGCCGAAGCCGGCGACTACGTTGATCACTCCCTTGGGCAGGCCGGCGTCGCTCAGGGCGCGGACCAGATTGAACGTGGAAAGAGGAGTGTCCTGCGCGGGCTTGATGACGCAGGTGTTGCCGCAGACGATGGCTGGCAGCAGCTTCCACGAAGAGATCGCCATGGGGAAATTCCAGGGCGTGATCATGCCGCACACGCCGATGGGCTGGCGCACGGCCATGGCGAACTTGTTGGGCATTTCGGAGGGGACGGTGGGGCCGAAGAGGCGACGGCCTTCGCCGGCGTTATAGTAGGCGGCGTCGATGGCTTCCTGCACGTCGCCGCGAGTTTCGGCTAGCACCTTGCCCATTTCGCGCGTCATTTCGCGGGCGTAATCTTCTTTGCGCTCGATAAGGATTTCGGCGGCGCGGAAAACGATCTCGGCGCGGCGCGGGGCCGGGACCAGTCGCCACTTGGCGAAGGCGCGCTTCGCGGCTTCCACAGCCGCGTCTACGTCTGCCTTGGCTGATTTCTGGAAGATGCCCACCACGTCGCGGGTGTCGGCGGGATTGCGGTCTTCGAAGGTCTCGCCGGTCGAGGACTCGACCCACTCCCCGTCGATGAAGTTCTTGAGGACCTTGGTTGGGGTGTGGCTTAGCGTAGCCGGGGAAGTTAAGGTGTCGGTGGCCATGATTGCTCCTTGCTCCTTATGAATGCCTGGATATTGATGCTACAGAAGTACCGTTAGGTGCGGCAAGAGAGGGAGCGGTCGAGGGGTCTCATGCGCCGATTGTCATCCTGAGGCCTGCGTGTTTTTCAGGCAGAAAAGACCTGTGCACGTGTTCGCAGCGCGGACACTGCTGGTGCAAAGGTCCTTCGTCGGGAGT
>JBAUYE010000464.1:0-28238 GCA_049584615.1 Candidatus Sulfotelmatobacter sp.
CTGGCTGGCCAAGCCCCAGGTGTTTACGGGGCTCGAATGACTGGCGGCGGTTTCGGAGGCTGCACCATCAACCTGGTTCGCAAGGACTGCGTCGCGGATTTCAAAGCGCGCGTGGGCGAAGGGTATCGACGTTCCACCGGCAGTGCGCCTGAGATCTATGTCTGTTCGGCCGCGAATGGAGTGAAGCGGGTAGCGTAACGAACCAGAGGATTACGTATCAGGATGCGGCATGAAAGATGAAAAAGGTCGGCCGATGAGCTCATCTGATCTGACAGCGCATCCCCATCGCCGCTTCAACCCGTTGAAGCGGGAATGGGTACTGGTTTCTCCGCAGCGGACGCAGCGTCCATGGCAAGGGCAGGTTGAAAGCGTTCCGCCCGAGACACAGCCGAGGTTCGATTCCACCTGTTACCTTTGCCCCGGCAACGTGCGTGCCGGCGGAGCGAGAAATCCCACCTACACCGGGACGTTTGTTTTCGACAACGATTTTGCAGCTCTCAAACCAGAAACTCCCGCCGCAGAAATCCAGGAAAGAGGACTTCTGATTGCCCGCAGTGAAGCGGGGCGCTGTCGCGTAGTCTGTTATTCACCGCGGCACGATCTCACAATGGCACGAATGAGCGTGCCGGAAATTCGTCGTGTGGTCGATACCTGGGCCGAAGAGTTCCGCGAACTCGGAAGTCAACCAAACATCCGGTCCGTGCAAATTTTCGAGAACCGTGGCGCAATCATGGGGTGCAGTAATCCACACCCACACGGGCAGATCTGGGCCAACCAAACTCTGCCTAACGAATCTGCAGATGAATTGGCCGCGGTCCTGGAGTACTACCGGTCGCATGCCGCGACCTTGCTGGGAGATTATCTGGCGCTCGAACTGGAAAAGCAGGAACGCGTGGTCTGCGTCAACGACCATTTCGTAGTGCTGGTGCCGTACTGGGCGGTGTGGCCTTTTGAGACGCTGCTCGTCAGCCGAAAATCCGTGTCAGCCTTGCACGACCTGAATCATGACGAGCGCGATGCCCTCGCCGACATCCTCTCGCAAATCACGGTGCGATATGACAACCTGTTCAAGACCTCGTTCCCCTACACGATGGGCTTTCATCAACGGCCGACCGATGGCGAGGCTCATCCAGAATTCCATCTGCACGCGCATTTCTACCCGCCCCTGCTACGTTCGGCCACTGTAAAAAAATTTATGGTGGGATACGAAATGCTCGCTATGCCGCAACGGGACATCACCGCTGAAACAGCAGCACAATGGTTGCGGGATGTGCCCTCCAAGCATTACCTGGATGTGTGACCGGTTCGGCATCCGGCACCGGAACCAGCTATACTCCTTCCGCCATGATTGCACGAACGAACCCACGCTTCCATTATCCGACGCTGTTTTGCTCTTTCGCCTTGATGCTGAGTTGCACTTCCCTTTCTGCCCAGGACGGACCCTCTCACGCCGCAACCGTGCTTGATTCCATGCCGCACGCCAAGACGATCGATCAGGTTGCGCTCTCACCGGACGGAGCTCAGGTCGCTTTTATTTCAAACGGAGAACTCGCGGTAATTCCCGCCAGCGGCGGTTCCTCTCACACCATCGCCGTGGAGGCCAACCTTCCGCTCCGCGATGTGGCCTGGTCCGCAGATAGCAAGCGCATCGCATTCATCGCCAAGCTTCCTGGCGACGTTCCCGCTGCTCAAGTCTGGACCGCCGCCGACGACGGCACTACTCTTCTAAAACGCGCTGAGCTGAAGGGTTATGTCGAGTCCCCGCGCTTCTCTCCCGACGGTTCGAAGCTTGCCCTCCTGTTTATTGAGGGCATGCCTCGCGACGCCGGCCCGCTCCAGCCGATGACCCCGCTTGCGGGCGTCGTCGACCAAAAGATTTACGAGCAGCGCATTGTAACCATCGATCTGAACACTGACGATTTGAGCACGGACCGTCTGACGGAGGTCACACCCGCGGATGTGTATGTCTACGAATACGACTGGACTCCTGACGGACAGGCGTGGGCAGCTATCGCCGCGCATGGTTCCGGCGACGCCAACTGGTGGATCGCGCGCCTGTATCTGGTGAATGCGCAGACCGGCGAGATGCGCGAGATCTACAAACCAAAACTGCAAATCGCGGCCCCGCGCGTCTCTCCGGATGGAAAGAACGTTGCATTCGTCGAAGGACTGATGAGCGATGAGGGTTCCACGGGTGGAGACGTTCACCTCGTCCCGATCACTGGGGGTAACGCGCGAAATCTCACGCCCCACCTCAAGGCATCGCCCTCCAGGCTTAGTTGGACGACTCCTGACCGCGTTACATTCGCAGAAAACGTGGATGGAAATTCCGGCTTCGGCAGCGTGAGCACCAAAGGTGGTGCCGTCCAGACGCTCTGGACGGGCGAAGAGGCGGCAGTCCCCGCGGGCGCTGCCTGGGCTTCAGTTGGTTCCCGAGCCGGCGAAAAATTAATGACTGCCATCGTGCGTCAATCGGCGAGCACTTCACCGGAAGTCTGGGCCGGACCCATCGGCAATTGGAAGCAGCTCACCGACCTGAACGCCGACATCAAGCCAGTGTGGGGCGAGATGCGGAATGTGCATTGGATGAGCGGCGATACGCGCGTGCAAGGGTGGTTGATGCTGCCCAAGGATTTTGCCGCGGGCAAAACCTATCCGCTCGTCGTCACCGTGCACGGAGGCCCGTCGGCGGCATGCATGTCGCGTTGGGACGAGCGCAGCATGGGCGCGCTCTCGGCGATGGGTTACTTTGCTCTCTGCCCCAACCCGCGCGGCAGCTACGGACAGGGAGAGCAATTCACGCAGGGCAACGTGAAAGATTTCGGCGGCGGCGACTTCCGCGACATCATGGCCGGAGTGGATGCGATTTCCAAACAATATCCCATCGACGGCAAGCGCATCGGCATTCGCGGACACAGCTACGGCGGATATATGACCATGTGGGCCGAGACCCAGACGCACCGCTTCGCCGCTGCAGTGGCGGGCGCCGGTCTTTCCGACTGGCTGAGCTACTACGGTCTCAACGATATCGACGAGTGGATGATCCCCTTCTTCGGGTCGTCGGTTTACGAGGATCCCGCGGTGTATGCCAAGAGCGATCCCATGCACTTCGTCACCGCGGTGAAGACGCCGACGCTCATCCTGGTTGGCGATCGAGATGGTGAAGTTCCGATGGAGCAGTCGGTCGAATGGTGGCACGCGCTCAGCACTTTGCATGTGCCCACAAAGCTCGTGGTGTATCCGGATGAGGGGCACATGTTCATTAAGCCCGCCGACTCCCGCGACTATACCTTGCGCACGCTTGAGTGGTTTGAGGAATGGTTCGCGAAGGCGCCGTAGTCGTCCGTCTAAACTACTCGTACCGCAGAGCCTCAATAGGATCCAGACGCGAAGCCCGGACGGCGGGCACCATGCCGCTTATCAGCCCAACCGCAGCGAGGATAAGCGTGGCCACGATCAGCGTCCCCGGAGCAATGACCAGGCGAATATCACCGGCTTCCGCGTTCTTCGCCATCGCGCTGTACAGCGTGAGCCTTCCGACGGAAAGCGAGACCAGGTACGCCAGGACGACTCCCAGCGCGCCGCCGATGAAAGTGATGGTCAGAGATTCCGCCAGGAACTGAAGCAGGATGTCATTCCGGCGCGCCCCGAGCGCCTTTTCCACGCCAATCTCCCGCGTGCGCTGCGTGACCGAGACCAGCATGATGTTCATCAGTCCCACCCCGCCGATGCCCAACGTAAGCGTGCCAATGAATCCCAGCAGAATCTTCAGGCCGAGCGTAATCATTTCGAACTGATGGATCTGTTGCATCAGGTTAAATACATACATGGCTCGCCGGTCAATCGGGTTGAACTTGTGCTCTATGGCCATCACGGAGCGCACAGCGTGTTCCAGATCTTCATACGCAGGCGTTTCATAGTTGAACCAAATGGAGTCAAGGTAATGCGTATCTTTAATGTCGCTCATGGTGGTGAAAGGGACATAGATCACGCGGTTCACATTGTCATCACCGCCCTGCATCTTGGGGCTCAGAATCCCGATCACTTCAACACTGAGCCCATCGATCCGGATCCGCTCGCCCAAGGCGCCCCGTCCCGAAAAAAGTTTCTCCTTGGCTTCAGAACCAATGACGGCGACGCGGGCGTGCTGGGTCTCATCTTGTGGGTTGTAGAAACGGCCCTGCGCCAGTTTGAGCGCGCGAATGGAAAAGACGTTGGGATAGTTGCCGGTAACATTGAAAGTGAACGTCCGCGTCTCGTACTGAATGTTGGCTTGCTTGTCGGCTTCGGGGGTGATCTGGGCAATTTGCGGAATATTGGTGGTGAGCGTGTCGATGTCGTCGAGGGTAAAACGTATGGGCACGCCGGCTTTCTGGCCGCCAGCCTGCATCGAGCTGCGGCCGGGAGCCATGATCATCAGCTTGGTGCCGAAGTTAGCGAAGATGTTGGCGCAAGCCTGGCCGAAGCCATTGCCGTAGGAGAGCAGCATCACAACCGTAGCGATTCCCCAAGCCATGCCAAGCATGGTGAGGGTGGTGCGGCGGCGGTTATGCCGCATAGCGCCGTAGGCCTCACTAAGCAAATCACCAAACATACTTTCTAATCCCACCCTCCAACCTTCACTCCTGCCGGAGCGCCTCGACCGGCGGCAGCATGGCAGCCTTGCGCGCCGGATACAATCCGGCCACCACGCCCGCCAGCGTCAAGCAGCCTATCGCGAGAATCGCCGACGCCGGCACCAGCTTGGGAGGATCAAAATTCCCCGGCGATTGCTGCGTACCCAGCAGCGCCATCAGCCCGCCGGCCAGCCCCATGCCGATCACTCCACTCAGCAACGTGAGCAGAACTCCCTCCAGAAAAAACTGAAACAGAATGCTGCGGTTCGTGGCCCCCAGAGCCTTGCGCAACCCGATCTCACGAGTACGTTCACTCACCGCCACCAGCATGATGTTGATCACGCCGATGGCGCCCAGAGCCAGCGTTACCAGTCCTACGGTGCCCAGAAACATGTTCATGGCATCAAAAATCTTGCCCATCATCTCGGCTTGCTGAACCGTGTCCAGGTCTTCGAATGCGTCTTGATCGTGGTAATCAAAGCCGTGATTACGCGCGATGATCCTGTGCACCTCTTCCCGCGCCAGCATGTGCTCCGCCGGCACTCGCGGCTGATAGTTGATGAGCGAGATGGAGTTTTCATGATTTTCGCCCTTAATCGGGAAGAAGGTCGCCATCGTCTTGAAGGGAATGTAGCCGCGCATATTGGTCATGTTTTCGTCACCGCGGCCGATGCGCTTTACCGTGGCGATCACTTCAAACCTAATGTCATTGAGCAGGATAAATGCTCCCAGCGCGGGTCGCCCGGAGAACAGGTTCCTCGTCAGTTCGTCGCCCAGCACAATCACGTTGCGCCTTTGCGCCTCGTCCAAACCATTGAGCCATCGACCCTGCTGGAGCGGAAGGTACCTGATACCGGCATACTGTGGCTCGACGCCCGCTATCTGTCCATTGGCATTGGCGAATTCGCTCACCGCGTGCATGTCATCACGCGACAGCACAGGCGAAGAACTGCGCACGTGGGGAGCTTCCGCCCGGACGTCAAGATAATCCTGGTAAGTAAGCAAATAGTTGCGCGCGGAGTTCATGCTACCGGCCACCGTGGGTGCGCGGCCGGGAAAGAGAAACATGATGTTCTCCCCGAATTCGGACAGCCCGCGCTTATTTCCAGAGCGGAAACCCTCACCCAGGCCGACCAGCAACAGCAATGATCCCACACCCCAGGCGACCCCAAACATGGTCAGAAACGATCGCAGCTTGTGTGCCCACAGCGTGCGGAAGATTTGCGCGAAGATGTCCAATATCATCCGCATAATCAAGAACATTGTACCCTCGACGGGATTATCGATTTCTCTTTCCCAACCGGAAGAACCGCCCCCGTCCTACAACTCACTCCCAAATCGTGCTGCAGCTCCCAGATGTCACCCTTGAACACCGGGGCTTCGCGCTCGGTGAGAAAGGCGCGACTCTACTGTTTAGACGAAGCAGGAGGAATAAAGATTATTAAAGATAAGGTCTGTCATGCAATCGCGCCGTTCTGTGTGTAGCCTCGATCGACAAGCAGCTAGCTGACAAGTTGAGCGAACTTGTCGAGGTCGATGTTTCCGCCAGACACTATGGCGACGATCTTGCCGGAGCCGGCGCGGCCGGAGAGACAAGCTGCAACCGCACAAGCTGCGGCACCTTCGATAATAATCCGGTTCCGCTCCGCCACCACTCCCATCGCGTTCGCCGCTTCAGTCAGAGTGACTACCAACGACCCATCCAGCAGCTTGCGTGCCAATTCGAACATGCCGGGGAATACCGTCTTGCTGCCGATACCATCGACGAACGATGGCTTGTATTCGACCGCCCGCGGCTCACCGGCAGCGAGCGACGCGGCCAGCGGGGCAGCCGTTTCAATCTCGGCGGCATAGATACGCACTCTGGGCGCAAGCTCTCGCAACACCGCGGCGATGCCGCACGACAACCCTCCACCGCCCCAGGGAATTACCACAGCATCTAAATCAGGCAGGTCCTCCAACAGTTCCAGCGCGATCGTGCCATTGCCCGCCATCACATCCGGATCGTCGAAGGCGTGGATGAAGGTAGCGTCGATGCCCGGGTAGGAACGAGTCTCAAACGTTCGCCACCACTCGGCAAAAGGAACTTTGATCACGCGCCCGCCCATGCGTTCGACGGCTTGAATCTTCGTAGCCGGAGCAGTGTCAGGAGCGATAATCGTCGCGCCGACTCCGATTCGCCGGGCGCAGAAAGCCACGCCTTGCGCCATGTTGCCGGCGGAAGCGGTTAAAACGCCGCGCGTGAGCCGCTCGCGCGGGGTTCGCGCCATGACGTTGGCAGCTCCGCGGATCTTGAACGACCCAATCGGTTGCAGGTTTTCTAACTTCAGATACAAGTTCGCTGGCCCATCCGCATTGCACCGGATGAGCGGAGTGCGCAAGGCAACCGACGCAATGTTTCGCCGTGCTTCTTGCGCATCGGCGGATGTGATCGCCATTTCGATATCTTAACTGCTACGAAGGGATGGGCGCATCCGGCGGAGCTATATGGATATTCATCCATCGCTTTTTACGGTGCTTACCGCAAATCTCGCTTATCTGTGGCTCTGACTTGAATCACAACCCAGGTTTCTGCTAAAAAGAAACAATGGAAATGTCGCTGGCAGCTGCCAGGCAGACTGCCCGTAGTTTTCCAGAAGTGAGTGCCAGCTTCTGATAACTGTGGCGACTAGGTTCTTGCAGAACCGGGGCGTTTCCCGCTTGCGAAAGACGGGAATGGGGTAATTGTTAGCTAATCCGGCGCCCTGTCGAGATTCGTTCTGAACGGTTCTCGCCGGGCGTAAAACATCGAACCTCCGTAACACGCTTTAGGAGTTTCCGGTGGCCCTACATCCCAGGTTCCGAAGCGCTCCGCCAAGAGCGGGCATCGGTCTGCCTCCTGCTGCTTCTCTAACTTCTGCTCCTCCAACTTTTCCCACGACAACCGGGACAACCTTTCATCCGTCCGCGTTCTCTCACCAAAACCCAAAAACACTACATCCGCCGGAGGAAGATAATGGCGACCAATCTTGTTCAAATCGACAATGATGAAGAAATCAAGCAGCGCCTGGAGGCCGAGCGCAACCGGCTCCGCAAGATCGCTGGTTTAGACCAGCCCACACATTTTCACCGTCCCGTTGAGAGGGCGTTCACAGCCGAGGAACGGAATCGTGTCACGATTCTGTTTGGCGGCTTTACCTGGAAGCATGAGGATCTGATCCGGGCCGTCTTTCAGGGTTGCGGCTACCGCTGTGAAAAACTGCCCGTTCCAAACGTAGCGGCCTTCCAGACCGGCAAGGAATTCGGCAACAACGGCCAATGTAATCCCACCTACTTCACCGTGGGCAATCTGGTGCAGTACCTTCAGTTCTTGGAGAAGGAAGGGCTCTCGCGAGAGAACATTCTGAACAACTTCGTCTTCTTCACCGCTGGCTCCTGCGGTCCGTGCCGCTTCGGCATGTACGAGGCGGAATATCGCTTCGCGCTGAAGAACGCCGGCTTCGACGGTTTTCGCGTCCTGCTGTTCAAAGACAGCGACGGAATTAAAGCCGCCTCCGGCGAACCCGGCCTCAAATTCACAATTGACTTCGGCTTCGGGATGCTGAACGCCATGCATCTCGGCGATGTGATCAACGACATGATCTATCAGATCCGCCCCTTTGAAGCGAACAAAGGCGAAACCGACCGCGTGTTCCGGGAAATGGTGGATGGACTTTGCGACGATCTCAGGAATCGCGATTCTTTCGAGATTGAGCAGCGTGCTCCCAATTGGCTCAAGCCCAAGTTCAAGAGCAATAAAGTGCTCAGAAATACGGCCAATGTTTTCGGCAAAATGCACGAGCACATGTGGGGCAAGGACTATCTAGATGCTCTGCATACCGCCCGCGACCGCGTGAATCGCATCGAAGTGGACCGCACCAAGGTCAAGCCGGTGGTGAAGATCACGGGCGAATTTTGGGCGCAGATCACAGAGGGCGATGGCAACTTCCACATGTTCAATTTTCTGGAGCGCGAAGGCGCTCAGGTAATCGTGGAACCGATTGCTACCTGGGTGGCGTACCTGATGTATCAGGCAAAGGCGCACGCGATTGCGAAGTGGCCGGTGAACCGCCCGCACCGCAATCCAGAATGGTATGAACTCAAGAAGAATCTAGCGAACTACTTCGGCTTGCACAAAAAACTCTGGGGCATTGGCTTTGGAGAAGGTGCTTGGAAATATTTCTACCACCGCACCATCAAGAACATGGGTGGTATCACGCATCACCTGGTGCCGCAGACAGAGTTGGCCGAAATGGCTCACCCTTTCTACAACCAGTTCGCCCGCGGTGGTGAGGGACACCTTGAAGTAGGCAAGAACGTTTACTACACCGTGCACAAACTATGCCACATGGTGCTGGCTCTGAAGCCTTTTGGCTGCATGCCTTCTTCGCAGTCCGATGGAGTGCAGTCGGCGGTGGTCAACAAGTTCAAAGACATGATCTTCCTGCCGATCGAAACCTCGGGCGAAGGCGAAGTGAACGCCCACAGCCGTGTACAGATGGCGCTGGGCGAGGCCAAGGTGAAAGCCAAGACCGAGTTCGAACAATGCCTCAAATCCACAGGCAAGAGTTTGGACGAAATCCGGGAATACATCGCCGAGCATCCGGAACTGAGGCGGCCCTTCTACCATGTACCGCATCGCGAGGGCGTTGCTGGAACTGCCGCGCAGTTCATTTTGCACGTGAGCGATCGCATGGATAAGAGCACTCGGCTGTGGAAGCGCTCGCCCGTTCCCGGCATCGCCGTGCCAAACGCCGCGTAAGACTCACTGCCATCTCGCCGGCCAATCATTTGCCGGCGAGATGGCAGTCACCGCAATTACGAACCGCTTGTTACGACTTATCGGAGAGACCATGCACGACCATCTGGGACAGCAATCGAAGCCGCAGCTAATGCAAATAGCTCCCGCGCCTCCGCAAAAGCCGCACGATCATCACACGGAATTCATGGTGGGACTCGACGTGGGCTCGACCACGGTCAAGGCAACAGTCGTGGATGCCGCTACCGACAAAGTGCTCTGGCAGGATTACCAGCGGCATGAGACCAAGCAGCCGGAAAAGACGCTGGAATTCTTGCGGCGCATCGAGAAAGAAGTTGGCATCAACGCGCACAACACACGTATGTTCATGACCGGTTCCGGCGGCGGTGGGATTGCCGATCAGATCGGCGCGAAGTTTGTGCAGGAAGTGACCGCGGTTTCACTCGCCGTCGAGAAGATGCACCCGGAAGTCTACTCGGTGATCGAACTGGGCGGTCAGGATGCCAAGATCATTGTCTTCAAAGACGACGACGAAACCGGCCGCAAGAAGAAAATTCCCTCGATGAACGACAAGTGCGCAGGCGGCACGGGCGCGGTCATCGACAAAATTAATGCCAAGCTGAAGATTCCGGCTCTTGAGCTGTGCGAGCAAAAGTATCACGGAGTCAAACTCCATAGAGTCGCCGGGAAGTGTGGAGTCTTCGCTGAGACCGATATCAACAGCCTGCAGAAGGTGGGCACCCCGTCGGATGAATTGATGGCGTCGTTGTTTGAAGCCATTGTTCTACAGAACTTGAGCGTCCTCACCCGCGGCCACACGCTGCGGCCTCACGTGCTACTCCTGGGTGGTCCCAATAGTTTTATTCGCGGGATGCGCGAAGCCTGGCAGGCGAACATTCCGCGTATGTGGCAGGAGCGCAAGGTTACGATTCCAGACGGCGCAAAGCCTGAAGACCTGATCAAAGTGCCGCAGAACGCTCAATATTTTGCCGCCATGGGCGCGATCGAATTCGGCAAGAGCGAAGAAGACTGCGTGGGCTGCTACCAGGGATACGAAAAGCTGATGCACTACATCGAGTACGGACGCCAGGAAGAGAAGGCTAAGTCCGGCGCCAAGGGACTCACTACCAGCGAAGCGGAACTCGATGAGTTCAAGGTTTCCTACCGGCGCAAGAAGTTCACGCCCGTGGCGTTCCACACCAACCAGACCGTTGGCGGGTTCATCGGCATTGACGGCGGTTCCACTTCGACCAAGGCCGTGTTGCTCGACGAAAAAGGCGACATTCTTTGCAAAGCTTACCAGCTCTCAAACGGAAATCCGATTCAAGACACCATTGAAATGTTTGAGAACCTGCGCGGACAAGTAGAAGCGCAGAAGGCAAAGCTGGAAGTCCTCGGAGTAGCCACCACCGGCTACGCGAAGGATATTCTGAAAGACGTCTTGCACGCGGATGTGGCGCTGGTCGAGACGGTCGCCCACACGGAATCTGCTCTCAAGTTCTATGAAGATCCGCACGTCATAGTCGACGTGGGTGGGCAGGACATTAAAATCATCATCCTGCACAACGGCCGCGTCAAAGATTTCAAACTCAACACCCAATGCTCCGCCGGCAACGGATATTTCCTGCAGTCAACCGCGGAAGGGTTTGGATTGAGCGTTGAGCAATACGCCGATCTGGCCTTCTCTGCGCAATCCATGCCGATTTTCGGCTATGGTTGTGCCGTCTTCATGCAATCGGACATCGTCAATTTCCAGCGTCAGGGCTGGCGCGCGGAGGAAATTCTGGCTGGCCTGGCAACTGTGCTGCCCAAGAACGTATTTCTTTACGTGGCCAGCATACCTAATCTCGCCGCGCTGGGCACACGCTTCGTTCTGCAGGGTGGAACGCAGAACAACATGGCCGTGGTGAAGGCGGAAGTCGATTTCATCAATAACAGTTTCCGGGCCTCGGGGAAGAAACCGGAAATCATCGTCCACGAATTCTGCGGCGAATCCGGGGCCATCGGCGCTGCGGTCGAGTCTGTTCGGTTGTGGCGCAACGGCTTGCAGACATCGTTTGTCGGACTCGATGCGGTTCGCAAAATCGAATACCGCACCACACGCAACGAGAGCACCCGCTGCAATTTTTGCAAGAACAATTGCCTGCGCACCTTCATCGACATTCGCACCGTGCCCAAGGACGACTTGGCTTTCGTCCCCATCCAGAAAGTCACGAAAGTCCCGCTGATGCACGGCGAGCAGCGCCTCATCATCGCTACTTGCGAAAAAGGTCTGGTGGAAGATGTTAACGACATGAAGGACATCAAAGCGGGAATCGACGAGATCAAAGACAAATATCCTAACTTCGTTGATTTTGCGGCCCATGAAGTCTTCCGCCCGGTAAACGCCGAGAGCGTAGCCGATCCGATTCCAGTGACGACATTCTGGAACAAGACAGGCAAAGAACGCATCCCGCTCATGAAAGATCGCAAGAAACTTCGCGTCGGCATCCCGCGGGTTCTCAATATCTACACCTACGCGCCACTCTTCAACGGATATCTTGAAAGCCTGGGTGTGCAGCCCGAGAACATTATTTATTCCGACTACACCAGTTCTGATCTTTACCGCGCGGGCGCAAGCCGCGGCGCCATCGATCCCTGTTTCCCCGCGAAGATCGGAATTTCCCACGTTTACAATCTGATCCAGGAAAAGCATCGCAAGAAGCCACTCAATGTGATCTTTTTCCCGATGTACGATGTGCTGACTTCTCCGCTGGTGAAAATCGTAGGCGCGAACGCGTGTCCGACAGTTACGGCTACTCCCGAGACAGTAAAGGCTGCATTCACAAAAGAGAACGATGTATTCGCCGAGCACAATGTGAAGTACCTGGATCCCGTCCTCAACTTTGCCGATCGCAAGCTGTTTGCCCACCAGATGCTGCAGGCCTGGCAACCCATCATGGGTTTGTCGCAAGAAGAGAACGACCGTGCGGTCGAGGTCGGCTACAAAGCGCTGGCGGATTACGAAGCCAGCATCCGCAATCGTGCTCGCCAGGTTCTCGATCAACTGGAGCGCGAAGATCGCATCGGCATTGTGATGCTGGGCCGGCCGTATCACCATGATCCCGGTCTGAATCACGAGATTATGGAGGAGTTCCAGAAACTGGGTTATCCGATCTTCTCGCAAAATACTTTGCCGCTCGATGAAGACCTGCTGGAGCGGTTGTTCGGCGAAGAAGTTCGCGCCGGCATTATCAGTCACCCGCTCGATATCACCGACGCCTGGAAGAATTCATATTCCTGCAGTACCAACCACAAAGTTTGGGCGGCAAAGTTCACCGCCCGCCATCCGAACCTGGTCGCGCTGGAGGTTTCCAGCTTCAAGTGTGGCCACGATGCGCCTATCTATGGCGTGGTCGAGGGAATTATCGAGCAATCCGGTACTCCATATTTCTGCTTCAAGGATCTGGATGAGAACAAGCCCACGGGCTCAATCAGGATTCGCGTCGAGACCATCGATTATTTCTTGCGGCGCTACCGCGAGGAGGTTATCCGGAAGCGCAAGGCATCTCAGGAAATCGAGGCACAGTTAGCGGCGCTGGAGGCGGAACTGCGAGGGCAAACCGCCTCCCAACTTATGCAATTCGAAGAAGAGGCACAGACCATGGCGGCTGACTAGAACCTGTCTCACAAATCGCTTATAACTTGCGCGCACCCGCACCATCTCCACATCCATGCGTTGGTTCCACTCTTTGAGTCAGATTGCACTTTGCGATCGGCGCTCCTTCACTGAAACCCGTACCAGTGTAAGCATCACCGACTCGCAAGTCCCAGGCAAAAAAATGGCGGAGAGGCAGGGATTCGAACCCTGGGTACAGGTGTTAGCCCGTACAACGGTTTAGCAAACCGCCGCATTCGGCCACTCTGCCACCTCTCCGGCGTGCGGTTTTCATTAGCTTAACACAGCTTTTGCGACGGTCTTCTGCAACTGTTTCCGCTCGCGATCGGCCGCCGGAGACTTCCGAGCCTGTTCGGGTTTCGTAACAGGATTAACTTTGTCGCACCGCGGGCGCAAATTGGTGAAAAACTTTCAGCAACTGAGGGGGAGGAGTGGATCCGAAAAGCTGCCCGCGCTGCGGCGGTACCGGATATGTGGCTAGGCCCGTGGATATCAAGGGTAAATCCGAGGGCGTTGCGTTTATCCGTGTGAAGTGTCCGACCTGTGCCGCCGGCAGTGAACGGAAAACTTCTGTGCCTCCTACAACTACGGGCTGACCGCACGGCCTGTGGTGCTTGCGAAAACGTACGAGCCCGGGGCGTCACACGCTCCCGCCTTGAAGTGGCGATCCGGGCCGCACGTTTCTTCCTTGGCCTGGCAGTTCACGCGATGCCCGCCGTTTTGCTGCGGACCCTGCGCCGGGAAGCGGATGCCGTCTCGATGCGGTTGCGTCCTGCGGCTTTCGCGAGGTACAGCGCTTTATCCGCTGCCTGGATGACTTCTTCCGCGGAAGGATTTCCTGCCCTCGAACTGGCCACTCCGATGCTTGCCGTCACCGAGAGTTCGTCAGACGGCGCGGTGCGCGCCAGTTGCCGGATGGCGTGGCCGGTTTGGGCACGTCCGCGGGCGCGCTGGTTGCGGCGGTCGGGGCCGCGAGCCTCCTGGCGGCGCTCCGGTCCCCGCAGGCGTAGCGCGCTGGCTTCAATATCGGCGCGCAGCTTTTCCAGATGCTCCATGATCTCGGCTGTGTTCTTGCCCGGAAATAAAATGGCAAATTCTTCTCCGCCGCAGCGGTAGGCTTGGCCTCCGCCCGAGACCCTTGCCAGCCGCGACGCGACCATGCGCAGCACCTGATCTCCCGTGTCGTGACCGTACGTGTCGTTGCAGCGTTTGAAATGATCGATGTCGACCATGGCGATGGAATAAGGTGGCTGCAGACGAAGCAAGGCATCGTGAAAAGCTCGGCGGGAAGGCAGGGTCGTG
Source organism: Candidatus Sulfotelmatobacter sp. (assembly GCA_049584615.1). Lineage (GTDB taxonomy): Bacteria > Acidobacteriota > Terriglobia > Terriglobales > Acidobacteriaceae > Sulfotelmatobacter. The sequence goes on from JBAUYE010000464.1 coordinate 14,354, forward strand.
AGTTCGTCGTGGTAGGCGAGCATATAAGACGTCTCCACGACTGCGCCTGCCAGAATGAAAGCTGCGGCTGCGAAATACGCGGTAGGAATTCGTCCTACGCCTCCAAAATAGAGCGCGAGAAAGCAAGCGGCCATCGCCCACAGCAAGCCGCTCTCCGCGGGCTTGTGCAGCAGCAGAAAGCGCGTGAGCAACAGTACTGCCGCAGCCGCGAAGGCCAGCACTGTGGCGAAAGGCAACGAAGCCGGCAGCACGGGATGATGCAGCGCGTGCGCGGCCGCGAACGGCTGAGGCCGGCAGAGGACTCCTACAAACACGGATTGCACGAACAATAATAAGGTAGGAGGCGCGATGCTGGAAAAACTGAATCCCCGTTCTCTATGAAGGGAAAGGAGAACGAAGTTGAGCGGCAAGAGCACGCCCACGGCGGCGAGCGCGATGCTTCCGGGGCTGCCGGCTGCGACGTGTCCTGAAGTATATGAACCTGAAGTAATCGAAGAAGAGAAGTAAGAGATTGCTTCCTGGGCCAGGAAGACGACCAGCACGGCGAAGAAGATGCGGCTCGAATGAAATCTCCAGGCCAGTAGCATGCCTGCGATCGCCGCGGCGTAGAGGGCGTAGGTGATGAGCGCGACGCTGGGGGTGACCAGGCCGGTGTGCAGCAGAACCGCAACCGCGGCGAGACAAATGCCGGGTATGAGCAGCGGCTTCATCGAAATTTGGTCCCGGCATTGATGGGGAACGTCCTCAGGCTCGCAGAGTTCTGCGGATTATGTCTCTATATTATCGCTGGGGTGCGGGATGGGAGTAATTGACCGGGCGGGTTCGGCGCTCGTCATCCTGAGGCCCGCAAAAACCGCGGGCCTCAGGATGACAGTACGGCGAGCTTCAAACCAGCCTTGCTGCTGTCCCTTGCCGAAAAGCTGTCAATAGGCAAAAACTACATGATCGGGTCTAAGTCACGCACACTAACGGAGATATAATTCCGGGAAACATGACACAATCGCTCTATTCAAATTGATATACTGGAAGTATAGGGTAAAAATTCAGAAAAACGAGGCGCAGCCCACGGGCTGCGCCTTTTCTTTTGGGCAAAACGGGGCGTGCGGTTATGGCGAAGTGCAATGGATTCAGGAACTTCAAGGAGCGGGGCGAGTGGGTGGAGCTGCAGTTCATGGCGCGGGCGGTGCGCAAGCGATTCAAGGTCTCGAAGCCCTGGGGAGATTCGGGCCCTTACGACGTGGGAGTGGAACACGGGAGGCGTTTTCTGAGGGTGCAGGTGAAGTCGACGAGCTTCAGGAAGGGTAACGGCTATCTCTGCGGATTCAGTTCCAACCAGAGGACCAAGCGATATACGAGGCGGCAGGTCGATTTTTTTGCGGCGTATGTGATCCCAGAAGATATGTGGTACATCATCCCGGCGGGCGCTGTTCTGAAAAAGAAGGGCACCGAGCTAATGCTGTATCCGCTTCAGGCCGTGCGAAGGGACCGGTATAAGTATGAGGTTTACCGGGAGGCCTGGAAGTTGCTGCGGGACGGGACGAAACGCCCATCGTCATCCCCGTGAATCATTTGGGTGAACCATGCAGGAATTCTTCCAACACATGGTTGAATTTTTCCGGATCATCGACGAACAGGGCATGGCCGTCGCCGTCGAAGCGCTCTAGTTGGACCTTGTCGCCGAGCTTTGATTTCAGGTAGTCGGCGCTCGGTTGCGATTCGGGCTGGTACATGAAGAGCAGCGGGCGAGCGGTCTTCACTCGCTCGAGGCCGGCTGAGAAATCTTTTACGGCCAGCATGTCGTAGATGAGCACCACGGCGGTGTCGGCCGGGACCTGGGCGGAGGCGTCGATGACGCGCTTCAGGTAATCCTCGGGCTGCGGCTTTTTGTACATGGTGCGGACAAAAGCGTCGGCTTGCTTCTGGCGATCTTGTTGGAGCTGGTTCATCCATCCGGAGATGCCGATGAACATATCAGGGCTGGGCTTGTCGGAGAGAAAGCCGTCGACCAACACTAAGCCGCCGACGTTATCAGTGCCGAATTGTTCGACGTATTTGATCAGCTCGCCGCATGCCATCGACCAGCCCACCAGGACCGGATGCTTCAGGCCGAGTTGATCGACCAGTTCTTTGTAGTCGCGAGAGCGGGTTTCGGGCATGTGTCCGGAGTTCGGTTTGTCGCTCTCGCCTTGCGAACGGGGATCGACGGCGATGACGTGGTAGTGCTTTGAGAACTCGTCGATCTGCTTCTGCCAGATCCACGCCGGCATGGTCCAGCCCGGAATGAAGACGATGGGACGGCCACTGCCTGCCTCGAGGTAGTGGATGCGGACGCCGTCGGAAGTTTTGATGAACCCGTCCTTCGTTGTTGTTGTCTGGGCAAGGACGCCGGGCGCTGACAGGATGCAGAGCAGGGCGAAGGCTAATTTGGTTCTCATTTGATTCTCCTTATTATGAAGCTTCAGGATGAGTTCGCTACGCGTACGAGAACGGGCGGCTTCCGTGGCTTTTCCAGAAGTAGGCGAGGATGATCACGCTTGCGACTGCCGCGTAGGCGCACCACAACGAGGTAAAGGCGTAGCGTTTGACCTCCATTACTGCTAGGAGAATTACCAGGTTCGCTGCACCGAAGAGAATCATCGGCTTGATCTTCGAGAAGAATAACGATCCGCAGGTTGCGATCACATAGAGCACCCCAACGGCCTCGTTGTTGGTGGCTTGATTGATGTAGACGATGGAGTTGGCCTTGATGTAGATCTGCGTCGGGAACGCGGTCAGCGCCCAGAGGATGTAGAGCGTGGTGCCTCCGCCGAGCACGAGAAACGGGAGCATGCGCTGGCGGCTGTTTGCAGTCGGCTCGAACAGGAACACGCTTAGCGGCAGCAGGAATGGGAGCAATCCCTGAGCATAGAGCATGAAGGCCGCGCCCATATCGTGGGCAACCGCCGGCGAAAGAATGCCATCGAGGCCGAGCCAGACGAATCCTTCGATGAACTGATGAATGGCGAACAACACGGGCAGGGAGGCGAAGAGAATTTCGCGGCGGTGCCTGACGCGAGTTAGAGTGACGACGCCAACGGCGCCCAGAACACCGCTGCCTACGAAATTCGCTGTGGCCGAGAAGCACATCGGGCGTTTTCTCTCCTGCGAAGATTACACCGGTCGCCGCAGAACGCAAAATATTTCTTAGTCCTGTCATCCGGATCTGTTGCCAGTACCCAGTAGCCAGCAAGTCTCTTCCGGCAACTAGGTACTCGTACTAGGTACTGGGTACTGGCAACTGATCCGGATGACAGGGAGTTTAGACTTCCCGCTTTGAAACCTCGCCCCGTTTCTGCAAACGCTCACCTTCGTGCGCATGAGTTTCGGTTTCAACTGAGCTTTCTCTAACTAGAATCAGGCTGTGATTAGTGGCGACTTATGAGAATCCTGATAGCCGAAGATGATGCAGCTCTAGCCGGATTTGTGCGCCAGGGGCTGGTAGGGGAACACTACGCGGTCGACGTGGTGGAAGATGGCGAGCAGGCGCGGGCCATGGGGACGGAGTTTGATTATGACCTGGTGATCCTCGATCTGAACTTGCCGAAGCTGGATGGAGTGAGCGTGTTGCGGCATCTGCGGCTGAAGCGGCCGAGCCTGCCGGTGCTGGTGCTGACGCAGCGCAGCCGCGTCGAAGACCGAGTGCAATGCCTGGACACCGGCGCCGACGACTACGTGCCCAAGCAACTCTCCACCGCCTCGCTGGATATTTCTCATATCCGTGAGGATTTGGTGGCCAAGATCAAGGCTGCCGCCGAATCGCGGCGTTTACGAGATGGTCTCAACCTGCAGCGGAAGCCTCCCCGCACCGCGGACCTACGCACGAGGAAGGTTGCGCATGGGGCTCCAGCTGTCATTGCTGTTGGCATCTCGACCGGAGGCCCCAAAGCCTTGCAGGAAATCCTGCCGACTCTTCCAGTCGACCTCCCGGTTCCAATCCTGATCGTGCAGCATATGCCAGCTGGCTTCATTGCTGCTTTTGCGAAAAGACTAAACAACCTTTGCGCACTCTCCATATGCGAGGCTTCCCATGGAGCGGAAGTTCAGCCAGGAGTGGTCTACCTTGCTCCCGCCGGATTTCAGATGACGTTAGACCGTGTTGCGGAGTCGCGTGCGCTCATTTCGCTTTCCGGCAAAGCGGAGAATCAGGTCCACGTTCCGTCAGTCGATGTCATGATGCAATCCGTCGCGTCCGCATTTCATTCCGAAGCCATGGGCATCATCATGACCGGTATGGGATCGGACGGAGCGCAGGGAATGAAAGCTATTCATCGCGAGGGCGGTCTTACAATAGGCCAGGACGAGGCGAGTTGTGCGGTCTACGGCATGCCTCGCGTGTGTGCGGAAATGGGAATCCTCGACCGGGTGGTGCCGCTATCCCAGATTCCTCATGAGATTCTGCAAGCCACGCATTATCGGAGGACGAACGCGGGTTAGAGCATCCTTTCGAGTCGGCCGCCTTGTCCAACACGTCGCGCACCCTGCTCAACAAAGTGAGGATCGAAAAAGGCTTGGGCAAATACTCTTCGCCACAGGAGGGCAATTCATGGTCGGCGAGCTGATCTGCATAGCCGCTCATAAGCAGAACCCGGGTGCTCGGATATAAGCGGGTGAGTTCAACGGCCAATGCGCGACCGTTCATGCCGGGCATGATGACATCGGCAAGTAGAAGATCGAACGGCGCAAAGCGGCCGCGGTATGCCAATGCTTCTCCAGCGTCTGCGGCAATCACCAGCCTGTAGCCGGCGGACTCCAGAACTTCGGCCGTCACCTTCCGCACAAAGGCTTCGTCTTCGACGAGGAGAATGGTCTGTGGCCCGCAGTGGCGGTTCGCGGCGAATGCCACGGCGGCCATCGTGTCACTGGATATTTTTTCAACAATCATGGCTTCGCCGGACTCCGTGCCTAACATCGCTCATCAAGGCGCAGCAGTTACTTTCCATTCAGCAGATCAAATGCCATCCTCTGGTATCGGTGCAACAGGACTGCAAAGGAAAGCTGAGCAGTGACTTAGCGTCTTCAGATGCACCGTGTGAAGCAGCGTCCTGAGCTAACAGAAGTTCATTCCGGGAAGCCGGACGCGAACCAGTTCCGATCTGGGAGATCGGACGGAGAAACTCGTCTGCGGTTGCTCTTCGCAACCTCGCTTATTTGGGACTGGTGAGTATGGTTCCGTTTGGATCCAGCAAAAGCTTGTGTGTTCCAGCCGGAGCGGACAAGTGAAACGAGGTTTCGGGGCCGTCGGCAAACACTCGCCCCACCAGCATCGGTGCCTTGCCAGAAACCACTGCGTAGACAGGAACGAACGTTACCAGATCTTCCGGCGCATCCTTTTGCAATATCACGCCGCTGACGGCGGTAGCGTTGGACTTCGCTGCGAATTTGACGCCCTGCAGATCTAGCCTGGGTAGCGAAGTGCCGTTCACCCAACCCTCCAGAAACCAGTCGAGTGAGGCTTTGCCTTCATAGCGCAACGAGGGCGGCAAATCCTCCGCAAAAACGTTCAGCAGTTCCCTCGTGCTGATGGTTTTTCCTGCGTAACGCTCACGAACTTTATGCAGAGACCGCACAAACGGTTCTTCCGCAGTCCCGCTGCTCCCGTCTTTTTGTCCGACATTCTCTGCACCTTCCTGCAACATGGAGCGCAGCATGTGAAACAGCCACGTCCCCCTTCCGTAACTGATGGCTTCGTAAGCCTCCGGAAAGTGAGACGAAAGCAGGCGCCCGCCCAAGGTTACGGGTCCGGCATCCTCTAGAGAGCTGCCGTCTTTATTCTTTTCAACCAAATCCCGTCGATATTTCTCCATGACCTGGCGGAAGCCTGCCGGGTTTTTTTCCTGCAGCATCATCAACGAACAATAATTTGCCAGACCTTCGGAAAACCACTGGTCCCGATAGGTAGCCCACGTGATCAAGTCTCCCCACCATTGATGTGCGGCTTCGTGCGCGGGGACCAGTCCCCCGACCAATGCGCCAGCCGGACCCATGTGCAGACTTTCACGCTCTGCCTGGTCAAGGAACGCATAAGACGACAGGAAGATGAGCCCCGGCCAACCCTGGCTTTCCCGCCCCGGCACCTGAGTGAGCGCCAGTTGACTGTAGGGGAACGGACCGAATCGCTCCGCGTAGTAGCGGATCGCTCGCGCTGTAAACTCCGCCACGGCGGTTGCATTCCGCGCCGGTGAAGGCGCAAGCGGAGGTGCAATCAGGTCGGGAGTGGCGTGAGGCCGTGACGAGGGGTTCGAATCTATCCCAAGGATTGGCGGCGGGCTGGGGAAGTCACGCTCCACGCCGCTCGTAGCGTAGGTTTCTACGACGACATTTCCGGCCTGAGCCGTCCCTCGAACATATTTGCCCAGGTCGAATCCGGCTACCGGGATGGGCCGCTCCGAGACCCAGTGTGCCACTTGCTCGTCATCGGGGTTTGGCGGAGTGGGTTGTGAGGACTTTGCCGAAGCTGGGGCGAGTGGCTCCGGTTTGCCCGTTGCCAAAAGCGTCCAACCCGCCGGATAGTGGAAGGTAAGATCGAAATCCGCCATGGCCATCCCACGATTGGGATACCATGTGCCGCGTGCTCCCACGTAAAGCAGGCCCCTGCCCGCCTCAGCCAACACTTCTCCACCGTAGACAAAACGCAGACTGATCTTTTGTCCTTTCCGTGCCGGCTGCGGCAAAATCACCGCCACCAGGTCGTTGCCGCTGCGTGCCAGCCTCGTGCCTTCCACCGCAGGGTTATGGATGAATTCCACCGCCTTCCCGTCCGCTTCGACGGTTTGGACCTGCAGAAAGCGCGACAGTTCGAATACCAGAAAGCGCGATCCACCGCGCACCACATCTAGCTGCAAAGTCACGTCACCATCCACTTCCTTGGGTGGTTTCACCCGCGCATCAATGACGTAGCTGCGCACCCGAACCGGATCTTCCCGCGACTCTGTTTCTGCCGGCAAAGCGTGCGGAATTTCTTTTCGAGCCACGGAATTCCGTCTCGCGGCTTCCGTCGAGAATGAAGTCCAGACGTCGTAATATACGTTTCCGTCCTCGCCAGTTCTGCTTTGTCCGGCCTCGACTTGTTCCCCGGCGGTGGAATCGAAAACAACGTCGAACACGCCAAGTTTGTTTCCCTGTAGCCGGGCATGAAACATGTGGTCGTCGGGATCCGTGGCGTGCGTGGCGGGCGAATCTCCTGAGGTGTTCTCGCCCGCGATCGGTAGCATGCCGCTGAAACTGGCCAGCAGCCTCATGGCGTCTGCCTGCGCCAGGGTGCGGGCAGTTTGGTCCCAGTGTGCGGCAAATTCTTGCGCATCTTCTGGCGCCCTGAGACCGGGTTGCAAATCGGCGGCAGTATTGTCGTTGAAACGGAAATAGGCGGTCGAGAAGCGCTCTTCCAGAATTGCCATGCCCGTGAACAGGCTCATGGCTTTTCGTTCTACGTCGTTTGGCGGGGCCAGCAGCAGTTCTCCATCGCCCTCAAAAAATGCCCCCGTAATCCTGCCCAGCACATCCTTCGTGAAAGCAATGGAGCCGTCGTCCAGACTGATATGGATCGCGGCTCGATCCAGAGACGCGTCTCGCACCTTGAATACCCGGTCAGGATCCAGGCCGACGTTACTGAGCTGCAGGTAGAGGGACTCGGCCGGGCACGGTTGCCGCGCTTGTGCTGGAGCCGCTTGTGCTGGAACGGTTGGGGCCGGATCTGCTTGTGAACTGCACGCTCCCGGGAATGCGAAAGCCGCCAGGCATGCGGCCAGAATCACGCGCGCTGCGCATGAAATCGCTGGTACTTTCGTTACGTGGGTGTGTGCCCTCACTGTTGCTAGAATGCGCTTCAATGCGGCTTCGTGTCACTACTCCGTTAGCTATGATGCTCATGTTTGCCTCGGCGGCGGCATCCGCGGACACGATCCATCTGAAGAACGGACGCACCATTTTAGCGGACCACGTCCGCGAAAATGGCACCCACTACGAGTACGACATCGGCGACGACAGCTACGCCATCCCCAAGAGTGCCGTAGACCATGTCGAAGCCGGCGGCATGCCCGCGGCGGCAGCATCGGGCGCTGCCAGGACCGGCGATCTTCCGGTTTTCGTGCCGGTTGACAGTCTTGCGAACGAAGGCGACCTGCCCAAGACGATTGTTAAGGATGGCAAGGTTGACTCTGACGCTCTGGCAAAACTCGAAAGCAAGGGCAACGCTGAGTTGGCCGCCACCGCTGACTTCATTGCCGGCAAATTTGAGTTCGAGCACGGCGATATCGATCAAGCCCGCCGCTATTTCGACAGCGCCCTGCGCTTTCAGCCGGAGAACGCAACCGTCCTTATTTATTACGCCGCCCTGCTGGTGCGCACCGGGAATCCTTCGCAGGCGCTTACCTACGCCCAGCGCGCGGTGCGAGCAGCGCCCGAGTCGCCCGACGCCTACACCGTCCTCGGCTATGCGCAGCAGGCCTGCGACCGCACCAAAGAAGCCATTGCCTCGTGGAAGCATTCCCTCGAACTGCGTCCCGATCCGGCCGTCCAGCAATACCTGGCGAAAGCGCAACGCGAGCAGAGCACAGAGGCGGACTTCACCCAGCGCGAAAGCAGCCACTTCGTGCTCCACTACGAAGGCAAGCAGACGTCGGAGGATTTCCGGGGACAAATCCTGGCCGCGCTCGAATCGGATTACGACGATCTGGCGCGCGATTTGGGTACACCCCCGCGCGATAATATTCTTGTTACGCTCTATACCGAACAAGCTTTCTTTGACGTTACCCGCGCCCCCTCATGGTCTGGAGCGCTTAACGACGGCAAACTCCGCATCCCCATCAGCGGCCTTAATTCAATGACACCCGAACTGGCTCGGGTTTTGAAGCATGAACTCGCTCACTCCTTTATCAACCAGCTCTCTGGCGGCCGTTGTCCGCCCTGGCTTCACGAGGGCATCGCCCAGCTGATGGAACCGAAGTCCCTGGGTAGCGACGGGCACTTACTGGCACAGTTATTCAAGACCCAGCGCAACATCCCGCTCAATACGCTGGAAGGCAGTTTCTTGAGTTTTTCTGGAAGCCAGGCCTACCTGGCCTACGCGGAATCGCTGGCCGCGGTTTCCTACATCAACGATTCCTACGGGATGGGTGACATTCAGCGAATTCTGCAACGCCTCAGCGAAGGTAGTTCCACGGAGGCCGCGCTGCGTGCGACCATTCACTCTGACTACGGCCAGCTCGAGTCCGAGCTCGGCAAGTATCTCAGCGACAAGTACGGCGACTGACCATAATTCGGTATGGCCCGTTCGGCCGATTTGCCCGCTGCCATCTCTTGTGCTAGTTTCCCCTCTGAGTTTAAGACTCGAATGTGCGCTCTATTTCGAACCCGTACGCCCGACCCTCCGCCTGCGGTGGAACCCGCCGCCAGCGAGTTTCCGAAGATGGAGGGCGCGGAGATTGCGGCTACCACCTACGGGCAAAGATTAGCGGGCGATTTTTACGACTCGTTGCGTGTGAGCCCGGAGCGGATTTTGTTCGGCCTGCTCGATGTAGCTGGGCGCCGCGAGAACAATCAGCAAATCCTGGCGGCCGCGCAGAAGATCTTTCGCACTCTCGGAGCCGAGCTCTTTTCGCCGCCTGACATCAATGAGTCCGAAGCCATGACCACACTCTCTCTTCGACTCAACCGAGGCATCATGGACGCCGCGGCGGGCGTTCACTCCTGTCCCGCATTCATCGGCTGCTACAACGAGAGGTTCGGCACTCTGTGCTATACCAACGCCGGGCACACTGCAGGTCTAGTCCGCGACAGCACCGGCATTACCGAACTGGCGTCTACGGGTCTGCCGCTCGGCCTTTTCTCCCACGCCACCTCCGAAGCGCCTACTATCGGCCTGGAGAAAGGAGCGGTTCTTCTCCTGGTTTCGCGGGGAGTGGTTGAAGGCAAATGCAGAGCGGACAAGGCCGATGACCTGGAGTTCGGCTTGGAGCGCGTCAATGAGCGTTTGCAGGCCAATCCTTCTCACAGTGCTGAGGCTCTCAGCGCATCCATTTTGAATGCAGTTGGTGAGTTCACCTGCGAACCTCTGGTTCCGGACGACATGACCGCCTTGGTCTTTGTGCGCAACGCCTAGAAAAACGGTCCCGGCAACCTGCCTCGCGATCGAGCGCATCACACTACGCGGTCGACTCGTGCCCGGCCAGAAGTAGTAAAATATCCCGACGGTTTTCGCCTTTAAGTTCCGGCAACTGGGCGGCCCACAGAAAATCCTATGAAGAGACTGGTTCTGATACTGATTGCCATGGCATACCTACCCGCGCTCGCCGCGGGGCAGGTGGTCGAAGAGATTGTCACGCGCGTAAACAGCCAGATCATCACCCGGTCCGAATACCAGCGCAGCAAAGATCAGCTCCGGGATGACGTCAAGCAGCAGGACCCGGCCAACGCCGACAAGCTTTATGCCGAGCGTGAAAAGGACGTCCTCCGTGATCTTGTCGACCAGCAGCTTCTGCTGGAGAAAGGCAAAGACCTCGGCATTACCGGCGATACCGAGCTGATCAAGCGCCTCGACCAGATGCGCAAGGACATGAAGCTCGAAACCATGGAAGAGCTGGAGAAGGCCGCCACCGCTCAAGGCATTTCCTACGAGGACTTCAAGCAGAACCTGCGGAACCAGATCATCACGCAAAAGGTGATCGGCGAAGAGGTTGGCTCTCACCTGAGCATCACGAAAGAGGAAGAACAGCAGTTCTACGACGAACACAAGAGTGAACTGGAGCAGCCCGAGTCGATAAAACTCAGCGAGATCCTGATTGCACCGCAGAAGGCAGCTGCCGATAAGTCCGCCACGGGCGGCGACGATGCGAAGACGCAAGACGCTGCCAGCGACTCAGCCAAGCAGGCTGCGGAGACTGCGGCACTAGCGGCGGCCGAGGCCAAGGCCAACGATGTGCTCAAGCAGATTCGAGCGGGAGCCAATTTTGAAGACATGGCAAAGAAATTCTCTGACGGTCCTTCAGCGGCGCAGGGAGGAGATCTGGGAGCGTTCAAGCGCGGCACTCTCGCCAAAGAGCTTGAAGACCGGACTTTCGCTATGAAGTCCGGCGACGTCAGCGATGTGATCCGCACCAAGCAGGGCTACGTTATCTTGAAGGTAACCAACCACCAGATGGCCGGTGTTCCGTCTCTGAAAGAAATTGAGCCGAAAATCCAGGATGCTTTGTATTATCAAAAACTGCAGCCCGCGCTGCGTGCGTATCTAACCAAGCTGCGCGAAGATGCCTACATCGACTATAAAGAGGGTTACATCGATTCCGGAGCCAGCCCCAACCAGACCAAACCCATTGAAACCGCCGCGCCAAAGACGAACGACAGCAAGAAGCTAAAGAAGAAAAAGAAGCTCGGTATTGTCTAGCCGCCGCCGCCAGGCTTCCGGCGGCGTTACAAGGTGTTCCGCCTCGGTGTACGCCGTCCGCGTGCTTTCTGATTTACACTGATGAAGAGCATGAAAGAGTTCTACATCAGCGACTGCGCACGCCACGAAAACAAGATCATTACCTCCAACTTCGTAGTGGTCAGCAAGCAGATCAAACCTAAGAAAACGGGCGAACCCTATTTGGCCCTGACCCTCGGCGACCGCAGCGGGCAGCTCGATGCCAAAATGTGGGACAACGTGGAAGAAGTGCTCAACGCCTTCGAGCAGGATGACTTCCTGAAGATCAAAGGCCTGGTCAACAAATATAAGAACCGCTTCCAGCTCACCATCCACAAGCTACGCAAGCTGGGCGAATCGGAGATCGAATTCTCCGACTATCTTCCCAAAACCACGAAGAATATTGACGAACTCTGGCAGACCCTGGCCGGCTTCGTTGCATCTTTTCAGAATTCTTATCTTAAGTCTCTGCTGCAGGCCTTCATGTCTGACCCCGAGATCGCAGCCGCGTATCGTAATGCTCCCGCCGCCAAGACCCTGCATCACGCCTATATCGGAGGGTTGCTCGACCATGTGGTCTCGTTGTTTCGCTCCTGCGATCTGGTCAGCCGAAACTATCCTCAGGTGAATCGAGATTTGCTGCTGACCGGCGCATTTCTTCACGACATCGGCAAGATTCAGGAGCTTGCCTATAATCGCTCGTTTTCCTACACTACGCGCGGTCAGTTGCTCGGCCACATGATCATCGAATTGGAAATGCTGCAGGCGAAGCTCGCGATGGTCCCGGATTTTCCTGTCGAGCTCAAGACCCTGCTTGAGCACTTGATCATCAGCCACCATGGCCATTACGAATTCGGCTCGCCCAAGCTGCCCATGTTTCCCGAGGCGCTTCTGCTGCACTACATGGACGATCTGGATTCAAAAATGGAGGCCATGCGTGCCCACTTCGAGCGCGAGGCCGACCTCGAAAGTCCTTGGACCAGCTACAACGCTTCGCTCGGACGCCCGCTGCTGAACAGCGCCAAGTTTCTTGCTCCGAAGCCCGCCGCTCCCGCCGACGAGGCATCTTCTGCCGCTGAGGCTGAGGTCGAAGCGGAATACGCCAGCGAGTCTAGCGAAGAAGCGCCGACGCTGCCCGGCTTAAAGCCTTAGCCTCCCAGAGGAGTATGCCGCAGCGCTATGCTCGGCCTTAACAGACCGTTTTCGGACTTTCCGCTTCAAACCTCCGACGGCTAACCCTGAGATGCGCCGCGACGCTCAGTGAGCGTAATGGCGACTTATCGCCAATCAATCGCGGCCTGCAAGCAGACGCTTGGCTTCGTCCAACAATTCAGCGTTGGGAAGGAACGGAAGGCGGTTTTCAATCGCGTTTTCTAGCCACCACAATGCAACACGCTGCGGGTGTTCCGCAGTCAACTGCAATGGTTTTGCCGACGGGCTATGGGAGTCCGGGTTGGCCTTGCTCCACTCCGCATTCGATGTCATCAACCACTCGAACAATACGAGCCATGCCGCTTTAGAAAGCGTGATACTCAGATTTTCTTTCAAGTCATTGTTCATGAGGGCGTTAATTTTCTCACGAAGCGACACGGCGGGTCACGTTCTGGATAATTGGCGAAAACCGGCCGTTACACTCATTGACCGTCCAGTTCAAAAGTGAAAAATTGGTAGACTTGGAAGTTCCTGAATGGAGGAAACGAAAATCTTGCTCGACTTCAGCCGATTCGAGCTTCTCACCTTCGACTGTTACGGCACCCTCATCAACTGGGAAGAAGGAATTCTCCGCTGCCTGCACCGCATCCTCGCAGCCCACGCGAAGGACACAGACGATGCGACCATCCTGCATCTCTACGGAGATTTCGAAGCTCGCGCCGAGCAGGGCGAGTATCGCCGCTACCGCGAAGTTCTTCAGTCCGTGGTGCGGCAGTTCGGAGAAAAACTCGGATTCGTGCCCACCGACGACGAAGTCCGCTCGCTCCCAGAGTCACTGAAAGAATGGAAGCCGTGGCCGGATACCGTAACCGCGCTCCGCCAGCTCCACAGCCGCTTCCGATTGGCCATTATTTCCAACGTGGATGACGATCTCTTCGCTGCGACGAAGCCTGAGCTTGGGGTGGAATTTAGTCAGATCATCACGGCCCAACAGGCAGGAGCCTACAAGCCGTCACCGAGGATTTTCGAGCTCGCGTTGAGCCGCGTCGCTGTTCCTGCTTACCGTATTCTGCACGTTGGCCAGAGCGTATATCACGACGTGCTGCCGGCCCAGTCGCTCGGATTGGCCACCGTCTGGGTCAACCGACCGTCGGCGCGAGCCGGCGTGGGCGCCGTCAAGGCAGTCGAGGGACATCCGGACTTGCAGGTTTCAAGCCTCGCAGAGCTTGCGGCCGCTTGCGCGAAGTCGTGAGCCCTTCCACTCCCGGTTGTCATCCCGAGCGCAGCGAGGGATCTTGG
>JBAUYE010000465.1:0-2774 GCA_049584615.1 Candidatus Sulfotelmatobacter sp.
CCCATGAGCGTGGCTTTTTTGCCGGCGTCGGAGGGGCGCAGCGCTCCGCACATGTGCGTTCGTCGTAGATCACCTAAAAAATCGAGCAAGCTTTGTCCTTACAGTGAGGATGCGGCGGAAAGCCGAATTAAAGATTATAAATGGTTGGGGCCTAAGGTCGAGCTTCGCTCGACGGACGGCCGAGAGCCTGCCCTGAGCCAAGTCGAAGGGACGGCCGTCCCCACATTGGCTCTTCTTACTTCTTCGTGGCCTTGCCGTCGACCTCGGTGGTCCACTTCGCCCCGTCGGGGGACATCTCAAAAGTGAAGGTGTACGACGCGGGCGACGTGAACTTCATGGTGAAGCGGCCCTTGCCCATGCCGTCGTCCATTTTCTCTTCACTCGTCCAGGTCCAAGTGTCGCCATCGAGCGTGCCTCTTGAATCCTCGAACTCGCCCCAACTGTTGAACTCGCGATAGGTATAGGCCTTGTCGGCGGTGGAATAGCCAAGCACGGCGAGGCCCGTACCGTTGCCCGAATTGGCGCTTTTGAAATCGACGTGGCATACCAGGAAGAATCCGCCTTCCATCCACTCGCACTTTTCATTCTCGGTGATCTTTCCTCCCGGGCCCATTGCGCTGGGCTTGACGTCCCCCTCTAACGCCCAGGAGCCGGCCAGCGCGTCGAGCTTTTTGATTTCGGGGGCGGGCTTCGGCGCAGTCTCCTGTGCCAGCGCCATGGCCACCAGCGCCAGCACCGCCATGAGGATTATTGCCACTCGTTTCATTCTCATTCACCTCGCAGACTTGCTCGACCGCTCATCGAGCTGCCTTAAGTTTGACGTTCCCCACCGCAAACTGGAAGCGTAAAGCTCGCAGCCGGAGGCGGAATTTCTACCAGTCTCCCCAATGCGTTGGCGTGGTCTGTTGGAACTTCAGCTTCCACGCGTCTCCCTGCTTTTCCCATACCGAAGTCCAGTGCTGGTAGCGCGGAGGCGGGCCTTCATCCTCCTGGGGCGGGACACGCACGATCACATCGTAAGTCACGATTGCGACGTTATCGCCGGCGCTTACTACCTTCATGTTATAGGGCTGCAAATCGACGCCGCCACCTGAGAATTGGTCGATCATGTCCTGGCGTTCGTAGAGCTGCCCGTCGAAGCCGACGAAAGAAAAATCTGGAGCCAGAGTTCGCTTGAAAAATGCAGCATCACCTTTTTTCGCGGCCGCGATGAAATCTTTTTCGGCGGAGAGCAGCGTTTGCTCCAGCGGACTGAGAGCCTTGCCGGGCACGGCTTCCTGGGCTGCGCCCGGAATCACGCTTCCGCACGATAGGATTGCGCACATTAGCCAAACCAGCTTCATGAAATCTCCCTCCGCGACGAATGACCAGCTATCTATGCAGCTACTCCTGAATCCTTTGCGCCAACTCTGCGCGCGGCACTGAAATCTGCTCGCCCGTCGCCAGATTTTTCAGGGCGAATGCATCTGCCTTCACTTCGTTCTCGCCGACGATCAAAATGTATTTTGCTCCCGCCCTGGTTGCGGCCTCGAACGACTTCTTCAGGCGGAAGCTCTCGTCTCCCATGTCCACGATTAGATCATGGCGGCGCAACTCCCGCGCCAGGCGGGCCGCTTCGGCGTTCATCCCTGCACCGAGCGGAGCCACATAGACATTCGGCTTCTTCACCACACTGTCGGCAGACTCCTGCAGTGACATTACCAGGCGGTCTTCGCCGATCGCAAAGCCGATGCCGGGCGCGGGCGGCCCACCGAGCGCTTCGGAAAGCCCGTCGTAGCGGCCGCCGCCGAGGATCGCGTTCTGCGCTCCGAGCGCGCCGTGGGTGAATTCAAATGCGGTGCGCGTGTAGTAATCGAGGCCGCGCACCAGCCGGTCGTTTAGCGAAAATGGAACTCCAACTTTGGTGAGGATTTCTTGTACTGCCTCGAAATGCTTCCGGCAGCCTTCGTCCAGAAACTGGCTGATGCGCGGCAGGGCATCGATGATCGGCTGATCCTCGGGGACTTTGCAATCGAATACGCGCAGCGGATTGGTTACGGCGCGGCGCTGGCAATCGGCGCACATCTTGTCTACGACCGGCTCCAAAGCCTTGCGCAGCGCTTCATTGAAGGCCGCGCGGTCGTGCGGGCAGCCAACGGAATTCAGTTCCAGATTCCAGCCGCTGATGCCGAGGCGATCGAGCAGGGTCGCCAACATCTCGAGGACTTCCGCATCCCGCGCCGGAGATTCGCTGCCCGCCGATGGCGGACCGATGATCTCAGCATCGATCTGATAAAACTGCCGGTAGCGGCCTTTTTGCGGGCGCTCGCGCCGGAACATGGGGCCGATGCAGTAGAGCTTGTTCAGTCCGCGTGTTTCTAGATTGTGTTCTATGTAGGCGCGGACTATGCCCGCAGTGGCCTCGGGGCGGAGGGTGAGCGATTGTCCTTTATCGCTTTCGGCGCGGCCGCGATCCTCCCATGTATACATCTCTTTGGCGACGATGTCGGTCTCTTCACCGACGCCGCGGGCGAATAATTCTGTGGACTCGAAGATCGGGGTGCGAATTTCCTGGAAGTTGTAGGCGCGGAAGACGTCGCGCACCGCCGACTCCACAAAATTCCACAGCGCCGTTTCCGGCGGCAGCAGGTCTCGCGTTCCTCGAACGGCTTTAATCATTCATTCCTCAAATGTCATCCTGAGCGGAGGCTTGTCTTCCGCTTTGCGGAAGACAAGTCGCAGTCGAAGGATTCCTTGCGGCTTAACTGCTCCCGCGGCCTGCCAGGGAGTTCTCT
>JBAUYE010000466.1:0-5646 GCA_049584615.1 Candidatus Sulfotelmatobacter sp.
GTGCGCGCTTGTTTCCGGTCCGCAGCCATTCGTATTGAAAGGAGAATCCGGTCAGGGTCAGAAGCATGACGTAGTTGTTCTCCATCATGTTCTGGGTGTAGTGCAGATGCGTGGTGCAGAACAGCAGCGCCAGCACTCCCAGCACGGACTCCCGCACGCTGAAGCGAAACTGGCGAAGCAGGCGAAACGCAATCAGCGCCGTGAGCACGTTCACCAGAATGTTGGTGCTATAGCTGACGACGATGCTGCGCACGGCGGGATCGTCGCTGTAGTCGGAAAAGACCCGCCAGTGCGCGATCCACGTGCCAACCAAATCGGCGGGCAGCATCAGCAGGGACTGGCCGATGCCGTACCAGCTGTAGAGCCGGCCGCCGCGGCCGTGCAGTCCGAACTCGGGATACTCGTTGGGAAACACCTGCGGTTCGGAGGTCCAGAGCCAGTGCGTGGTCTGGAGGCGGTGCATGGTGTCGGCGGTGCCGAGCTCGCCGGATTGGACGACAAAGGCAAGCAGGCCTGCAGTGAGACACAGCAGGATGACGGGATCGGACAACCAACGGTGCAGCCGCGAGCTCACGATTGGATGGTAATACAATGTGGGCTTCGGCTTCGGTGACGGAGAAAGCTGCCTGGTCGATGTATTCTGCTTGGCGGAGGGCACTATGGCGGAATCCTCAACAAACAGCTTCGGTGCGCCGGCGCCAGTCCTTCGCGTCAAAGACGTGGACGCCAGCATCGCCTATTACCTGAACGCTCTTGGCTTCGAGCTCCGCTGGCGCGCGAACGAGGGATTTGCGTGCGTTGCGCGGGATAAGTGCACCATCTTTCTCACTAATGACAACCAGAGCCAGGCGCGCATGTGGATATGGATCGGCGTGCAGGATGTGCGCGCGCTGCACGCACAGTACGTGGCGTCGGGCGCAAAGATCCGGAACCCGCCCGAGAATTTCGAGTGGGCGCTGGAGATGCAGGTCGAAGACCTCGACGGGAACGTGCTGCGCATCGGGTCTGATTGTGAGAAGGACAAGCCGCTGGGCGTGTTCCTGGATGCGGACGGCGTTCGCTGGAGACATTTGGGCAACCAGAAGTACGAGCGTGTCGAGTGAGGAAAATAAATTTCTTCACGCGCAACAAATCGCTCGGCATTCGGTCAGCGAACTACCTGGTCTAGACCATTCAAATTGATACCCCCTCCCCCTGGTGTCTAGTGGAATCATCACGTTAGCAAGAAATTCCGCGCAAAATAGGGATGTCAAAGAACTTAGAGGTCAAAATCTTGTAAACAAAAGATTTAGAGCTCGACGATTTGCTCTGAAGCAGACTGTCACGGCCTCGACCATCATTGCAGGATTTGAATCTTGGGACAAGGTCAGATGTCACACGCGGGGTGTGGAAAAAGGACTCTCGCAATCCACTGCGATCGAAAATCTTTAACACAGAGGACACAGGGGAGCACAGGGTAGACGAAAGCCGTTCGCGTCGAAATCCAGGGCGATGGTGCTGTCCCGCTTAGCAGCGTAGAATGCGACCGCCTTAGATTTGGATCGAGAACTCGATACGAAAGAGGAGGACGAGAATGAAAAGATCACTATTGGTGGTGGGAGTGGCGGTTGCGATGATGGTTGCGTGGTCCGTGGGGCGGGTGCAGGGACAGAAAGGGCGAGCTGAAAAAGTAATCTTCGTTTCTGCCGATCAGGCGAATTTCGGTGCGGCGAACCACGGTGTCTCCACGGCCGCGATCTGGGGAGACTCCAGCAAGGGAGCGCACGCCACATTCACTAAATTCGCGCCGGGCCAGGACAACGGGATGCACACTCATACGAACGATGTGTGGATCGTCGGGGTAAAGGGTGCGTATTTGTATAAGGACGACGCTGGCGAGAAGCGAGTAGGGCCGGGCGATTTCTTGCGGGTTCCCGGAGGTCACAAGCACTGGAGCGGCGGCGATGCGAAAGAGGGCGCCCTGTTCTATGAAGAATCGTCCGGGAAATTTGATTTGATTCCGGTAAAGTAAACGGCCGGCTGGTTACCTTCGGGCGGGTCATGGCCCGAACTAGCCATTTGCCGATCTGTGGCTCCAGGTTAGGCTTCCGATTGAGCAGCACTTGGGGGAGGGCTGATCGACATACGTCCCATGACTCGAATGAGTCTGGGGCGTTTTGTTTTGGAGGCTGTTCGCGAGCGCGAGAGACGGCGGAGGACGGGTTGCACACCGCTAGCGCGATTGCCAGCGTCTCGGATTGCGCCTGCCGTGGAAGCACGCGATTACCACAATCCGATGCTCTTGAGACTCGAAGAACAGGCCATAGGGAAAGCGCCGCACCCCGGCGCGGCGACGGTTCCGATAGACGATTAAGAATTGCAATGGATGTTCCGCGATTGCCTCAACCGTGGCTTCGACTGCTAAGGCAAAACGCTCCCCAAGCTCAGGACGGATGTTGTCGTACCACGCCCGCGCTTCCAGCAAATCTGCATTTGCCTCTGGGATCCAGACGACCGGGAGCGTCACGGCTTCTTGAACAGGCCTGCCCTGACTTGCTGCCAAGGGATGACGTCGGAGGGATTCTGCTGATGGCGTGCGATGCGGTTATCAAGCTCCGCCCGTTGCGCGTCCGTCAGTGATGCGGAGTCCGCTTCCAGGCTTTCCCAGAGCGTATCGAGCAGTTCTGCCTTCTCTGCGGCGGAGAGGCTCTTTATCTGGCTTAGCAGGTCGTTCATACGCTAACCCTAGCGCGGTTTTCCCTCCCTGGCAAGCCGTACTTCCAGGAGCCAGCGGTCCTGTTCTTCCTGCGTGTCCAGCAAGCGGAGCAGCACTTCCTCGACGCTGCTGGAGCCGGTGGCTTGGAGTTGCTTCTTGATCCTGGCCTCCAAGGATGCGTCGCGGATTTCGATGGTCATGGTTGGCTCCTTGAGGTCAAGGGTACGGGAAAGAGTGTGCGTGAATCAACAAAATCCCGAGGGATGGGACCGTGGAATTCCCACGCTTCGCAAAGTGCGCGAAGCATGGGCCACCCGCCATCATCGTAACAGGGCGCGTGTCTGTAGAAGCGTGTTGTTCAAGTCTTGTTTTTGTTGCAGAACCCGTCTTACATTCGGGATAACGTTTGCAAGTTCCTGCGGGGCGCCTTGAACCGCTTGGTTTAGCGCAGGCAGTTTGGACTCGTCGTTCAGGGCGGCAGCATATGACAAAATAATCCGGGTCAGTGCCGCGAATGTTTGTGGATTTCCGGCGTAATCTCCGCGAAGAGCTTCCAGATCGCGCTTTGCCGCCGTTGGCCAGTCAAGTCCCTCCCCTACTCGCGTGACGGCTGCTTGCAGTTGTGATCGCTGATTCGGGGATAGTTGTTCCAAGCGTAGCGCATCGGCGACGGCCCTGAGGTGACTCATGAGAAGGTCTTTCGCGATTAGCGTCGCAAAAAGTGATCCACCGTTTCCGACATCGTGTGAAAACCGCAGGCCGGCTGCCAGAGCGCGAACCGCCCCATCTTTATTGCCTGTCTTAAGCAGGTGAAAACCATAAAGAACGTTGAGGCGCCCAAGCACCAAAGCCTTTCTGGCATAGTCCACCGGGACGTCGTGCCCGAGCCCATAATCCAGTCCCCAGTCACAGTTTGGAAGAGATGTCGCGCGGGCCATGATCTCAAGGGCCAATGTGTTTTTCTCCATCAGGTCCTTGTATTTAGAATCGTCGTATGGCGCTGTACCATCAAGGATCGCGTTGAGCTCTTTGGCTTGCTGGTCGGTGATGCCGGAATCCTGGATCTCGGAGAATGCCGACCAGTAACGCAAAGCTGAATTCTCCGCGAGGGATGCATTCCGCTGAGCCAATGTCGAACCGGCTGATAACAGCACAATCAGAATCATCGAAGGAATCGTGTTGAAGATTTTCATAGCCTGATTTTCTCCTTGCTTAGCACCGCGACCGCGCTCTGTTTGCCTCGCGGAAGTGGGCTAGTTTGGGAATGAAACGCCAGGCCGTCGACGGCTGACTTAATTGAGGGCGCTGCCGCCAGCCAAGCATTTGCGCTTCGCGTGGTTAGTGGTTCCAAGGGTGCATGCCGCTCGACAAATGCAACACCGTGGGCCGTATTTGGAACAACAACTTGGCCACTGGGGATATGCAAAATGACCGTTCCGACAACAAGGATGGCCGCGGCTGCGGCAAGCCAGGTCGCAAGTAAGAGCGACCGCCGAGATGCACGGCCGACTCTGAGGATCGGAACAGGCTCGGGGGCGATTGGGTGGAAGCGCTTCAAGTAGACTTCGAATTGCTCATCATCGCGAGTCTGCACTGCAATCCTCCTTGGCGAACATTGAGCCGCGCAGCTTGGCCAGGGCATACCGGTATCGAGACGCCGCCGTGTTCGAACTGACACTCAGCATGTCACCAATCTCCGAGAAAGTAAGTTCGCCCCACACATGCAGAACTATGACTTCTCGTTGATCATCCGGAAGTTCGGCTAGCGCACGTCTCAGATTCTGCTCTCCGGCATAGTCCCGGTCTGGAGGACTAAACCAGGCCGAATCGATGTCGATTGGCATGTTTCGATCTTGAAGTTTGGCGTCGTTGAGAACGGCGTTGCGCACGCAGGCAAAGAGATAGGCCTTTTTGTTTATCGCATGGCGTAGGCTCCCGTTCTCGATCGCCTTCAGGAACACCTGGTGAAGCGCGTCTTGAGCGCGACCCCTATCGCCCGAAATCGCCGACGCGAACAGCAGGAGTGCCGCCCCGTGCTGGCGATATAAGGTCTCGATCTCGGTCGTATTTCGGTCCGTCCTGGGCACTTTGCGGTCTCAATGTTAAGACAATCGGCGCTGCGGAATTTGTCTAGGTCGTGCTAGCGTTGGCGAGAGCGAGCCGAGCTTTGCCCTCCATGGACGGGCAAGAGTGCCCGTCCCCAGACAGTCCAAATCCCACATCGTCCAATTGCCCGCAACTTCCTTCCTTCCAATCGCATCTAAACCTTGACAGCGCTCCACTCAGGTCTTAGCATGGGGTTGCTGGCAATCATAAGCACGTTGATTATAAAGCACTTATTTGATTCAAAGGTAAGGTAGAGGAGACGATTATGGCCAAGATTATTGGGATTGACCTTGGAACCACCAATTCTTGCGTGGCGGTGATGGAGGGCGGCGAGCCCAAAGTTATCCCTAATGAAGAAGGGGGGCGAACCACGCCTTCCGTGGTTGGGTTTACCAAGACTGGGGAACGGTTGGTGGGGCAGGTTGCGAAGCGGCAGGCCATCACCAATCCGGAGAACACGATTTATTCGATTAAGCGCTTTATGGGACGGCGCTTCGACGAAGTGCAGGAAGAGATCAAGATGGTCCCGTACAAGGTGGTGAAGTCGGGCGACCACGTAGCGGTGCTGGCGCAGGGCAAGGAGTACACGCCTCCGCAGGTTTCGGCGCTGATTTTGCAGAAGCTGAAGAAGGCGGCGGAAGACTACCTGGGCGAGAAGGTGACCGAGGCGGTGATCACCGTTCCGGCTTACTTCAACGATGCCCAGCGGCAGGCCACGAAAGATGCCGGGCAGATTGCCGGGCTCGACGTGAAGCGCATCATCAACGAGCCTACGGCAGCGGCGCTGGCGTATGGCCTCGACAAAACTAAAGACGAGTTGATCGCGGTTTACGACTTTGGCGGCG
>JBAUYE010000467.1:0-22143 GCA_049584615.1 Candidatus Sulfotelmatobacter sp.
GGTAGTCATCGCTCTCGACGAGAAAGAAGACATCAACGCCATTCGCATAGCCTGGGCAGAGCCCTACGCACAAGCTTATGAAGTGCAGTATTGGGTAGGCGACGGCGATGCCATGGATGATCAGGACAAAGGAACATGGAAACCGTTCGCTTCGGGAACGGTGACCGATGGAAAAGGCCGCACCGCCACGCTGCGTCTGGATTCCGCAACCGTGACCACTAAATTCGTGCGGGTGCTGATGACCCGCTCCTCGAACACCTGCGACACTCATGGTTCCGGCGATCGCAGAAATTGTGTCGGCTACGCGATCCGCGAAGTTTATCTGGGAACGATCGACAACAAGAATGAATTCAAGGATATTCTTCAACACTCGCCCGATCAGAAACAAACGCTGACTCTGTGCTCCTCGGTCGATCCCTGGCACGAGCCTTCCGATCTCTATCTAGCGCCAGACCGCATGGAATCAGGCGATCAGCCCGGCTTTGACCTGTTCTTTACGAGCGGAATTACTCGCGGCCTGCCTGCCATCGTTCCCGTCGCCATGTTGTACAGCACGCCCGAAGATGCGGCCGCGCAAATGGCATACATCAAGGCGCGAGGTTATCCCGTGTCGTATATCGAGATGGGGGAGGAGCCTGACGGCCAATACATGCAGCCCGAAGACTACGCCATTTTATACTTGCAATTCGCCGCGGCTCTTCACCGGGTCGACCCGAATTTCAAGCTCGGTGGACCTGTCTTTGAAGGAGTCACTGAGGACATCAAGGCCTGGCCCGATGCGCAAGGCCGCACTTCCTGGCTCGGCCGCTTTCTCGACTATCTGAAGACTCACGGCCGCTTGCAGGATCTCGCCTTCATGTCGTTCGAGCACTATCCCTACGACGGATGCGAAACGCCCTGGGAAAATCTTTATCAGGAACCAGAGTTGATCACTCACATTATGAAAGTCTGGCGCGATGACGGCTTGCCTTCCGG
Organism: Candidatus Sulfotelmatobacter sp.; assembly: GCA_049584615.1. Taxonomy (GTDB): domain Bacteria; phylum Acidobacteriota; class Terriglobia; order Terriglobales; family Acidobacteriaceae; genus Sulfotelmatobacter. Next base: position 976 of record JBAUYE010000467.1, read on the forward strand.
CATCCCGCTCCTCGACACCGAAACCAATGACCACGGCGGCGAGGCCGCGGTCGATATCTTCGGAGCGCTGTGGCTGGCCGATTCTTTCGGAGGATTTCTAACCGCAGGCGGGCAATCGACGCACTACTATCACGACCTGTCCTACTCACCACCTCATCCCAACTGTGCCAACAGTTGGGGAACCTATCACATGTTCATGGTCGACGACCATTACCAGATTGAGCGCAAGACTTCTCAATTCTTCGGCGCGCAGCTCATCACGCAGGAGTGGGCGGAACCCAAAGACGCCCTGCACAAGCTCTACGCCGCTTCCAGCGACGTGAAAGATTCCGACGGACACGTTCTGGTGACGGCCTATCCTCTGCAACGCCCGGATGGACAGTGGTCCGTCATGCTGATTAACAAAGATCACGACCGCTCTCATCAGGTGCACCTCGTATTTCATGATGCAGTCAGCAACCGCGACAGATTCTTCACGGGGCCGGTCACGATGATCACGTTCGGCAAGGCGCAATACCAATGGCACGCCGCCCGCAAGAAGGGTTATGCCGATCCCGACGGTCCACCTGCAAGCTCACAACTTAAAGGTGGAGAGAATGCCATCTACGACTTGCCCGCCGCTTCTCTGACTGTGCTCCGAGGAAAATTGCAGTGAGCAGAGGATCGCAGCGGCAAATGATTCTCAGTGACAGTCTTTTCGGGTGGCGATGAGCGAAACCTGCTCCAGGTCAGGATAGTGCCCATCTTTGTCGGGAGTGCGTTCCGCTGGTGCGATCTGCTGGATGGTCGTCCGCGCCGGCAGCTTGCCACGGAAATATTTCACATACACGTCGTCAAATTCCGGCGCATCAGCCAAATTATCGAGGTAAACAGTCGTGGAGACAACCTGGCAGAAATCCATGTCGGCTTCTTCAAGATTGTCCATCTGATTGCGCATCGTCTGCCGGAGCTGGACGGCCGCCGTCGAGGTATAAACGCCGCCGTTCGCTCCCGGGATAAAACCACTCTTCGCGGAACAATACAGCGTATCGCCAGCAAAAACGCAGGGGCTCGCCGTAGGGCTCGGAGGCATGTTCCTGGGCCGCACGGCCCGCCGCTCCTTCAAGTCGCGAACCGCAATGCCGGTGTACTCGATCTGGGCTCCACCCGGCAAGCTCGTGACCTCGATCGTAGCCCGCGCCGGAGTATTGCCGAACTCAAACCGGCTCGCATAATGTTGATTCATGACTCGCGCCGGGAAATTCGCAGTCAAATACGGGTTGACGAAAACCATGTGACCGAGGTCGAGTCCAGCCGCTTCCACCACGGCCTTCATCCGATCGAGCGCGAAGTCTACCTGCGCGGCCGGATCGTCTGAAACCTTGTCGTCTGCGGAGCCGATAGCAGGCAGCGCAGAAACAAACAAGCGATTATGAGTAAGGATCCCCGGCGAAAATGGCTCGTCCGATTTGTAGCCCGGCGGAGAAACGGCACGCAGTTCCGAGAGATTCCGCACCGCGACCGCATTGATTTCCATCGGAGGGTCAGGAAGCGCGGCAACGCCGAGCACAGCGCGAGCCGGCGGAATCTTCCCAAAGAACTCGCCGTAAACACGGTTCATTTCTTCGTATTGATGAATGTCGGTGAGGTAGACGGTCGTGTAGACCACGTGATCCATCGTCAATCCCGCACTCTTAACCACCGCCTTCAAGTTATTGAGGGCCTGGCGAACTTGCGCTGGGAAGGTAGCCGGTAACTCGCCATCCACGCCGCGCGGCCCCTGAGCGGAAATATAGACGTAGGCTCCCGCATCCACACTGGCAGAACTGACGCGATGAACCTCACCAGATTTCTGCGGAGGACCGGCTGATCCTCCCTGTGCGTGCAAGCTGACGGCAGACCACAGAAACAATCCAAGCAGGAATGTTTTCATCGAGCCTTCCGAAATTGAAACGTGCCAGCCACACTGCGATTTTACGCGGCCCGTTTTCCTTTTTGCGCTGCTCCCAGAATGCTGCGCAGTCGTTGCCCTACGATGACTTCTTCGCCCGGCTGAATCGTCATCGACACCAACTCAATGTGATCGGCTCCCGGTCGCTCTTTGCGGGTCGGATTAGGTCTCCCCTCGCGCACCGCCGTGACCAGGCTCGGATTGTCTGCCCCAAGCACTTCGATGACCGGGTCGCCCGCACGCAGAGCCCGCACGCAGTCAGCGATGGTAAAGCCCCAAGCCTTTTGATCCCAGGAGACTTTCAGTGTGGGATAGCGGTTCCCATCGTCTGGGATGTAGGTCTTCGTCTCAACCCCCGCCACCGTCTCCACCAGCTTCCTGATGTTGTCCACACGTTCGTTCCACTCGCGGTAGAGTTTCTTTTCGTCCAGACTCAGCCAGGTCTCAACTGCGGTGAGGCAGCCGATCATTTCTTCTTTCCCAACTTTCATGGGACGGCACACAGCGCCCTCGCGTGGGCTGGAATTCATGATGGCAGCCTCGATCAGATCCTTTCGGCCAAGAAGCACTCCGCTGCACTGCGGCCCGCGCAATCCCTTCCCGCCGGAAAATGTGTAGAGGTCAATTCCCATGCGAGCGTAGAGCTTGGCATTATCCGCCGGAGGAATTCCGGCCGCATCGTCGAGCAGCAGCGGCACCTTATGATCTTTCGCGATCACAAGCTCCTTTTGCAACTCATCGCCAAGGTGCGTGGTATAGATCATGACGGTGTGCTCATTGATGGCGTTGGCAAGTTCTTCCGGCGAAAAGGTCAGCACCAGTTTCGCGCCGGTCAGACGGATCGCGCTGTCAAAGGCGCTTCGGCCGCCGGACATGACGACCTCATTTTTCAGGTCGGTCGTGTCGGGAAGTTGCCAGATGAGCTTGTCATCAGTGCCAGCCATGCATCCTGCGGTTGCAACTGCCATCGCGCCCGCCGCGCCTGAAGTAATCATTCCAGACTCGGCGCCGGTCAGTTCCGCCAACCGCCGCCCGATGCCATGCTGTAAGTCGATCACGTTTACGAAATACTTCCCGGCTTCGATCTGGGCCTCGCGAACTTCAGGAAACTCCAGAGAGCCACTGAGGTAGGTCCATGTGCCTCGGCAATTGATAACGGTTTTCACTCCCAGGCGGCTGTAGCAATTTTGCCGCGGATCTTTGCCAACTGCCGTGGCGGCCTTGGCGTAAAGGTCCGCAATTGCAATCTGGCTCAGCAGCGGGGCCGCCGCTGCCCATTTCATAAATGATCGCCGGCTAGGTTTCATGGCATACATTTCGACCCCTCCAGGATTAATTGGCTACGATTGAATAGCTACTCTTCGTCTTCATGCAGCGGTACGCGCGCGCGAACTGCCAGAATATATGCCTTCGCCCCGGGTTTGTTTTGATTGTAAAAGCCGACTGTGCAATTGGGACGAAAGTAATAAGCGTCTCCGGCTTTGGCGGGATAGCGGCCCTCGACACCGTCCATTCCACTGCCGGCAACCATCTCGCCCCGGCCATCGATCACCAGATAAATTTCCTCTGCCGCCTCGTGATGGTGAGGCCAGTTCGTGCCTCCCGGCGTAAAGTCCATCCAGAAAAAACTGTCCATCACGTACGCTTCGTCAATCAGGTCACGTTTTCCAGAGTGCAGGCCAACTAAAAGTTTGTACAGAACCGAATTAGGGTGGCCACTGACAGTCTCCTCTTTGGCATCTTCAAGGTTTGCGATCTTCGGATGCGGAAACGGAGCGCCGATCGAAATCGATTTCGGAATCTTGAAGCCCATGACCATCACGCGCAGCGGCTGATCGCCACTGTTCGAAATCGAATGTTTCGCTCCCGGTGGCAAGTACGTGAAGTCATGCTTGCGCACAGGCTGAACCTGATCTTCGTAGTGCAGCAAGCCTCCACCTTCGACCACAAAATAGATCTCCTCCTGTCGGTCGTAGGATACGGTCTGGCAACTTCCGTGAGCATCCAGAGTGGCTTCTCCGAAACGGGCTACGGTTTGTAGAGATCGATTGTCCTTGTCACCCTCGCCGAAGATTGGACGATAGTGGCAAGTTTGAGAAGCAAGATCGGACTTCGCCTCCGCCAGCTCGGGAACGTAGCGATGCAACCATGTGGGATCCACCGGATGCTCTTGCGCTCGAAGGCCCTGAGATGACAGCAGAATGAATAGCAGAGAGAACAGCAGCAGTTTCTTCAGCGCTCCGGATTCAACATCCGATTTCATTCCGATCCAGCCTTTAATCCCGGGCATGAGGCTCCTCATCGTTATCTCCCGAATGGGCCTCGCTCAAAATATAACTGACGAGATCATCAAGCTCAGTTCCGCTGAGCTGGCGCCCGTAATCGAAAGGCATAGATTCCTCAGCCTTCCGCTGCACCGAGACCAGGCTCGACTTCATGAGCAAATAAAACCGGCCGTCTCCATCCTGCAATTGAAGAGAGGCGTTGTCTTCATTCCGAATCATGCCGGAGAACTTGCGTCCATCCCGTCCAACCACGGTCGCAGTCTCTTGTTGTTCTCCGCTCGGCCGGAGGATCGCGTCGCGAATCTCGTTCCCCGGATGATCTCGCGCAAAGCCTGCAAGGTCCCGAGCGACGAACTGACCTCGTTCTCCGATCTGGTGACAGGCTGAACATCCCGCCTTCCCGAAGAAAAGATCCTTGCCCCGCGCAGGATCGCCGGGTGCAGAGTCCGCAGCAGACTTGCCCTGTAGAAAGCGAATATAAGCGACGACCGCCTGACCACCTTCCTGGCCAATGCTGGGGAAGCTCGGCATTCCTTCTTCCGGAATCCCATCGTGAATCAAGCCGAGGAGCGTCTGATCCGAGAGCGACTGCACCGCGGGGCGATGGATGATATCAGGCGCGTGCTCACCGCCTAGCCCGTCAAATCCATGACAAGTCGCGCATTTCGCCTCGAAGACATTCTTTCCGCCGTCAGGCTTCAGCATAGGAGCTGGCCCTTCGCCGTCCGGGTTTTGGCAAAGGATGTTGCTGGCGGCGCCAAAGGAAATCAGCGCCAATCCAAACGTGAGAACGATTCGCCAGGTTCCACTCCGTGAAAACAGCTTCGTAGGGATCGGTGACATCGGACGGTGAACCTGATATACCACAGAATCTGGTTGACGCAAATCAAATTAGTTCGTTTGATTGGTTTTGGTTTCGTTCTGTGAAAACGTGTATTGCACAGAAAAGAGCAGCTTTACAGAGACTGCTGCGTGCAAGCACGAACTCCGATCGTTCACGGGACATGTATCATGGCAGCGAAGATCCAGGAAGAGGACATGATGCGGCGCGTCGCGACAATTTTGCTGTTTTGGTTGTTAAACCTGAACGTTGCACCTGCCCAGACTAAAGCTGAGCCGAGCCAGTCGAGTTCGTCGTGTCGCGTTGAAGCCACAAATTACAAGGGTTGGAGCGCACAGGAGCTTTCCAATCGCTGGCTCAAACTGGAAGTCGTACCACAAAATGGCGGAAGACTGATGCAGGTTATCTTCAACGGGCATGCTTTCCTTTTCGTAAATCCCAAATACGAAGGAAAATATCTGCCGCCCGACCCATCGCGCTGGTTTAACTATGGAGGCGACAAGCTCTGGCTCTTGCCCGAGGGAAATGACAACGAGCAGCAGTGGGTGGGCAATTCCGATTTGCTCGACGACGGCCCGTATGACTTTCGAAAGGTTTCGGAAGGAAAGGAGTGTGAAATCGAGTTGGTTGGCCCCGCCGATCCGCAGACCGGGATTCAAATCCGGCGCACGATCCATCTGGATGCCGACTCCCCGCGAATCCGCTTTCACGCGACCATGCAGAACAAAACCGGTCACGTCATCGAGTGGTCGATGCAATCCGTCTCGCAGTACAACACTGCAGACTCGTCCTCCACCCCACCACAACGGAATCCCAATTTTTGGACTTTCACTCCCGCGAATCCAACCAGCAGCTATCTGAATCGCTACCACGTTCGGTTCGGTCCAGCGGAGAATCCAGCCGTCTCCGTCCGGGACGATGGTCTCTTCGCGCTGCACTACGCTCACCTCGCTGCCGAACTGTGGCTCGACTCGACGCCAGGCTGGCTGGCGGTGGTCGATGGCGACAGCCGCTATGCCATGGTTGAACGCTTCCGTTATGAAAAGAACGAAAGCTATCCTGGCAAGGCATCGGTTATTTTTTGGATGAACGGCCCCGAGACGCGATTGAATTCCAACGGGGAGCCTTCCCTCACTTCCGGCGGCGACGGAGTCCCTTATTATCTGGAAGCCGAGATCAATAGTCCGCTCGTCCAATTGCGGCCCGGTGAAACTCGCGATCTCGACACCGAGTGGTTTCCCACCCGCTCCAGCAGCGAATTCCACGGCGTAGCAGACTCGGGCATCGTAGTGCGCCCTCTTCAGGCCACTCGTTTGGCAACCGGCCACATCCGGCTCTCCGGTTCGTTCGGCGTATTTTTTGCGGGACGTTTGGTTGCGCACCTTTACGACGAACACGGCGCCAGCGTGGGAACCATGCCTCTCAACCAGGTCGACCCCACAGATCTCGTCCAGCTGGATACAGAACTAACCTCTTCGGCGAAGTCCTCCCGCATCTCACTTCATCTCGAAGACGCGCAGGGGCTCGACCGCGGCGCTCTTCAGGAAGTTGAATTGGGCGCGTCTGAAAATCACTGACATGAAATCATTCAGGAAAGAGTTCACCGCAGCCGCACTGGCCGCATTCAGTCTGCTGTGCTCTCACACTGCAGCACAACAAAGAGGACAACCAGGGCAGGCTCCAGTTGTTGCCGACGTCAATGTGAGCCCGGCAGATCTGCTGACGCAGCCTCCCGCTGCCAACTGGACTTCCTACAACGGTGACTACACCGGCCGCCGCTTCAGCTCCTTACACCAAATCACAGCAGCCAATGTCGGCCGACTCCGCGCGGCGTGGATTTTCCATTCTTCGAACTCCGAGCGGCTCGAAGTGACGCCCGTCGTCGTAAGAGGCGTAATGTACGTCACCTCCGCCAACGATGCATCGGCACTCGATGCGCGCACAGGCCGGATTATCTGGCATCACCCCCGGCCGGTGAGTTCAGGGTTGCTCGACGACGCTGCGGCTCACAAAAACCGCGGCGTCGGAGTGTGGCGAAACTTCGTTTACATGGAAACCGATGATGCCCACTTGCTTTGCCTCGACGCACGCTCAGGACGCCTGCTGTGGGATGTGACTTACGCAGACAAGGTGAAACAATATGGCGCAACCAGCGCTCCACTAATCGTAAAAGACGAAGTGATCGTAGGAACTTCCGGCGGCGACTCGGGCGTGCGCGGTTTTGTGGCCGCTTACGATACCCTCACCGGAAAACTTAAATGGCGTTTCTGGACCATTCCCGCGCCGGGCGAGTTCGGCTCTTCCAGTTGGCCGGGAGATTCCTATCTCCATGGCGGCGCGACGACGTGGATGCCCGGAACTTATGACCCAAAACTGGATACACTCTATTGGACGACCAGCAACGCGGCTCCCGATTTCGTAGGCGACTCCCGCCCTGGAGACGACCTCTACACCGCCTGCGTCCTCGCTCTGAATCCAAATACAGGTGCGTTGAAGTGGTACTTCCAGTTCACTCCTCACGATTTGTACGACTACGATGCAAACGAAACGCCCGTGCTGGTGAGTGCCAAAGTGGATGGCCGAACCCGTGACTTACTAGTGCAAGCCAATCGCAACGGATTTCTTTATGTTCTCGACCGCACCGACGGAAAGTTCCTGAAGGCGACACCATTTGTGAAAAAGCTGGACTGGGCGAAAGGAATTGACGCGTCCGGCCGTCCCCTACTGTCAGGAAAAATACCCAGCGCGGAGGGTACGCAGATCTGTCCGAGCATCGATGGAGCCACAAATTGGTTTTCACCTTCCTACAATCCTGTTACCGGATTGTTCTACGTCATGGCGCTGGAGAGTTGCAGTGTCTTCTTCTCTCACCCGCAGGCATTTGCCCGAGGCCAGACCTTTTACGATACCGGCACGAAGCTTGCCCCCGATGACCATGCTCAGAAAGTTCTCTTGGCCTACTCCGTGCCCGAGGGAAAGATCGTTTGGCGCTATCCCCAAGTCGGAAAAGGCAATTCCTGGGGCGGGACGCTGACCACTGCGGGCGACTTGGTGTTTTTTGGAAACGACACCGGAGCATTCGAAGCGGTCGAGGCGCAAACCGGCCGCCCACTCTGGCAGTTCAATACCGGCCAGTCCATGCACGCTTCGCCAATGAGTTATGCGGTTGCCGGCGTCCAGTACGTGGCCATCGCGGCGGGCAGCGATGTGATCAGCTTCGCGCTTCCTCCCGACTAAACTGGCATAATCACAATCCAGGAATCCAACGGACAGCATTGTCATGAAATATTTTCTGTAGCACCGGCCGGGGCAGGCTTAATCCATGCAGTTCCTTGCCTTCCACGGTAAGCGTCTCGCCGGTCGCCAGAAATTTCCAGTCGCGTGCATAAGTCGACTGCCACTCGGTCAACGCATCCGCGACCTGGGCGTCTGCGTGTAAATCGAGATCAGTGCCGTACAGGACGCGGTCCTGATACTTGATCAGAAACGCAGCTACTTTTTCCGGCGGCATCAGCATGAGGTATTCCATCCTCGCCGCAGTGTCGATAGCAAAATTCGGATATTTGTCCAGGTGCCTGGCGATGTTGTCGAGATCCCGCTCCATGCTGCCCAGATGAACGCCGACCAGCGCAGCTTGGGATTGTTAGCGAGCACGTGATCACGCGCTTCCAGAATCTTCTGCTTGGATGGGAACCCGGGCCGTTTGGCCACGTACCATTGCGGATTTTCCTGGTAGTAGGACCAGGATGGATCGGCCGCATCCGGTGGCCCCCATGCGACATCGGGCTCCGCCAAGTGGGTCACTAGTGTCTTACCGTGCCCGGCGATGTCTTTGTAGATCGGCTCGAACTTCGGATCATCGGCCATGACATATTGGCCGCTACTATTCTTGATTTCCATTCCGATGTTCTTCCAGATCTTGACCGCGACAGCTCCCTGCGCGAAGTCGCGGTCGATTTGCTGGACGGCATCAGCGCTGAACGACGGACTATCAAACCTGTAAGGGTCGAAGGTCGTGCACAGCGCAACGTGGCCGCGGCTGGACCGCACCAGTTCCATCGCGTCGTCAATCTGCAGCTGCAACCGCTTGCGATGGGGATTCGTATCGTCCACCACAAGAATATTCATCAGCTTCAGGTTCAGCCGTTCAAGCATCTTCTGAAATGCGGGGTCGACCTTGAAAACATGAACGTGCACATCGATGGGATGAATCGCCGCAAACCCGCCGAGAGCCACGTTGTCATCGGCGGCTTTTGCAGGATCAGACGCGGAAGTAGGCGCTTGAGCCGCTGAAGATATGGCGATCGAGAGACCCAATACGACGCGAGCGATAGTCCGTGCCGCACCTGTCATGAAGAAGCGCCGCTAGAAATAAAACTTCATAGCAAACTGAATGAACCGGGGATCGTGCGCGGCTTGGGCGAAACCGAACGCGCAATTGGAATTCGAGTTGCCGTTCGTGCATCCGGTCTCTGCCGCCGTTTCGTCCAACCCGTGCTGGGTGGCGATATTTGTATCACTAAAGTTAGCGGGATTGCTGAACTCCGGATCGTAATGATTGAAAGCATTGAAGAACTCTGCCCGGAACTCGAGGCGCTTCTCTTCGCTGATGGGGAAAAACTTAAATATAGAGATATCCCAGTTCTGGGCACCCGGCCCCTGGATGATGTTGCGACCTGCGTCGCCGAACGATCCGATGACTGTATTCGTCGCGAAGGCGCAAGTGTTAAACAGCGTTCCTTGTACACACGGATGCCCGTTGGGATTTCCCACTACGTTGGGCCGCGATGCGCTGGCGACTTCTCCGCCACCGTCAGACGTGGAGAGGTTGGTGGAAATGTCAGTGGGTGTAAACCAGTTTCCAGTCGATGCGATCGTGATGCCTGCCACCTGCCAATTGCCGATGATCTGGTTCCAGACGCCGGAAGCGCTTCCTCCGAACGCCTTGTTCTTGCCGAAGGGTAAATCATAGGCGTAGCTCAAGACGAACCGTTGACGCACGTCAAAATCCGCGTTCCCGTATTCCAGCATGGGATCGTTCTGGAGGCGGAAGTCGCCCTGATTCTGCGATCCCAGGCTGGCGCTGGAAGCGTCATCGAGAGCGTGGCTCCAGGTGTAGGCCAGTTGGAATTGCAGACCGTGGGTGGGGCGTTTCTCGAAACGGACCTGCAGAGAGTTGTAGTTGGAGATGTCGTTCGAGCGAAATGTTGCAATAGGGGTATCAAACACGGGATCGCAGTCATCGGTGAGGCTACTGCTCAAGTTGCAAGTGGATCCTGGAGGAGCGCCGGGAGCCACGGCGTGAGCAGGTCGCCGCTCGGCACTCGGGCAACTCAGCAGGCCGCCAAAATTTGCGATGCAAAGCGCTGCGAACTGCGGGAGGGTCGCCAGACCCTCCTCATTGCCGTTATAAAAGCCATAAAGCCTCTGGCCATGGGACCCTGCGTAGGAAACATCCAGCATCGTATCGGCCGGCATTTGATATTGCACTCCGAAGTGCCACTGCTGGTTAAAGGGAATCCGCAGATTAGGCTGGATGGAATAAAGTTCCGGAGCGTTGGGATTCGAAAGCGCGGTCGGTGGGAATCCATTGGCCAACGTGTTCGACCCATTCATATTGAGGGAAGCAATCGAGCAATTGAGCGGCTGCCCGGGCGTGACCGAAGGATTGGCAGCCAGGTTTCCGCACGGCGTCGAAAAGGACTCGGCGGAGAAGAACGGAGGATTGAACCCCGGACTGGGATTGGAGTAAGGCCCATTCTCCTGCCCGCCGTAGAAAATCCCGTAGCCGCTGCGGATCACGAGTTTGTCCGTGGCTCGGAAGGCGAAACCGATACGAGGTGCAAAATTAGCCAAGTCAGGACTGATCAGTCCGCGGGTGCCGTGCGTTATGGGTATGCTGGCCCCGAGCGTGGGTGTGAGTTGTTCATTCTGCCCGCTGGGAACAAGCAGTGAGTTGGGGCCGAAAACAAAGGTTCCCTCCTCGTTGTTGTGCTCCTTGACGGTGCTGAAGACTTCATAGCGCAGGCCCAGATTGACGGTCAGGCGGTCATTGGCTTTCCAGTCATCCTGACCGAAACCGGCGTAGATTTGCCGGCGGTAGTCAATGTTGTGCAGGCTCGTAATTCCGCCACCATCGGCAATGCCCAGCAACATTGTGGCGAACGAGCTTCCGCCTGTCCCTGGTGCCGCTGGATTGTCGGTGAAGTCGTTGCCAAAGCCCAGACCACCACGCGATGCGGCTGGCTGGAAGATCGTGAACTGTTCTATGCGCACTTCGGTGCCGAACTTCAGCGAGTGGCGCCCCCTGATCCAGGTCAGGTTGTCGGTGAAGACAAAACTGTTCTGTTTCTCAATCGAAGGCAGGTATTCGGAGCTTCCGATTCCAGCCGTTCCATCGCCGAAAGTGATATTCGGCAAGCCACCATTGTTCGGACCGAAAGGGACGTTGGGAAAGTCCAGTTGAGCGCTGAGGTCCTCGTTGGAATTAAGCTGATACCGGTGGGAATTGATCCGGTTGTAGCCGAACCGGAATTCATTGATCACAGTAGGCTTAAAGAGGTGAACTTCGCTTAAGGCCAGGCTGCGGTAAGAATTGTCCTCAGTACCGTCGAAGAACCCTCCGCCATCCAGCAGATTGCTGAAAGGAGGAGGAATGAAACTCGGCTGGTTCTCGTAACTGAATCGGCCGAAGGCGTTGTCCTTGTCGCTGATCTTGTGATCGATGCGGACGTCGAAGTTGTTGCGGCTTTCCCGCCGTTGCGGATCGGAAAGAAAGTCATTGCCTCCGTTGTTGACGGTTGGGGTTGTATTTGGAGTTGGCCAATATGCCGACAGGCGGGCTGCAAGCGGATCGATCAGATTGGTGGGAAATACGTTGGTCGGCATGCCGCCGGCATACCCGCCAATCGGAATCCCGCAGAAACCGGTAGGAAAGTTCCCGCTGACTGGCATGTTTTGCGGGGTCTGTCGGGTCTGGGTCTGGCGCGTATTGAAAATCTCCCCCTGGTAGGTCTGCTGGTTATTGCAATCCAGTACGTTGTAGACCATATTCGCCGGCCCGAACTGGCCAGCCGTGTCCTGGAAGGTAGTTGGTCCCGCCAGATTAGCGCTGAAATCGCCTCCTCCAGTGACCACGCCTCCGGACATCTGAGGGACCTCCGCTGGCGTGGGAATCAACTCCAAAAACGGAGTCGCCTGCCGCACACGCAATCCCTCGTAGTCGCCAAAAAAGAAGGTGCGGTTCTTGATGATCGGTCCTCCCAAGGTGGCGCCGAATTGATTCTGCTTGTAAGGCTGACGGTTAGTGTCAAAGGCGTTGCGCGCATCGAGAACATCGTTCCTGATGAATTCGTACAGGTCGCCGTGGAAGCCGTTCGTTCCGGATTTGATCGACGCATTCAGAATCGCTCCGTTTCCCCGCCCGAACTCCGCACTGTAGGAGTTGGTTTGCACTTTGAACTCGGCGATGGCGTCCACCGAAGGCTGGATGACGAAAGCAGTCTCATTCAGCAAATCGGCCAGGTTTGAGTTGTTATCAATTCCATCCAGCAGAAAGTTGTTCTGTTCCGATCGCGCTCCGCCCGCGCTGAACCCGTAACTCCCGTTAATTCGCGAACCGGGTTCGGCGGGAGCCACCCCAGCGCTCAGTTGCGCCAGCTGCGCAAAGTTTCGGCCGTTCAGAGGAAGAGTCGTGGCCGTCTGACCATTTACCACATCTCCGAGCTCGGATGTTTCCGTCTGCAGTTGTGGTCCCTCGGATGTGATCGTCATGACCTCGTGGATGCTGCCCACCTGCAGCGTAATGTCAACCTCAGGGCGCTCTTGGATATTCACCACGATCGGCGCTACAACCGTCTTCTTGAACCCTTCTTTCTCGGCGGTGACGCTATAGTTTCCAATCTTGAGCGGACTCGCGACGTACTCTCCCTGCGAGCTGGTTGTGACCACGACCTCAGTGCCACGATCAACGTCTTTCACGCTCACCTTGGCGCCGGGAATTACAGCTCCAGCGGAATCACGGACAACTCCCGCAATTCCACCGCTGTCTTTCTGGCCAACTGCTTGCGGCGGCAACATCGTGGCGGCTACCAGCACGGCAAGGACAAATGGCATTAGGTTCCGACTGCTTCTTTTCATAGTCCACCGCCTCCTGATGTTCCGAACGACCTTGCGTTTCATTTCTCTTTCTTTGCTGGCCTTTCGTTTTCAGACCTGCAACGATCACCGATAATGTGCCCGTTTGTCAATCATTTTGTTTGCATCGGACCGATTGCTTGCTCCGATCGATTTTCCCGCTCTCGGAGGCGTATGTCAGGGCGGGTTCCAACCTCCCCATCCCATGACCCGCCTTCGAAAACGCGCCGGACTCCGACGTACGCCTTACCTGGCCGGTTGGTAGCGCTTGATGCTCTGAGGGTCAAACACGGTCGGCATATGACCGGAGATCCGCACCTGGAAGTGGTCTTCCCCATTAAGCCCGGTCAGGCCAGTGGCTATGAGATGTACGTTGTATTCACCCGGCTCGGTGTAGGCATGATTCACCTCAGCGCCCTCGAGGCTAACGCCATCGCCGAAGTCCCAGTGATACGAGAGCACCGCAGCTCCGCCACTGCCGTGGGCCGCAAACCTCAAGGTGGCTCCTGCGTTGCCTTCAGAAGGATGGTCCGCAGCCACGCTGGGAGCAACTGCCGGTATGCGAGCATCGACTATTTTCAATACCCGTACCGAATGAGGTGGTTGATGGAAGACCAGTACCCCGGCGGCTGGGGCAGGCATCTCCTGATTGTCCAGAACATCCGTAACTGTGTACTCGCCCGTCGCGGGCAATCCGGCGGTTGCGAGATCGATGGAGTGATCCCGCTCCTTGTCCGTCCAGTTAAAGACAGTGAGAATGCTTTGCCGGTCCTCCTCCTTGAGGAAGAAGACACTCGGCTGCTCGTCCTCGGCTGCGAAATTCATCAGATCCAGTGGAATCGATGCCCGCCCCAGACGAATCATCTGAATCAGTTCCTGATTCTGAATCAGCGCAAGACGCTCAGGGGCGTTTGACAAGGTTGGAAGATCGTCTCCGATTTCGAACATCCCGCCGGAAACAGCAGCGAGAGCAATCGAGACTTTGGCCTCATCCAAAGTAGCCGGCTTCGTGCTCCCGTGCCATGACTGATCGGGAACGGTTTGCGTTGACACCGTAAACGCGTCGGGATCGGCCACATAAAAATTCCGATTCATGTAGTACCGCGCAGCAATTCCCGGCGCCGCTTCTTTACTGGCGCTGTAGGTGTGCCCGGTATCGAGCGAAGTCCGGCCATAATCCACATAACTGACAGGGTTGAGCATGACGCTTCCATCTTTGTCCAAATAGACATCGTCCCCGACAGTCTCGCGGATAATCCCCAGCCCGATCCTCTGAGCTTCCATCGCCGTCGTGTCCGGCTTGTAGAAGAAGCCCTCAATCGCGCTGTCGTCCATGAAATCCATCTTGATGTAGCGGATACCCCACTCCTTCACCAGAGTGGAGTAAGTCTTTCGCAGATAGTCCTGCGCCCCGGGATTGGTAGTGTCAAGCATGAACAGCTGATCTTTGCCATGTGTAACCGTGCCGGCGTGAATCGGCTGTCCCTTTGCGTTCTTCACCAGCCAATCCGGATGTTTCTCATATACCCACGAGCGCACCGATACCTCAAACGGAGCAGTCCAGATCGCCGGAACCAGCCCCAGTCCGCGCACATCGTACTCGAGTGAGCCGACGCCGTGCGGAAAGTGAGTCGCGTTCGGAGTGATGTATTCTCCTCGCGCATATTGGTAGCCTTCGTCCATGTGGAAGATGTCATAGCCGAGCGACTTCAGATGCTCCGCTTCCCACTGGGCATTCGTCAGGGCCGCTCCCTCCGTCAACCCGAAGTAGTACGCGGTCCAGCTCCACCACCCCATCAATGGGGGCGCCGAAATTCTGGCATGATGAATCTGTCGAATCAATGAACCGTAAGTCTCCAGCTGCCGGTGGTAGTCCGTATTCAGACTGAAGAGCACACGCTCCGAAGAGAGCTCCGCGCCTGGAGCAACCGGCAGGCTTAATTGCACCTGATCCTCTGCCGAGGAATGCTCGAGAGAATTTTCTTTCTCCAGTTCGGTCGTCCCGGTCGAATCGACTTCGTAGGCTACGGGATGAGTTGCATCGCCGGAAGAGGCAAGGTGAAGCCGGAGAATGGTAAGAAACCGCTCCGAAGTAAGCGCGCCCAAAAACAAACTCTCGTGGCTTTTGCGATTGTAGATCAGCTGACTGCCGACGGCACGATGCATGTGCCGCTCAGCATCCGCAAGATCGCGGATGACAATGCCGGGCCGGTCCTCGCTGAAACTATCGGAAAGGACTCGATTGTCCAGCACCGGCCCTCCCAGATCGATAATCGATCCCTCCGTCGCATCCAGAGAACGAATGCTCTCGACGTGAATGGCCTTTCCTGTCGTGTTCCGAACGGTAACCTGGATATCGCCGAAAGGCTCGGTCGCATAAGCGCGCAGATGATAAACTAGGTCCGGTTCCCCGCCTAATCCTGTGTAAGTTACTTGCCAGTCTGTCGCCTCTCCCAGATATCCCTGAGCTTGCGAGTGCTCAACCGTATGCCGCGGATAATCAGCAGCATGAAGCCAGCGCCCGTCCACTTCAGCCCCCACTCCCGCCCGCAAAGCAGGCGAATTCGATTCAGGCAGAGCGATCGTGTATCTGCCGTCCGTCGGGTTCACCGCGATTTGCAGAGCATGGTCCCCGCCAGACGATTGCGCCTGGATCGCCGTTAAACCGCCGACAACAACGAGCAGAACCGCCGCAAATCTCACTGCATCCACTCCGATTTGCCTGAGTCCATAGCTGATCATCGAATCCTCCTTGAGAATTTGAGAAGCATTGCGGCCATTTGCCCGTGGACAACTGGGCCAACTGGAGACTTACGGAAGAATTGGCTTGATTCCCGTGATCTCGCAAAAATCGACTAATGCCAGATAAAGATCTTCGCCATAGCCGAGGCATGCATATTCATTCGTCCAATGTTGCAGCAACACGTCGATGTCGCAATGCGCGGTCACAAAACCATGAGGCCAGAATGGAATGCCGCATTCGTTGAGCCGCGTTTCTATCTGATCCGGTGCGGGCTCGAAAATGCTGGCTCGCGTGATGACCATCTCGAAAGCACCGTTCACTCTGCCCAGTCGCGCTAATACTCCTTCTCCCACTTTGCAGATCAACTTCACAGACAGGCCACCCGCTTCGCCCTCGGTCGGGATTCCGTGTTCCGAAAATCCAGCCGGACCCAGCTTGCTGGCCAACGAAGGCGGACAAGCCCCATCCCCGATGATCTTGATTTCCTTTGTCTTTTTATCAATGTGCTGCAAGTCGCCGTAATATACCCTCTCCTTGCTCAACTTGGTGAGCAGCAGAACGGTCAAAGCAGTATTGAAATCGCCCAGCGTAGAAGTGCCGACCCCATCTTCCAGCATCATGCTCTGCGCAAAGCAACTGGCAGAGTAATCGCCGGCCAGTCCGGGAAAGGATTGAATCGTATAGAAATCAAACTTTTCTTTCGCAACAAGCTTTCTCAGTGCGAGGTATAAACGCATCGAGCGCTCGGTCACTGCATTACGTTCCGGCGGCTTGCCAAACAGCTGCTTCAACCTGGGCTGAAGTTCATCCAGTTCGCTCGCCGAGATCTCTTCCGCAGCAAGTTTCAATTCCGTGGTGTCGCGGGAGTCGATATCGACGCCAAACATTCTCATCCATTGCGAAGGATCGGCAGCGCCGCAGGTTTGTCCCATCCCGCGCCCGCCAAATGTGCCGATGGTCGACATGTTCAAGAAGTTCTTCATATGAGAAGCCCGCGCATAACTGACGATCTTCCTTACGGTGTCGGGCTCCTCGAGACCTCCATATACAAATTTGTGCGCCACGCCGATTTCGAGCAAACCTCCGTGCAGCACCAATCCGCCAACCGGCCGCCAGCCTTGAGAGCCAGGGTGCGTCCATAGGAGCAAGCCCTTGCCGCTGCCGCAGTAATCGCGAATCGCGGCGACCAGATGCGCCGCCCAGACCCATGTCCCGGAAAATAGAACGATCGCGTCGATGGCATCGTCGCATTTCATTTTCTTGAATGCAGCCCGGGCTTCGTCTTTGCTGGCGACAACCACGTCATGCTCAATAACTTTCAGACCCGCCGCAACCAGTGCACTCTTGGCTCTCCGAACCAACGCGGCATCAATGAACGGAGTGCCCATGGGGTCCTTCAGCCCATCTTTGTGAACTCCAAAAACTATGAATCCGATTGTCGCCTGTATCACCGTTGCTCCCCTTCGCTTCTGGACTTCTCAGCTTGTGATCGCCGTAAGCGCTGAACGCAAGTGGCGGTATTGTTTTACCTGTTGCGCGTAGGCCGCCGCAATCGCCCTGTCTGGAGAAATAACAGAAACCTCGCGGACAACCCCTTCCACGGCTTCCCGCAAGCTTCCGTATTCTCCGCCCGCGACTCCCGCAAGAATCGCCCCACCCAGGCACACCGCCTCCGGACACTTCATCACATGCAGCCGCCGACCCGACAACGCCGCACGCAACTGCAAACCAAGAACCGACCGCGAACCTCCACCGGTAACATAAATGTCCCGAAACTCTCCCACCGCACTTGCAAGAATCTGAGTCATCTGTGACAGTTCACAAGCCAGCCCTTCCAGAATGCCTTTATAAATCTGGCTGCGGGTAGTGTTCGCGCTCAAGCCGGAAATGATTCCGCGCGCATGCGGATTGAAGTCAGGATTGCACGTGCCGATCAGATTGGGAGTAATGCAAAGTCCTGTCGGACCCTCCGTCGCGCCGCGTTCCAGCCCGGCGTAGTGGGTCGACTCCGCGTCAAATGCATCCCCGCCTTCCGCGGGAATGCCTTCACCGCACGCTTCACCATACAGCAGATCGTGAAACCACTTCATCATGATTCCCGACGGAAAATAAGCCAGCGTGACGAACTTATCCGGAACCACGTGACAATAAGAGTTGAGAGACGCCGCCAGCGCCGCATCCGTCAAGCTAGGCTCATCAGAAGCTGCTGCCAGGCATTCGTAAGTTCCGATCGAGTCCGCCACGCGGCCCGCATCAATCGCGCCCACGCCCAACGCACCGCTGGGCTGATCGTGACCTCCCATCACCACGATGGTCCCAAACGAGAGACCAAGTTGACTCGCAGCAGCAGCGTTTAATTTTCCAGCGATCGTTCCAGCCGGCACAGCAACGGGCAAGCATTCAGCACTTATTTCCGTGGCCGCAAGAATTTCCGCGGACCACTCTCGCCGCCGTATATCAAATGCCAGATAGCGGGAGGCCAACGAATAATCGATATACGCAGGTAGTCCGAGCCGTGAGAGCAAATATCCAATCACACTAACAAACCGAACGGAGGAAGCGAACATCTGTGGCCGGTGCTTCCGCAACCAAAGAATCTTCAGCACCGGATACATGGGATGAGCCACCAGGCCAGTAATTTCGAAAAGGCGCCTCCTCCCGAATGTAGCTTCGAGCTGCACCGTTTCTTCCGTAGCGCGATTGTCCTGGTTGAGAACCGCCGGAGCGATCGCCTCATTACGTTCATTGACTGGCACGAAAGTCTCGCCGTGCGAACAGAGGCATAGCGCTTGAACGGGATCAGTAAGGCTCTTCGACACTGCCTGCGAACAAGCGCACAGCGCCTGCCAAAAACGCTCGGCGTCCATCTCTGCCTGCGAAGGCGCAGGGAACTCCGGTGCGTACGCGCAGGCATGCTGGGCAAGTATCTCGCCGGTCACCGCAAACGCCACCGCTTTGCATCGACTCGAACCGATATCAACCGCAAGCAGACTCATGATGGGTTTTCGATTCCTGCTGCTTTAACACGAAAGGCATTTCATCCAGACTGCCGGGACACGCCGTCAACGCTCATCACAAGCAGACTCAATTTATCTTGCAAGCCGCCGCTTGTCACCTACTTGTTCTAATATGTCCTCGCCCCATGAAGACTGAACCGCAACCTCACCTCACGCGCGCCTTCGGTTTACTTCATGCCACGGCTCTGAACATCTCCAACATGGTTGGCATTGGTCCCTTCATCACCATCCCACTATTGATGGCGTCCATGGGCGGCCCACAAGCCATGTTGGGCTGGGTAACCGGCGCGTTCATCGTGATTTCCGACGGGCTGATATGGAGCGAACTGGGCGCGGCGTTGCCCGGCTCCGGCGGCAGCTACCATTTTCTTCGCGAAGCCTACGGCCATCAAAGCTGGGGCCGCCTCATGGCTTTTCTTTTCATCTGGCAGTTCGTTCTGAGCGGACCTTTGGAAATCGCATCCGGGATGATCGGATTCGGAAACTATTCTTCCTACCTCTGGCCAGGCTTGACCGCTCGAGGCCAACAATACGTAGCCGTGGCCGCAGGCCTCGCCGCTTTGTTCCTCCTGTGCCGGCAGATGACATTCCTGAGGAAGGCCACCATTACAGTTTGGATCGGCACCGTGCTCGCGATGGTGACGGTTACCGTCACCGGTTTTTTCCACTTCAACGCCCACCGCGCATTCGATTTTCCTCCCGGGGCGATGGCTTTTAATCGTGGCTTCGTGCTCGGCCTCGGCGGCGCCACCCTGATTGCCGTGTACAACTACCTGGGATATTACGATGTGTGCTACATCGGCGATGAAGTGCAGAATCCATCCTACGTAGTGCCGCGATCGATTTTGTACTCCCTAGCAGTCTGCTGTGTAGGATATCTGGCCCTGCATCTCGCCTTGATCGGAGTGGTGCCGTGGCGCGAAGGAATTCATTCGAACTTCATCGTTTCCGACTTCATGGAGCGTCTCTACGGCAGAGGCGCCGCCATCGTGGTGACTATTTTCGTCCTCTGGTCGGCCTTTGGCGCCGTGTTTGCGCTTCTTCTAGGATATTCACGAATTCCGTATGCGGCGGCCATTGACGGCTATTTCTTCCGCCCGTTCGCACAATTGCATCCCACGAAAAACTATCCTCAGGTTTCGCTGCTGGTTCTCGGCGCTGTGTCAATTGCCTGCGCTTTTCTGAAGCTTGATCAGCTCGTCAGCGCGTTGATCACCACCAGAATCCTCGTGCAGTTTCTCGGACAGCTGTTTGCCATTCCACTCTTGCGGCGAAAGTTTCCCGACAGCGCGCGGCCATACAAAATGTGGTTTTATCCCATTCCCATGGTCATTGCTTTCTTTGGGTGGGCCTATGTTTTTCTGACCTCGGGCTGGCTCTACATCAAAATCGGCTTATTGACGCTACTCACCGGTGTTCTGGTTTTTTTCGTCTGGGCAAAGTGGAAAGCTACCTGGCCGTTCAACAACGAAAGGATTTTATGATCCGGCATACTCTTTGTGGTTTTCTCTCGATGGCCTGCGCGCTAATCCTGGTCGCGGGCTGTCTCGGCTCTCCCGACCCGTCCAAGGCTTCTCCGGTTGTCGTTTCCATCGAGGGCCTTTCTGTGGCAGTTCAGCCGGGCGACGGCACCTACGAGATCCGGCCAGGAAGTGGGGGACACACTATCCTGCACGCCCGAGTAGCGGCAGAGATCGATCACAAATGGGTTAAATCGACGGATTATCCGCAGCACGCGATATCTCAATCGAATTTTGAAGACGCTCTCGGCCACGGCAAGAAAATTACCGTCACTTCGTCGGGGCTTCCGCAGCTCCCCGATCTCGCATACACGCTAGAGATCTACGAGGGAAGGGCTTTCGCCGCAATCGAAGCCGAAGTACGAAATCACACGGGCAAGCCGTCGACAATCCAAAGTATCCGAAGCGTCGACGCCGTCGGAAACGAAATCATCGATCTCAGTGGCCCAGAGAGCGCCGACCGCATTCTCTCCGATAGCTTCAGCGAAGACTGGCCGCCGTTGCAGATCTACGATTTAGGAAAAGCTCCTCAGGGCATGCACCGCGCCGTAGGCAGCCAGCTTATCTACAACCGAGAGAGCAAGCAGAGTCTTTTTCTTGGCGCTCTAACCTCCAACCGCTTCCTCACCCTCATTCATTTGCAAATGCAATCTTCTTCGTTAGGTGCTCCCGCCATCGCGTCCTACACAGTAGATT
>JBAUYE010000468.1:0-20790 GCA_049584615.1 Candidatus Sulfotelmatobacter sp.
TGCCGCAACTGCAGGCACTTGCGCCCTCGGGTACGCGCCGCATCTCCGCCAATCCACACGCAAACGGCGGATTGTTGCGCAAGGAACTCGAGTTGCCGGACTTTCGCGACTACGCCGTCAAGGTAAAGGTGCCGGGTGGGAGTTATGCTCCCCCCACGGACGTGCTGGCACACTTTCTTGCCGAGGTGATGCGGCGGAACATGAATTC
This sequence comes from Candidatus Sulfotelmatobacter sp., assembly GCA_049584615.1. Taxonomy (GTDB): domain Bacteria; phylum Acidobacteriota; class Terriglobia; order Terriglobales; family Acidobacteriaceae; genus Sulfotelmatobacter. The sequence goes on from JBAUYE010000468.1 coordinate 209, forward strand.
GTTCCGTGTTTTTGGTCCGGATGAAACGGCTTCCAACCGCCTCACGGCGATCTATGCGGCTTCGAAGAAGACGTGGCTCGCTGAATTCAAGCCGGAAGACGCCGATGGCGGCGAGCTCGATGTTTACGGCCGCGTCATGGAGATGCTGAGCGAGCACACCCTGGAAGGCTGGTTTGAGGGCTACGTCCTCACTGGCCGCCACGGATTTTTCTCGACCTACGAAGCCTTTGTGCATGTGATCGATTCCATGTTTAACCAGCACGCCAAATGGCTGGAGAAATCGAAGAAAGAGATTTCCTGGCGCGCTCCCGTTCCTTCGATCAACATCCTGATCACATCTCTGGTTTGGCGGCAGGATCATAACGGCTTCACCCATCAAGATCCCGGGTTCCTTGATGTGGTCACGAACAAGAGCCCGGATATTGTCCGCATTTATCTACCGCCGGACGCGAACTGTCTGCTCAGTGTGACGGATCATTGCCTGCGCTCCCGGGATTACGTCAACGTCATCGTCGCCGACAAGCAGGATCACCTTCAGTACCTCACCATGGACGAAGCCGTAAACCACTGTACGAAGGGCATCGGCATCTGGGACTGGGCTTCGACCGACGAAGGCGCCGAACCGGATGTCGTGATGGCTTGCGCAGGGGACATCCCGACCATGGAGGCGGTCGCTGCGGTCGCGATCCTGAAGGAGCACTTTTCTGATCTGAAGATCCGGTTCGTCAACGTCGTCGATCTTTTCCGACTCATGCCAGAGAGCGAACATCCGCATGGACTCTCGGACCGGGACTTCGATTCGCTGTTCACTACTAACAAGCCGGTGATCTTCAACTTCCACGGTTATGCGGCGCTGATCCACAAACTCAGTTACCGCCGCACGAATCATGACAACTTTCACGTTCGCGGATACAAGGAAAAAGGAAATATCAACACGCCACTTGAACTCGCCATTCTCAACCAGATCGACCGCTTTGATCTGGCGATCGATGTGATCGACCGAGTTCCGCGCCTGCAGCCGATCGGAGCGCATGTCAAAGGATGGCTGAAAGACCAGATCATCGACAGTGTCAATTACGCGCACGCCGAAGGCATCGACAAGGAAGAGATCCGCAACTGGAAGTGGCCGGGCTAGCCATGGCGCAAGGGCCGGCTGCAAAAGACGATCTGATCCTGGTTCTCAACAGCGGCTCTTCATCGCTGAAGTTCGGCATCTACCGCCGCGGCGCGAGCGATGAAGAAGCTGTGCTGACGGGAAGCGCCGAAGGCATTGGACGCGGTAACGGCACGCTGAACATTCGCTCTTCCGACGGAACGGCTCTGGTCGGGGAGGAGAGAATTCATGAGTCGCAGAGCGATGCCCTCACTGCTCTGGCCGCGGCAATCCAGGAGCATATTCACACCGCGCCTGTGGCTGTGGGACATCGCGTAGTGCACGGGGGCCCACACCTGCTCACGCACCAGCTCATTACCCCGCAGGTTCTCGACCAACTGCGCGCAGCGGTTCATTTCGCGCCGCTGCACATTCCGCAGGCGCTGGCGCTCATCACTGCGGCGCAGGCGATTTTTTCTTCGGCGGCGCATTGCGCCTGCTTCGACGACGCTTTTCATCGAACCATGCCGGAAGTGGCGTCGCATCTGCCGATTCCGGAGCGTTATTTCGACGCAGGAATTCGCCGTTATGGTTTTCACGGCCTCTCCTATGAGTCGCTCGTGCGCCGGCTCGGCTTGAGGCTTCCCGAACGGGCCATCTTCGCGCACCTCGGCAACGGAGCCAGCCTTTGCGCTCTACGCAACGGGCATTCGGTCGACACCACCATGGGGCTCACGCCCACGGGCGGCATCCCAATGGGCACACGCTCCGGCGATCTCGACCCCGGCGTTCTCCTCTACCTCATGCGCAATGAGAAGCTGGGCGCGAACGAGCTTGAGGATTTGTTGAACCATCAGAGCGGCCTGTTTGCGCTCTCAGCCGGTGAGAGTGACGTGAAGGCACTAGAAGAACGCACCGTGGGGAACGATCCGCGTGCCATTCTTGCGCTGGATATTTTTGCCACTGCGGTGCGAAAAGCAATCGGCGCCTACGTTGCTCTGCTGGGTGGAATTGATCTTCTGGTTTTTACCGGAGGCATCGGAGAGCACAGTGAACGCATTCGCTCCGCAGCAACGGCGGGCCTGGAAGTGCTTGGCGTCACGGCCGACAAGATTCAGGTTGTGCCCACGCAGGAGGAGAAGCAGATCGCTTTTCACTGTCGCGCGCTGATGGGGCAACAGCCTTAGCAACGGACGCTGCCCGCGAAGACTCGCGGCTACCGTGGTATTGCTCAGTCAGCGGCTATGGTTTGGATTGTTTCTTCTTCCTGGACGGGAAGGCGCGGAGCGCGGTTTGAGGGCAGGCCGGCGTCGCGGATTTTATACAACAACGCGCGGTAGCTGATGCCCAAAGCGCGGGCGGCCTGTTTGCGGTTCCAGTGGTGATGCTGCAGCACTTTGAGAATGATCTTGCCTTCCAGTTCCCGCACCGCCTGCCGGGTAATTTTTTTCAGCGAAATGGGACCGTCGACGGAAATATCGGCGGTGAAGAAATCCTGGGGCTGCGGACGCAGATCGCCGGAGATGGACTCCTCGGTGCCCAGAATTACGTAGCGCTTCATCAGATTTTCCAGCTCGCGGACGTTGCCCGGCCAATGATATTTCTTCAGCGCGTTCATCAGGTCGGCGGAGAGCGGGTTGGCGCGCGAGTTAAATTTGTGGTTGTAGTATTCGAGGAAATAGCTGACCAGTTGCGGAATGTCGGAGGCACGCTCGCGCAATGGCGGCATGTGCAGATTCACGACATTGATGCGATAGAAAAGATCGGAGCGGAAGGCGCCGGCGGCGATCTCTTCTTCCAGTTTGCGATTGGTGGCGCAAACCACGCGCACTTCAACTTTCTTGTCTTCCTGTGCGCCGATGCGGCAGAATTGTCCATCCTGCAGTAATTGCAGCAGCTTCGACTGGAGGGCCATGTCGAGTTCGGAAATCTCATCAAGAAACAAAGTGCCGCGGTGCGCCATTTCGACGCGGCCGGGCTTGGTGCCGTAGGCGCCGGTGAAGGCTCCTTTTTCGTAGCCGAACAATTCGCTTTCGAGAAGCGTGCCGGGAATCGCCGGGCAATTCACCTTCACCCACGGACCCGTCTTCCACGGCGAGGCGGCGTGGATCATGCGGGCGATAATGTCTTTGCCTGTGCCACTTTCTCCCTGGATCAATACCGGGACGTTGGCGCCGGCGATCTTGGCCAGCCGCTCCCGCAGGGCCCGCATGGCTTCGGTGCCGCCGAACACGACGGAATCGGGGGGCATCTCGCCCAGGGGCTGGATTAGTGCGCTGACTGGATTTGAAGGGCTCATAAGTGTTCCAAGCTGCATAGGAGCTACCGCAGCATAGCCTTATGGGGGTAGTGTGCACCCGGAGAACCAAACCCGCGGGAACTGACACGTATGCTCCCAGCCTAGTCTATGTGATTGACGAAAAGCAACTTACTAAAGATTGGGAGGTGAAGCGATGGGTAACCAGCAGGCGGGAACCATGGCGGAGAATGGTCGATGGGCGAGGGAAAATATTTTCACACCGTAGAAGCGAGCTTCCGCCGGAGCGGACGGACGGTGGCGTGAGAATTGAGCAGCGGCCGGGAGAATTTTAGGCCGACCAGGTTGTAACCCTCCCCGTGCTGCATGCGCAACACCTTCGCGCGGAGGCTTCGTGCGACTCGCGGCAAGGCCGCCAAGGCAGCGAGGGGAGCGCTGGGGATCTCGAGCAAAACCTGCGCTGTGGAGGGGATTGAGCGGCGAACGGCAACCAGCATGCCCCCGGCGGAAACGTTGAGGGCGGTGGCAAACTCCAGGAATCCTTTTCCCGTTTCTGCTCCGCTTCTGACAAAGACCGGAATCGCCAATGGCAGGCGAGGCCACCGCCGACGCTCTGGCACTGCACTCTTACCAGTCCTACCGTTCAGGCCGTTCACGCACACCCCTTCCCATTTTGTTTAACCCAGCGTTTCCAGCATCTTAGGGGCCAAATTCTGAGTTATGAGCCAAATCCAAGAAGCAACTGGGATGAAACCCCAAGCCTTCCGGTCAACTCCGGGTGCTGGGAGGGCTAACGCCGTCAAAGTGGGGCGGTTGCACCTGCTTCCGACATCCCGTGGCCTCCGCCCACCGAAAGGATACTTATCGTCCGACTCGATGATTAAGTGCAAGGTTTTGCCACACTTGGGTAATCAGGTTGCATTTTTCGTTGACAGGGAAAACTGGCCTAGCATACGATTTTTGTACAGGGTTTTGCGTCAGCAAGTCGAGTCCTCCTCCCTCTGTGTTAGACCGTCCTTTTATGGCTATGGCCACCGCGCAAAAGAATATTTCTGTCTCCGAGCTTGGCAAAGCAAAGACAGGCACGCCCCTGCCCGCTGCACCAGGGGAAGGAAATCTCGATGTGGCCGAGTTGCAACAAGCGCACTCCGAGTTGCAGGAGCGATTCCAACGCACCACCAATGCTCTTGGCTCCGCGGCGCACGATCTGAAAACGCCGCTCGCAATTTTGAATGGTTATGTCGAATTACTGCAGAGCGAGAAGCTGGGATCGTTGAACGACCGCCAGCGGGAAGTGCTGCGCGATATGCAGTCGAGCGGAAAGCGCCTGCAACAATTCATTCAGGACTTCCTGACCTACAGCGCTCTCGAGACCGGCGGGCTCAAGATGCAGTTTGCCGTGGGCAACATCAACGACTGCCTGTCAGACGTATGCCGCTTGTGGTCAACCCGCTTTCAGGAAAAAGGCTTGGCTCTTTACTTTCTGGCGAACGACAAGCTGCCGGTTTTTCCTTTTGATTCTCCCAAGCTGGAGCGCGTAATCTCGAATCTGTTGGAGAACTCTTTCAAATTCGTTCCGCGCGCCGGCACAGTTTGGCTGCATGCGGAACCTCACATGTGGGAACGCCGCGCCGCAGCCCAGCCGGCGTCCGCTGGCGAGCGGCGACGACAGGAAAATTCGCAACCGAATGCCGTGAAGGTGAGCGTGTCCGATACGGGACCAGGAATTCCAGCGGAGTATCAACAGGAAGTATTTGATGATTTCTTCCGCCTGCCGGGAACCGAAAACCAGGAGGGCATGGGGCTGGGCTTAGCGATCGTGCGCCGCCTGGTGCAAGGCATGGGCGGAAAAATCTGGGTGGAAAGCGATCCTGGGGCGGGCTGCAAATTCTCCTTCCTCATTCCCTTCAAACCGGTCCCGAGCGCAGCGGGCAAAGGAAAGACTCGATGAGCGAGAAGGCGATGAGCGAGACGGCCAAGATTCTGCTGGTGGATGACGAACCGGCCATGCTGCGCTATATCCGGACGCTGCTCGAGGTCGATGATTACAAAGTGGAAACCGCGTCGACCGGCGAAGAAGCTCTGCAGCGCGTGGACAAAGGCATGGAGCCCGATCTCGTGCTGCTCGATGTCCTGATGCCCGGCATCGACGGCCTGGAGACGCTCGAGCAACTGCGGCAGAAGCGGCCGGGTGTGAAAGTTGTGATGCTTTCCTGCGTCAACGATACCAAGAAAGTTGTGCAGGCCATGCGCCTGGGGGCACAGGATTACCTCACCAAACCCTTCCAGAAAGCGGAATTGGATGCGGTGGTCAACCAGTGCCTCGGTCAGGGCAAGATGCCGGTCGGAGGGGAAGTCGAGGAAGTCGGCGAAGATACATTCTTCATCGCGGCCAGCCCGGTCATGCGCAAGATCCGCTCGCAAGCCGCTCTGGTCGCGAATGTGGATATTCCGGTATTGCTTCTGGGCGAAAGCGGCACCGGCAAGGAAGTGCTGGCTCGCCTGGTCCACAAGCTCTCGCCGCGCGCCCACCGCACGTTCCTGAAAGTAAATTGCGCGGCCGTCCCGGCCGATCTGCTGGAAAGCGAACTCTTTGGCTACGAGCCGGGAGCATTTACCGGAGCAACGCACGCCAAGCCGGGCAAGTTCGAACTATGCAACAAGGGTACGATTCTGCTCGATGAAATCGGCGAGATGCCGCCGGCACTGCAGGCTAAGCTGCTCCACGTATTGCAAGATCAGCAGTTCTCGCGGCTGGGCAGCCGCTCCGTCGTCCGCGTGGACGTGCGCATCCTTGCCGCCACCAACATCGACATTCCGCAGGCTCTGGCTGCAAAACGGCTGCGTGAAGATCTTTACTACCGCCTCAACGCATTTACGCTGTCGCTCCCGCCGCTGCGTGAGCGGAAGGAAGAGATTCCAGTTCTGCTGAAGCACTTCATGACGCGCATGGCCGAGCGTTACGCGCGGCCGCAGCTGCCGCTTTCTCCCGCGATGCTCGAGGCGTGCCAGGCGCATTCCTGGCCGGGCAATCTGCGCGAGCTGAACAATTTTCTGAAGCGCTATTTAATTCTCGGGGATGAAAATCTGGCGGTTGCGGAATTGCAGCCCCGCAACGACGGCAACGGCGGGGGCCGGGGAGATCCCGGAACGAGAAGCGAAGCAAGCGGCGGTTTGAAATCTCTGGCCCGCAGCGCCAAAGACGAAGCCGAAGGCGAGGCCATCCGGCAAGCGCTCGAGCAGACCAACTGGAACCGCAAACAGGCCGCGGCCCTTCTGCAGATCAGCTACAAGGCTCTGCTTTACAAGATTCGGCAGTATGGAATCGCCGAGGCCAAGAGCCACCACAAGCTTTCCGCCGGGGCTTAGAGCCACGCTAGGCAATCCTACATCTTCCCGAACGGCTCGCGCTGCAGCTTACGGGACCACTGTCAGGCTGAACGGCACGCTTTCGGTGAACGTTCCTGAAGTGGCCGTGATGGTGAGAGCGTAGGTGCCCGAGGGAGTTCCGCTCACTGTCGGCTGGGTTTTGCCGGTGCTGCAAGAAGGCTGCAGCAGAACTGTGGCAAAGAGTACCGAGAGCGCGAGTAAACCCCACAAACGCTTCATCCTCTTCCCACCAGCTTTGCCGCCGGAACCCAGCCCCAACAGAGCCATCCCTGGAACCATCAGCCAGAACGCGTAAATCGGGTGGCGCCATCCGGTTGAACTGATCGTGGTCTCAGGCTGCGCAGTCGTAGTGAGGTTCAGGGCAACCGAAGCAGTGCCGCCAGCGCTCAGCGAGACCGTGCTTGAGCTAAAGCCGCAGCCCGCCCCGCTGGGCAGAGCACTGCAACTGAGCGTGACATTAGCCGGGAACGCGCCCTGGGATGGAGTCAAACTCACGGCATATTGTGCGGGCAGGCCAGCGGCCACGGTCACGGATGGGGGGCTGACGGCTACGGTATAACCGCCTGCCGTGAACGAGGCCGTGGCCGTATTGCTGGTATTCGTGTCGTTGGCGCTGGAGACTATTCCTGTAACCGAACAGTTGCTGCAGGTTCCATTCGGCGTCACGACAAAGGTGACGGTCGCCTGGGCGCCGGATTGCAGCGTAGGGATCTGACAAACTACGCCGTTGCTGCTCGGCGCGCTGCAGGTGCCTGAGCCCACCGTCGCGCTGTTGAACGTGACTCCCTCGGAAAGCGGAACGTTGCCGCTTACCTGGATGTTGGTGGCTGGGTCCGGCCCTTGGTTCGCCACCGTAAAGGTGACCGTGACTTGATTGCCAGCGCTTACGATTGGCGCGTTCGGGGACACGCATTGCCCCAGGCATGCGATGCTCAAGCTAGACGCGGTTCCCAGTTCGACCACGAACGCATTGCGGGTTCCGTTGAGCGTGGTCTGCAGGGCATTCTTGGTTTCGAACGTGCCCAAGCCGTTGACATTGCCCGAAGTCGTATCGCCGACAAAATAAGAATTCAAATCGGGATCGACTGCGATGCCGGTGCCGCGATCCACGCCATTGCCACCGAGATAAGTGGAGAAAGAGCCAGTCTGATTTTGGTTCACCGTCGTGGTCGCGTTAATCTGCGAAAAGAAGGAGTTCTGCGCTCCGTTGAGCGTGGTCTGGAATGCGCCGATGGTAGTGGGGAAGTCGGTCGAAGCAGTCGTTCCGGTGAGAACAACGTCGTTGAGCGTCGTGCTCTGCGAATCCAACACGGCGATGGCAGAGGCACTATCGTTTCCTGTTCCACCCAGATAAGTGAAATAGGTGAGGGCCACGTCCACTGGAGTGCCGGAGCCATTCTGCGTGGGGTTGGTCATGCGCGCCACATAGGCATCAAAAGGCGCGGGGGACGCAATGGTCGGACACGACGACACATTGGGTGGAGGGGTATCCAGGCACAACTGGAAGGGCGCGATCCCAGTGGGGAGGTTGAAAGCGCTGGAGTTGGTCTCCCCGGTCAAATAAATATTGGCCGCACCGGAATCAATCGCAATAGCGGGTCCCGTCTCGTTCCCCGCGCCACCGAAGTAAGTGGAGAAAAGCAGCTGCGTGCCCACGGCCCCGAGGGGATTGATTTTGGCCACAAAGGCATCGGTCGGATAGGGCGCGCCGCCGGTGGTCGGCGCCGCGCACACATATGGATTGGTGAGGACCGTCGGTGGAACCGTATCCAGGCAGGGCTGATATGCGTTGACGATGGGAAAGTCATTCGACAGACTGCTGTCTCCGAATTGGCCCTGGCCGCTATTGTAGAAATTCGTTGTGCCGCTGAAATACATATTGCCGGTTGCATCGACGGCAATGCCGCCGCCCACGTTGCAAGGCGGGGCGCCGCAGTTGGCTGCAACGGGAGTCGGTGTGCCTCCGCCGAAATACGTGGAATACGCAATGCCGCCCACACTATTCGGGTTTCTGGTATCTACCTCTGTGACGAAGAACTGCAGGCTCGTCTTCGGTATCTGCTGGTATGGTACTGGGAAGTAGGTTGCGGGAAAAGCGATGCTAACGGATGTTGGCTGGTCTTGCGAAGTCGTGGTGCCGGTGAGGAACACGTCGCCCTTGGTGTCGATCGTCATCCCGCTGGCCTGGTCGTCGCCATTGCCGGAGAGGTAAGAGGAATAGAGGAGGGCGGAGCCCGCCGGGTTGAGCACGCTGACAAACACCGCCGTGCAAGTGGGCGAGAGCGCGCACAGAGTCTTAGCGCTAGTAGCCTCAGCCCCAGTCTGGTAAGGAATGCCGAAGGTCGGGAAGTCGGTGGAACCGGTGTTGCCGACGAGGTAGGCATTGCCGCCGGCATCGACGCCGATGCCGACGCTGGTGTCGGCTCCAGGACCTCCGCTGCCGCCGAGAAATGTCGCATAAACGACCGACGGCGGCTGCGAAGGATTGATCTCGGCGACGAAGATGTTGGGGGCGGTGCCCAGTTGCGTGGGAGCCGTCGTACCCAGTGGAAACTGGCTTGGCAGCGATGTGGTCGAACCGACGATATAGATATTGCCGTTCCCGTTGACCGCGACCGACGGTGAAGTTTCCGTGCCCTTGCCGCCGAAGTACGTCGAAAAATCAAGCAATGGATCGATGATCAGCTCACGGCTGCGGTCATAAGGCCCGATTTCGAAACCAACGCGGTTCGCGGCGCGCAGAACAAAGCGTCCGGTGACCGGCACGTGGCGGCTTCCGTCGCGCTGGTAGACCTGAGGCGCCCGCAGGCGCAGGCCTCCGTCGTTGTTGCCCGTGAGGATCAGATCTCCACGGCTCACCTTCAGTTTCAGTTTGCTCGCCGCATCAAATTCCAGTTCGGCTTGCGACGCGTTGGCGCCGGGAGCGACCCGGAAGTCATACTCCAGATGACCCTGGTTTCCGTAAAAAACGAGATCGATCCCGGGATAAACGCCGGCGTAGTGAACTCCGGCAAACTGCGGAATGCCGCTGTGCCATTTCTGCGGATCGTTGCCGATCATGTAGTTGCTCTTGCCGGGCAGCGCATCGGCTCCGGCGAGGGCTGCCGCAGGGTTGGCGCCCACCAGCTTCATCCGCACGAACTGTTCGTTATGCTTTGCTGACGATGATGATGAAGGCGCAGTCTGCACGGCCAGCAGGGCGGTGTCGCTATCGAGGAAGAGACTGTATCCCGCGCCGTGCGCGAGGAATTTCACCTGAGGATCGGCCTGGCCCTGGTTAGGCTCGAAGATGAGCGGCAACTGTCCGAGGATGGCGCGCGACTCTGATTTCGACTTCAGAGACAGTTTAGACAACGCCGGACTCGGAGAAAAAGCGGAACGCTGAGCCACCGACTTCTGGGCATAGCGGCGGGAACCCAATCCGAGCAACACCGAACCCGCCACCAGCAGCACGACCAGCCCCCCAAGAGCACGAACCCATAACAGGCTTTTTCCGGAATCTTTCTCCAAAGTTTTTCCCAAGCTTTCTCCCGACCAACGGCCATTACCCATCACGCTTTTCCTCCGATGCACCCGACCATTCTCAATAGACTTGGAGAGAGTAGATACGGCGCACGAGTCAGTACTTACCCGGCACCGGCGAAACCGCCCGCTGCTGAACTGTCACCTGTAACTGGCGGAAAGCAAACAACTACTTAAACATCTGATGGATAGCCAAGTCAAGCCAGCCGAGTCAAGGGTGGTGTCCTAACACTGCACTATTAGGACACTACCGAGTCAAGCCCATGCCAAGCGAAGCCCGACACGGCACCCGGAGTTGTCAGATGCGTTTTGTGACATGGAAAGATGCCGGGCAGGCGTACGAAATATCCGTGGCACGAAAGTGGAATGAAGCGAATTGCAGATCAGCGCGGCGAGCGTGGTTTCTGCAAAGGTCTGCATTCCCCATACGCAACCGGGGTCAAGGCAACCAGAAGCCGCTGATTCGTCGCGGATTAGCAGAACGCGGTACGGGCAGCCGATGGCAGCGCGATTGCTCATAAAGAGCTGTCCGGATCTGTTGTCGCTGCGCCCAGGCTCCGATCCGTTGAACAGTTACCGAATCAGTTCCAGAGCCTTTTTGCTCTTGCAAAGCGCTGGCGATTCTATACATTGAAGGTTGTCAGGGCCTGTCGAGGGGCGGAGCCTATCTACCCAGCCTGAAGGTTGATTTCCGGACTGCATTCTAGATTCGTCTTCATCGAGGAACAATGCTTTCGGAATATTCGCAACGGATGCAACCGGACGCTCAGGAACGGCGGATGATGCGGCGCTTTGATATGCGCCTGCCGGCAGTGGTTCGCCTCGTTCAGGAAAACGATCAGGGCAACGAATTCCAAACCGAAACCCAGAATGTGAGTGCCCGCGGAGTCTTCTTTTATCTGGACCGCCCGGTCGCGGCCGGAACCCGCTGCGAGGTCACTCTTACTTTCCCGCCCCATATCACGCTGACCGACGCGGTGCGGGTGCGCTTCACGGCGCGCGTCATCCGCGTGGAATCCCCGCTACCCTCTTTGCGCATCGGAACCGCCGCAATGATCGAGGACTACGAATTCCTTCGCTCCAGCGGCAGCACAGACTTCATCGATGCCCTGCAGCGGGAAGCGGCGAACTGAAAGCCGGGCTTCGGCTTTCAGGCTTCGGGCTTCGGCCAATCTAGATCACAAAAGAAGCGTCACCACTAGGCGCGGGCCAGTGCCGGTTTGCCGAAGCCCGATGACCGGAGCCCGAGGCCGCCTTTCACTTCCCCAGGTCCTTCATCTGCTGCCGTAGGCGGCTGTAGCGGCGCACCAGGCCACCGAGATAGAGAGCGTGAATCACCCAGGTGGCGATGTAGGCGGCATACAGAAACTTGATGGAATTCATTGTGGCCCCCGAGTTAGAGGAACTTTAGCCTTGGAAGACAGCTCGGCCGGGCCCGCAGGCTCGAGCAATGATTCGAGAACTTCCGCCTCTTCCACTTCGCGCCGCAGCTTCTCCAGGCGATATCGCGACCTGCAAACCAGAAATGCGAAACACAGAAACGCCATCCAGTTGATCAGCAGCACACGCAACATCCGCGGATCGATCGAGCCCCCCCCACCGATCACAGGTTGAGGATGCTGCGTGCGGAAGAACCAGATAGAGAAATAAACCAGAGGCACATCAAGCGCGCCAAAAACCGCCAGCACCGCTGCCAGCTTCTGGGTCTGCGCGCTGTCGGAGAAACGCCGCAGCACCAGATAGCTCACGTAAATCAGCCACAACACCAGCGTCGAAGTGAGGCGAATATCTCCCGGGGCCCACCAGATGCCCCACACCGGCCGCGCCCAAATAGGCCCGGTCACCAGAACGATGGTGCAGAAGACCACGCCTACCTCCGCCGTGGTCACCGCAAGCACGTCGAGATCCTGTCCGGGGAAGTACTTTCCGATCACGAAATAAAGAGCGGCAATGATCAGCGCCGTAGTGGCTACTGAACTGGGATACATTCCGACGGGCAATTGCTGTCGCACCTGCGGGATAAACGGTGCAATGACGCCGACGATTCCGATCGCGATCACAATCCACTTTGCGGCGCGCTGCGTCGATGGTTTCGCATTGGCCAAGTATTCGATCGAAGCGAGAAAGTTGATGAAGAACAGCAGGAAGGCCGTCCAAGCCGAAGGCACGTGATAGTAAATGATGCGGTAGACGTCGCCCTGCAGAGCGTCCGTCGGTGCGACCCACAGAGCCTGATAGAAGGCGTAGACGAGCAAAAGAGACGTCAGAACTGCCAGGATGGGGAAGGCCTTTTTCATTCCGCTTGCAACACCGTTTCAAACAAGGCCAGACAAGCAGTAGTAAACACCACATCGTAGGTGAGAAGCAATACGATGAAGAAGTGAGCTGGATTCTCACCCGTCAAAATATTTGTGGTGGCTGCGACCATGCCCAGCACGGCGGGAATCGAAATTGGAAACAACAGCAAAGGCAGCATGAGTTCGCGGCTGCGCGTGCGCAGCGACATGGCCGCAAAAAAAGTTCCGTTCACCACCAGCGCCCAGGTTCCCAGCAACGCCACGGGAAGCAACTGCCACGCTGGACCGAGAACGCGCAAGTTATAAAAGATCACGAATAGAGGCGCCATCAGTGCTTCCAACAGGCTGACCATGATGAAGTTCCCCAGCACTTTCGCCAGAAACAATGCAGTGGCCGGAGCCGGAGAGACGCGGTAGGCATCGAGCACCTGGTTGCGCAGCTCCCGCGCCCAAGTCTGGTTCAGAGCAACAACCGCTGCAAACAAGAACGCCACCCAAACCAGGCCACCGACAATGTGGCGCGATTCTTCTGCCAGAGGATCGAACGAAAAAACAAAGATCACCACCACCAGCAAAGAGAAGAACAGCATGGCGTTGAGCGCATCCTTGGAGCGCCACTCCAGGCGGATGTCTTTGGCCAGCGTGACCAGCGTGATCGACCAGAACGAGGTCATGGTCCCACCGGCCGGTTCAGATTGCCTTGGTTCAGATCGCGGGCAAGATGACGAGTGCGGTCAACGATCTGCCCGGCCTGCATCCACACAAATTCGTCGGCTACGCCTTCGAGCAGAGCAGCCTGGTGCGTGACCACGAAAATAGTTTTGCCCGCGTCGCGCATGCCCTTGAGCAGGCCAACCATCTCGCGCGCCGAGTGCACATCGACATTGGAGAACGGCTCATCCAGCAACAGAATCTTTGGATCGTGCAGAATAGCCCGCGCCAGCGACAAGCGCTGCCGCATGCCTTGCGAGTACTTCCCCACCGGCCGCGACAACTCAGGGTCGAGCCCCACGGCCTGAATCACCTGCCGGCAGCGGCCGTCGCCGGCGATATCGTAAAGGCGGGCGAAGTAGCACAGGTTCTCCAGGCCGCTCATCTCGTCGTACAGCAGGGATGGATGGGCCATGTAGCCGATCTCGCGGCTGGCCTCGCGCGGACTCCTGCCCAGGATGGAAATCTCGCCACGCGTGGGATTCGCCAAGCCCGCCAGTGCGCGCAACAGAGTCGTCTTCCCTGCCCCGTTGTCACCGAGAATCACGTGGAACTTGCCACCGTCAAACTGAGCGTTCACTCCGCGTAATGCAGCGAATCGGCCAAACTGTTTGACCAGATTTCTGACAACGATGATTCCGGCCGAGGCCGCGGTTTCGGACGCGCTCACATTCATGGGATCAACTGGAAAGGTAGAAGATAGCGAAAGCCTGCGGCGAAGTCGAGCGCGGGTAAACCAGTATTCCATCGGGAACAATCGTCCCGAGCGCAACGGCGACTGTCATCCCGAGCGCAGCGAGGGATCTTGGTGTGTGCCTGCAGCGGCCCAAGCGGCGGTGCAGGCAGGAACCGAGATCTCTCGCTGCGCTCGGGATGACAAGTATGTCTTGCTAGTTCGAAGCCACGGCCGCTTGAGAACCGGTCTGCACCTGCGTCATGCTCTTAGCTGGTTCGTTCGATGGCGCCCCGTTGGCAGGAGTGCCGGGTTGCCGCGGAGCATACTTCGAGGCGCATTTAGCCTGGAGTGCCTTGGCGTGGAAAACGCCATCGCGGCCAAAGCTGCCATCGGCCAGCGCCTGGGAATCGTCTTTGAAAGTATCAGGAGGCGCCTCGGTTCCGGTGTAATCGACAGAGAGCAACTGATTCTGTTCCATCAGCACAAACTCAACGTGGGTTCCGGTGCGCTTGATCGAGCCCGGCTGCACATTCCCCGCGACCCGCAAGCGTTTGGAGTAAGCGCCGTTCCCCATCTTGTGCAACTCGCTGATGGTGACGTAGTAGCTCTTGCTGTCCTGCACTCCGGTATAAGCGAGGTAGCCCAGCAGGAAGAGAATCAGCAGCGTGGCCCCACCGAATTTGAGATAAGTTTTGCCTTGGCTCGACATAAGCAAGCACCGACTGGAGCGAGCGAACTCGCGATCACTAAGACGATACGCGACACCGCGGCCAGAATCAAGATTCTGGAAGGACCGCTCGACCTTGTCCTCCGATAGAATGGGATCGAGCTCAACAATTTAGCTAAACAACTTAGTTCAACAATCCCATGATTCATCCCTGGCACGATGTGACTCCCGGCGACAAACTCCCGCAGGAATTCGACTGCGTGATCGAGATCCCTTTCGGATCGAGCGTGAAATATGAACTCGACAAAGCCAGCGGCCTGATCAAGCTCGATCGCGTTCTCTACTCCGCCGTTTACTATCCCGCAAACTACGGCTTCATTCCGCAGACGCTGGCCGAGGACGATGATCCGCTCGACGTTCTCGTGCTCTGCCAGGAAACCGTGGTGCCGCTCACCATCATCCACGCCCGTGCCATCGGGCTGATGACCATGATCGACGCCGGCAAGCAGGACCACAAGATCATTGCCGTCGCCACCGAAGATCCCGAGTTCAACTCCTACTATGAAGCCGCAGAAATGCCGCCGCACCGCATGCTCATGCTGCGGCGCTTCTTTCAGGATTACAAACAGCTTGAGGGCAAGGCCGTCGAAGTAGACGAGATACGCCCAGCGGCCGAGGCCTATCCCATCATCCTCGATGCGCTGCATCGTTACAGTGAGCAGCGCCGCAAAGGCTTCAAGGCGCCGGCAAAGCGCTGAAGGAAACCCAGCGACGAAGGCCTGCGAGCGGATTGGCGAATTTTTCTCTTGACTTAGTGTACTAGTCGTATAGTACACTGATTCACATGGGACGAAATTCCACCTCCGCGCAGGTTTTCCAGCTCAAGCTCGACCTGCGCAGCGGAGTTCCGGTCTACCGCCAGATCATCGACCAGGTTCGAGCCGGCATGGCAGCGGGATCTCTCTCCGCCGGCGATCAACTTCCCACCGTGCGCCAGCTTGCCGTCGACCTGGCCATCAATCCCAACACGGTTCTGCGCGCTTACCGCGAACTTGAACTGAGCGGCATGCTCGAAACCCATCAGGGAACCGGGACGTTCATCAGCGAGAAAAAGATCACCAGGAACAGCGCGGAGCGCGAGCGGCAACTGGTCCAACTGGCCAGCGAATTCGCCTCCCGTGCCGGCGCTGCCGGGTTCACGGTGGAAGAACTGCTGGACCGTCTGCGCGAGTTAGTGCCTCATTCCACGATAAGGAGATAGACCATGACGAAAATCGAAATCGGTCAGATCAGCGGCATCGGAAGATCACTGTTTGTCATCTGCCTGTTAGCCGGCGCAATCGTCACCGCCGCCATTCACCATCCTGCCGGGATGATCGCCGGCGCTGTGCTGGGCGTCTATCTCCTTTTCGCCATCAAAGTCGTGCGCCAGTGGGAGAAGGTCGCGGTGCTGCGCTTGGGGCGTTATGTCGGCCTGCGTGGGCCGGGTCTGTTCCACATCGTACCCATCGTGGAGACGTTAAGCGCCTACGTGGATCAGCGGGTGCGCGTGGCCAGCGTTTCCGCGGAATCGACACTCACTCGCGACACCGTGCCGGTCAATGTCGACGCCATCGTGTTCTGGCTGGTGTGGAACGCGGAGAAATCCATCCTGGAAGTCGAGAACTTCATCGAGGCCATCAACATGAGCGCCCAGACGGCGCTCCGTGAGTCGATTGGCCGTCACGAGCTGGCGCAGATGATCACTGAGCGCGAAACGCTGGGCCGCGAGTTGCAGCGCATTCTCGACGAAAAAACAAATCCCTGGGGTATCACGGTGCAGTCGGTCGAGATCCGCGACGTGAGGATTCCGCAAGGGCTCGAAGACGCCATGTCACGGCAAGCGCAGGCCGAGCGTGAGCGGCAGGCGCGAATCATTCTCGGCCAGGCAGAAAAGGAAATCGCCGACAGCTTTGTGCAGGCTGCAGAATCCTACGCGGAAAATCCCGTGGCGTTGCATCTGCGCGCCATGAACATGCTCTACGAGGCTATTAAGGAAAAAGGTTCGATGGTGATCGTGCCGTCTTCGGCGGTCGAAACCATGGGACTGGGTGGAACACTCGCAACCGCGTCACTGGGCGGAGCGAAGGCGCAGTGAGGAATAAACGAATAACCGGCCGGAAACGGCTATCAAGGAGAATCTTATGACTTGGCTTAAGACAAATAATCTCGGAAAACTGAACAACAGATTGTGGAGCGCGGCATTGCTGGCGGTTGTAATTGCGATGTCTGCAGCACCGCAGAGCAGCGCACAGGCAATGCAGAGAGGGATCAGCGTGGAGTTGGTTCCGACCAGCAGCGCGGTGCCTGTACCTGACGCAGACAAGTCGGACGCGTTGATTGTCACAGTGACAGATGACGGCACCATTTATTTGGGAGCCGGTTCCGTCACGCCCGATTCGTTGGCGGAGAAGCTCAAGGGTCGCCTGTCTCATACGCAGACTCTTTACATCAAGGCTGACGCCAGGGCACCTTACGCAAGCCTGGTGAACGTTGTGGATGCAGCGCACACGGCTGGCATTGCGCGCGTAACCCTGCTAACGACTCGACCAAAGACGGCGCAAGTCGGGACGGTAGTGTCCCCGGAAGGTATTGAAATGGAGCTGCCTCGGCGCTCCGCGCCAGCAACGAAGTAAAAGCGGGGCGAACGTCGCTCTTGTCACATGGATGTTGGTTAACGGCGCGGCTTGAAGCCGCGCCGTTTGAATACACAGCGGCGGTCTTCGATCTACCAGACGTGGCAGGCGTTCTCGGCCACCATGGGCTGCCCGGCCTTGCAGCCCCATGCCTTCTGGAACTCCGGCATGTTCTGCACCACGCCGTCGACCCGGTATTTTCCAGGTGAGTGAGGATCCGTGAGTACCCACAGGCGGGCCTGCTCGGGACGCACTTTCTCGCACCACACCCGCCCAAATCCCAGGAAGAAGCGCTGCTCGGGCGTGTAACCGTCGATCTTCTGACCTTCCTTTCCAGTCTTGTCGTCGGCGATCATGTGTTCGAGCGCCCGCAGCGCGATGCGAGCGCCGCCGTTGTCGGCTGTATTCTCGCCCAGCGTGAGACGGCCGTTCAGCTTCACATCATCGACGGCGACGAAGCTTGAGTATTCGTTGGCCACGCAACTGGCTCGCTTCTCGAATTCCTTCCCGTCTTGCTCCGTCCACCAGTCATGCAGGTTGCCTTCCGGATCGAACTTGCGGCCCTGGTCGTCGAAACCGTGTGTGAGTTCGTGGCCAATCACCAAACCGATGCCGCCAAAGTTGACGCCGTCGTCCATGTTCTTGTCGAAAAACGGCGGCTGCAGGATGCCCGCCGGAAATACGATTTCGTTATACGACGGACTGTAATAGGCATTTACGGTCGGCGGCGTCATGCCCCATTCCTTGCGATCGAGCGGCTTGTCAATCTTCGCGATCTCGCGTTTCGATTCGAATTCATTGGCCCGATGCACGTTGCCCAGCAGGTCGTCCCGCTTGATCACTACCGAGCTGTAGTCGCGATACACATCGGGATAGCCGATCTTGTTGCGAATGGCATCGAGCTTTACCTTGGCCTCCTTCTTGGTTTCATCGCTCATCCAGGAGAGATCTTGAATATCTTCATCCAGAGATTTCTCAAGAGCATCCACCATCTTGAGCATGCGCTGCCGGCCTTCCGCGCCGAAGGTTGCCTCGACGTATCTTTGCCCCAGCGCCTCGCCCAGTTCGCGATCGGTAAGGGTGACACAGCGTTTCCAGCGCGCCTGAATCTCCTTCTGGCCGCTCAGGCTCTGCTGGAACTTGAAGTTGGCCTCGACGAAGGGCTGCGAAAGCCAGGGAGCCGCAGCGTTCAGCACGTGCCAGCTCACATAAGTTTTCAAAGCATCGAGCGGCTCTGCTTCGAGCACGCCATTCACCTCTTTAAAAAAGTCAGGATTGGTAACGTTAAGCTCGGTAAAGTTGGGCGCACCGATCGCTGTGAAGAAGCGATTCAGATAAAAGTTAGGTCCGAGTGCGACCGCCTCGTCGCGCGTCATTTTATGATCGCGGTTTTTCGGATCGCGGCGCTGGGTGCGGTCCATCGAGTACACCGCCAGCAAGGTTTCGACAGTGAGAACGGTTTGCGCCGAATGGGCGGCCTGCTGCGGGCTTTGGCCGGCAAGCGTGAACACCTGCGCCGCATATTCGACCAGGTGCTGCCGTATCGCCGCCTTATCGGCATCATCCTTGATGTAGTAATCGCGGTCGGGCAACGTCAGTCCGCCCTGATCGATGTAGGCAATGACCTGGTCGGCATTGTGCAGGTCTGAGTCAGAGTAAAAATTAAACAGCGGATTCGGGCCGATCAGCTGCACGTGCGCGATCTCGTCGATCAGCGCAGCCTTGTCATGCACCGCCGCAATTCGTTCGAGTTCGGGCTTGAGCGGGGCGATGCCTTTCGCGTCCACGGCTTTCTCATCCATGCAGGAGCCGTAGAGATCGCCGATTTTCTGATCCACCGCATCGCGGCGCGCGCCGCCGGCCGCCGCCTTCTCCAAAATGTCGTGCTCGACGTCGCGATTGTGTTCGCGAACCTCCATGAAGCCGCCCCATCGCGACTGGTCAGCAGGAATCTCGGCGCTCTTGATCCAGTTCCCGCAGGCGTATTGGTAGAAATCCACGCAGGGATCAACGCTCTTGTCGATGGTGTCGAGACTAAAGCCAGGCGCGGGTTTAGCCGCGGAAGATGTTTGACCGAAGCTGACGACACTCACGAAAAGCAAAAAAAACGGCAAGAGCCGGAACATTCGCATAAGAAAAACTCTCCTTTTTCAGAACGGTTCAAATTTTAGGCCCAACAATCCGGATGGGCAAGCGTCGCAACCGTTGCAGTGCGGACTAATTCAGGTCGCTGAATCAACAGCTGGTTCAACATTAGACGATTGAACATTAGAGAAGCACTGGGCACCGTAGGAAACATTAGACATACCTTCGACGAAAATCCTGCGCGTTGACTTATGAACGCGCTACCCCAAAGCCGGAAAGCAGGCCGATTCGTTGAAAAGCATCCTCTGCTGACTGGAACCCGGTTTGCTCCCGTTAAGTCACGCCGGATGAACCTCCCCGGCGCAACCCGCGACTGCCTCTCTCCCTTCTGCGGCGCCCAACTCGACAGGAATGGAATGAAACGACATTTGACCGCAGCTGAAATACTGATCCTCGCCCTTGCGTTATTGCCGGCAGGCCGGCTTGCCGCCCAGAGCAAGGATTTCGACAAGATCGCGCCTGAATCGCTTCCGGCTGCGCCAATGGAGACAACGACAATCTCCACACCTGCCTCGGCGAAGCCGAAGAAGGTGTTCGATAAAAAGTTTTTCGCGGTCATGGGCGCACTCGGCGGAGCCGAGAGTTTTCGCTTCACCAGCCGCCAGCTCGTGCTCGACCACGAGTACGCCGCCGGCGCTCCCTGGGTCACAAGCCAGCCGGCAAACCAACCCGTCATGGCCAGAGGTCTGGCGCTGTATGCAGCGGAATTCCTGGTGACTTACGAACTGAAGAAGTCGCACTCCTGGCTGCGCGGAGACCGCGTCATCCGCCGGCTCTGGTGGGCCTATCCTGCAGCGATGACCGCCATTCACATCAAAAATGCGGTGGGCAACGTGCGCACGCAAGGCCCAGGCGGTTGCACTTCGGTAGAATGCGCAGAGCAAACGCAGTGATACGCCATTCTTCCGACGCGCCGGGGTTATAATCGGGGCCAGTAGAATCCAGACGAAAGCTGGCTCTGAACATGACCCCCACGAACGGCAACTCCGGCAATGGCAACAACGGTCACAACGTCCCGAAGCCGCGCGCAGAGTGGCTAGCCCAGCGCACACGCGCAAACACTGACGGCAACTTTTCGCAGATGCACTACGCGCGTCAGGGCGTGGTCACGGAAGAAATGGGCTACATCGCCCACCGCGAAAAGCTTAC
>JBAUYE010000469.1:0-4215 GCA_049584615.1 Candidatus Sulfotelmatobacter sp.
CGCCGCGCACATCAGCAATGCCGATGATGAAGCTGTTCGAAGAGACGATTTGTGTGTCGAGACGGCTCATACCGAACGTGTCTGAGTTGAATGGGACTGTGGTAAGCGCCGGAGGAGCTGTACCCAGGGGATCCCCCAAGGTCCACATGCCAAGCACGGGCGCGGCTTTCGATTCGCTGGGGGCGCCAGTCTGATCCAGCGCGGTCACGGCCACGGACATTGTGCGATTCGCCTGGGCAGTGATTGTGAAATAAGCAACGTCGCCGTAGCCGCTCAGCGAGCCGACCCAGTCGCCCGGGGAAAGAACCGGGGCAGGCGCGCTCCAAGTCTCCGTCGCTGCCAAAGGAGGGACAGGCTGCGCACTGCCCGACATGAGGATGTCCTGTTCAACGTCGCCACCTGCTGCCACGGTCACAACGACAGTCTCGAAAGTTCCCGAGGGCACGACTTGCGACGGGTCGTAGGGGCATACTCCGGCGGACCACAAGGGATCCAGAGCCGCGACCGCAAGCTGGTATTGCGCAGTGCTCGCGCCGTTTGGAATGGGCAAACCTCCGAGATCGAAGAATCCTTCGAGGGTTTGATTGCTTGATCCAAATTCGCTGTAAAGATTTCCCAGAGGATCGGCCAGGCCGGTGATGGGATTGCCGGCGTTGCCGGTGAAGAGGAATCCGGAAACGGACGAAACTGAATACTGAGCCGAGGGCTGGCCGCTGGAAGGGTCGATCCAGCGGGCGACCACATTCACGCCCTGCATAGCCTGGCTGCTGCTACCCAGCGCATTCGCAAAATAAACCGACCCGTAAATGCGGGCGGTGGTTGCGGAGGGAGGCGAAGCGGGATAAAGACGAGAGAGCGCTGCCAAGTCATCAGGCGCCAGTTGGTAGGGATTGGCGTAGCAGACCGTGATGGGGATGCAACTCACGGGGTCTAGGTAGTGCATGACGGGAAACCCCGCATAATCAGCAGGCGTGGGGGGCGGATTAAGCGTGATCACGTTCAAATTCAACTGCGACCAACCCAGGCCGAGCACGCCGCCGATCACCCGCACCAGCCGGTATTCCACATCCGTGAGTTGCGAGGACTGCAGCGCGCACTGCCCGTTGATCACGACCAGGGCGTGAAGGAAATTGGCTGTAACGGCGAAGTTATCCACGCCGCCGTAAACCGCATTCCAGAAGCATTGCGAAGTCGCACCAGCGCCCGCGCCGAGCAGGGCGTCCGTTACCGAACCGTCGAAGTCGTAGACGATGCCCACCGGGGTTTCCGTCGCGCTGGGAGTGATGTCGGTGGGGGCGGTGACCGTACCCGCGGAGTCGACCGCGATGTTGCTTCCGTTCACGTCTTCGGCGAGCTGGCCAGCGCCGGAAACCGCGAGACCCGCAGTAGATGATGAAGTCCATTGCGCGAAGGCGTCGGCGACCAGCACGTTGGCCGAGTTGTTCGGCAGGATCGGGCTGAGGTCTCCCTGGTCGGTGTAATAGTTCACCTGACCCAGCGACCAGGTTAGAGGCTGGCCCATGGTGGAAGCATTGAAGTAGCTGGAGCCTGCTACATACTCAGGGCCTCCGGCACGGGCCAGCACGGCGAAAAGAACCACGATCGCTATAGCCGTCGCGAGCCGGAAGAAGAATGAGCGTGCGGCCGGATTCTTCACGTTTTGTCTCATTCCTCCCGCATGGAACGCCGAACCGCCAGCGCGAAGTCAGCATAAGAGACAACAGCTTTTCCACCCAGGATGGGATCCCCGGCAAAGATTGCGAGGTGCTGTGCGCCCATCACAATTTGATCCTGAGAATCCATCGTGAATTTACCGAGAGCCCCGGCCACTGGACTGGTAAGTCCCAGCTTGCTTGGGGAATAAAGAAAGAGTAAGACGCGCTCGCCGACGCGGTAGCGTTCGCCGCTCGTCCAAAGGCCAGCCCACTCGTGGATCGTCAGATTCCGATCCCGGGATGTGCCGCGGATGGCATTTTCAACCTGGAAGGTGACGATGGTGCAGGCAGGATTTGGGCGCAAGGGTGAGGCGGCATGTCCGATGAAGACGACGCGGCCGGAGAAGATGATCCCCGCGCTCCGAACCAGTTGCCGGAATAGGAGTTGCTGGAAATGACTGTTGCCTGGAGCTCCCGGGTAGCGCGGGGGCGGATCAGGCGGTCGCGGCATCCAGACCGGCAAAATCGGCACGGCGTAGCTGGACGGCTGAGTTTTCGGGGCTGGCGGAGGCAGTAGGAAAGAGGAGCGATCCGCAGCGCTCTCCTGTCCGCACAGAAGGATCGGCGCCGCCAAAATCAGCAAAGTGAAGATCGTCGCAACGAAGATCAGCGAGCAAGCGGCGAGCAGACGCCAGCAACTTCTGGCCATAGCCATCCCTTAGGAAACGAATATCTGCTCGGAGGAAATCTGGGAAACCGAGGCCATCCTAATGGGCGCCTTTGGTCGGCGCAGTGACGGATGTCACCAAGAGCCTGTGGATTAAACGGTCGTTCCCAATTCGGGCACCGTGTGAGGTCCCAGGTTGTGACGTTGATATTCCGCGGCGCTCAGGTTGGCGCCGGCAAGCAGCAGAAGACCGGTCAGGAATGCCCAGAACATCAGACTCACCGAGAGCGCGAAGGGCCCATAGACTTCAGCGAAATTAAGCCAGGGCAGCGCCAGAATGTAGCCGTACTTCAGCGCTTCCGACAGCAGTCCCATGATGATGGCCGTCGGCAGCACAGCGCGCGCCGGGACCTTGCCGTTGGGCAGCACCCAGTAAATGAGGAAGAAGATGGCGATGCTGGCTCCGATGGCGAAGACCTTCATCGCCAGGAATCCCGCGAGGCGCACCACAACGGGGGCGTGGCCGCGCAGCAGGAATTCGAACGGCCGCACGACCCCTGCGGTCATTCCAATCGACAGCAGAGCCAGAACGCCACAAGCAAACGCCAGACCGAGCGAGACCAGTTGATTGCCTAGATACGAGCGATTGTTGGGGATGCGCCAGATGCGGTTGAGCGCGACCTCGAGCGGCACGAATATTCCGGTCGAAGTGACCAGCAGGATGATCAGCGATACTACCTGTACCCGCTGGCGTGCGTCCACCATGGCGTTCAGATTGCGGATGACGAAATCCTGACCCGCGGGTAGGTAATCGCGCAGCAGCTCGACCACCACGTCGTACATGACACGCGAGTGAAAAACGCGCCGGATCAGCGTCATCAACAGGACAACAAAAGGAAAGAACGAGAGGATGGAATTCGCAGCGACCGAGAAGGCAAAGGTGTGCACATCGGTGCGCAAAAGATATTTGGCAGTCGAAATCGCCATCCCCGAGAACCGCGGACGGGGCTGCCGCCGCGCGAGGGCCGGTGCGGCCTTTGCGGCCTTCGGAGCCGGAGCTGTGATTTGAGTTGGCACGAGGGCTTCTCTAATCCTATCAAAGGGTTGCGACCATATGAGACTTCTCCCGGGAACCAAGGTCGGGGGTCTGGAGTGCGGCGTTTCTTATACCTTGTTAAAGATTTAGATGTGACCCGTGGTTACTTCCCACTAATTTTTGTTGCGAAACGATTTAATACTCCTTATTATCCTTTGCGCATGACCCGATGAGAGTCGGGGAATGAATCGGTAAGGCAGGTTGATGTCTTGAGCAGGGCGGTAGAAATCAGCGCCGATGGTCCAGGGCTCCGGAAGTTCTCGCCGCATTTTCTTTACGCGTCGTAGAACTGAGGAGTCTTTTGCTTTGGAGCAGTTTCTCCGGCACAGATAGACGCAACCGGGTTTCACTGGTTTTCTCGAGGGGGCGTTCCATCACTCGGAGCTACGATGCGGGAACTCCAGGAAACTAATTCTTAATGATCAGGGGAAAGGAGTTTTTCTGTGAGAGAGAAGGGAACAGTAAAGTGGTTCAACGGGGCGAAGGGATATGGATTCATCCAGCGCTCCACGGGAGAAGACGTTTTCGTGCATTTCTCCGCCATCCAGGAGAACGGCTACCGCTCGCTGAACGAGGGTGAGACCGTGGAGTTTGATCTGCTCAAAGGCCCCAAAGGCTTTCAGGCGGGCAACGTAGTCCGCGCCTAAAACCTGCTGGTACCGCAATTACTAACCCTCCCGTTTGCAGCGGGAGGGTTTCTTATTTGGGAAACGACACAACAAAACTCTGATCCTAGAAGCGAAATGACCCAAAAACCTGTCATCCTGAGCGGAGAGGGCTGCTTCGCGAAGCGAAGC
>JBAUYE010000470.1:0-13997 GCA_049584615.1 Candidatus Sulfotelmatobacter sp.
GAGCACGGCGACATTACGGTTGTTGCGCTTGAGGGCGGCGACGGTGGTCTTGTAGGTGGCGGCAATCGAGTAGAGAGTTTCGCCGCTTTTCACCTTATGGCGGAGCACGGCGGGTTGGCCGGAAGTATCTGGAGCGGAGTCGCCTAGGGAGTTCTCAGCAGGAAGTTTCACGCTGGCGGTTTGAGTGGTTGTCCGGGGGTGCCGGGCAGGCTTGTCGGCGACGGCTTCGGTGCTGGGCGTAACCGGCAAGTGCAGGGCGAGCACTTTCCTGCCGCGCAGGTTGGAGCCACGGGGCAGGCCGTTCCAGCGGCGGACCATCTGGGCGGAAACGCCGAAGTTCTCGGCTACGGACTCAACGGTGTCTCCCTTGTGAACGCGGTAGCGGGTGATGCGGCGCGCGTAGGTCGCGGTATCGCTGGCGGGATGCTTGCCGACCGCCAGCGGGATGACCAGCTTGGCGTCGGCTTCGAGTTGTTGGTCTTTGCTATTGAGGTCTGTGCCGTCGAGGTGATTCGCGGCGGCAATCGACTTGACCGGGACGCGATAGGAACGGGAAAGGGAAGCGAGGGTGTCGCCGGGCTGAACCTTGTGGTAGCGCCACCACAGGCGCATATCGGGCGGGACAGCGGCGATGGCAGTCGAGTACTGATCTTTCGTCCCCGACGGCAGGTGGAGCACGAATGTTCCTTGTCGAGGAGTGGTCAGCCTGAGCAGGCTGGGATTCAGCTCCTGTAGTTGGGCGGGGGTCGCGTCCACGCACTCGGCCGCAAGTCGGAGATCCACCGGGTAGTTGACGGTTACGGTGTCATAGGCGACCGGTTCGTCCATGGAGACGTCGTCAAAACCGTACTGCGACAGATTTTTGCTCACGATGGTCATCGCGAGGATGATGGGAACGTAGTTGCGGGTTTCTTTGGGGAGAACGTTGCGGCGATAAAGCTCCCAGAAATCGGCGTAGCCGGTGCGCTTGACCGCGGCCTGCACCGTGCCGGGACCGGAGTTGTAGGCGGCCATGGCGAGATACCAGTCGCCGAACTGGGCGTAGAGATCTTTCAGGTGATGGGCGGCGGCGCGCGTGGATTTCTCAGGATCCTGGCGATCGTCGACCCACATGCTGTGCTGCAGGCCGTAACCTCGGGCGCGACTGGCCATGAATTGCCAGATGCCGCGGGCGCCGACGCGGGAAACAGCGAGGGGGT
The DNA here is from genome assembly GCA_049584615.1 of Candidatus Sulfotelmatobacter sp. GTDB lineage: Bacteria > Acidobacteriota > Terriglobia > Terriglobales > Acidobacteriaceae > Sulfotelmatobacter. The sequence continues at coordinate 1,200 of JBAUYE010000470.1, forward strand.
GAAATCCTGACTCGGCTTGAGCGAGATAGATCAGATCCTGCGGAACGCCTTCCTGTTTGAGAATCGAGACCATCATGTCGTGATAGCGGCCGGAGCGGGCGAAGGCGCGCTCGAAGGTGCCGCGTCCGCGATTGGAAAAATAGCTGATGTAGCCGGCGACCTGGTCGGTCATCATGAGCGGCAGGTCGGAGTGAGTGGACTTGATCTCGGCCTGGGCCTTGGCCCTCACGTTGGGGTCGGCGGAGGGAACGATGCCGTTAGTTTCATCAATGGGAGCGGGCTCGGACTTCTGCGCATCGGAGTCGGAGGCGTAGCCCAGGCTCGCGAGATCGAGGCGGTTGACGCCTTCGACGATGCGGTCGAATTCTTGCTGCAGACGGTCGTCGGAGCGGATATCGAGAGTGCTTTCGAGCAACGTGTTGATGGCGTTGTCGAAATCCTGCTTGGCCGCGTCGGTTTGACCGGCCTTATAGGCGTCGAGTCCGGCCTGATAATCCTTTTCGACGCCAGCGATGAGAGTACCGACTGGATCGGCCGTGGGCGTCGGCGACGGAGGTTCGGGCGCGGTCTTGCCTTGATCTGGGGCTTGTTCTTGGGCTTGAGTCGAGTTCTGAGTCTGGGCCCGCGGCGGCTTTTCAGCGCCTACCGATGAGGAGGCGGGAGGGGTCTGCCGCAGTGCCGGTTGCTGAGGGACAGCCGTGGCGGCGGTCAAGGCGGGGGCAGTTTTTGCCGGCACCAGGGAAGCTGGCTTTTGGGCGGTCTGGCAGGAGGAAGCCGCTAAAGCCAGAACACCGAGTGTCGCGATCCGTACATGGAATTTTGCAACACGCATATTTATCTATGAGATACGGACTGATCCCTAGGGTCAAAATCTGCCGAATTCTATCAAAAATCGTACCCCGCGGTAAGCCTTGGGTCAACGCTGAAACCGAATTCGCCGATTACTTTTGGCATAGTCACGCCAATCCCCACTCAAGCCAAAGAAGGGCTTGAATGGGTCACCCGCGCAATCATACGCGCCAGTAGTCAGGACGCCAGGTTTGAATCGCTTTCTTGATGTCCGCCCGAGAAAGCTTTTCGGCGAGCGCCCTCTCGGCCAGCTTGGCGACTTCCCCATCGGATGCGAAGCGCAGCGCGAGGAGTTGGCTCTCGGTTAATTCTGGGATGCGCGAGCGCGACGACTCGGGCAAAAGCGAGGTCAGTCGCAGACGCTCCTCCAGACGAATTACGCGGTCCTGCACTCGGAGTGCGTACAGCCTGATCTTCAATACGGCGACGGTGCCGGCAGCAATGAGAACGAAGCGCCACGCCGAGTGCAGACTGGGGTGCCACAAGAACAGGACGATGGCAGCGAGCGTGGAAAGCGCGAACACCGGAAGCACAAAGAAATGGAAAAGCGGATCAACGCGCGAGTGATTGGCGAAGGTTTGTGGTTTTTTTTCGGCCATGACGAAGGGCTCCCTCGGGTGATGGATGCGCCAGTTTAGCAGAAGCAGTTCTCAGCACTCAGTCTAAGCAGCGCCCCTCTGGATTCTGGCCCGGAATCCTTTCTTCAGGAGATAGAATCCAAGGCAACCATGAAAGCCATTGAGGTGAAGCAGGTCGGCGGGCCGGACGTGATGGAACTGGTGGAGTTGCCGGTGCCCCAGCCGAAGGCGAATGAGGCGGTGGTGAAGCTGGCTGCCGCGGGCGTGAACTTTGTCGATGTCTACTTCCGCGAGGGGCGGTACAAGGCGCCGTTGCCGCTGGTCCTGGGGCAAGAGGGCGCAGGAATGGTGAGCGTCGTCGGAGCCGATGTGAAATCGGTGAAAGTGGGAGATCGTGTGGCGTGGAGCGGGCTGCTGGGGTCTTATGCGGAGTACGAGGCTGTGCCGGCGGACCGACTGGTGCAGGTTCCGCCAGGCGTGAGCGATCAGCAAGCGGCAGCAGCAATGCTGCAGGGCATGACGGCACAATATTTGTCGTACAGCACCTATCCGCTGAAGAAAGGCGAGACGGCGCTGGTTCATGCCGCGGCGGGCGGCGTGGGATTGCTTCTGGTGCAGATGGCGCACAACGTTGGCGCGCGCGTAATCGCGACGGTTTCTACCGAGGAGAAGGCGAAGCTCGCACTCGGAGCAGGCGCAGATGAAGTAATTCTTTACACGCAAGCAGATTTCGAATTTGAAACCAAACGGCTGACCGGCGGCCAGGGCGTGGATGTGGTCTACGACTCGGTGGGGAAGACGACATTCGAGAAGGGACTGAATGTTTTGCGTCCGCGCGGCATGATGGTACTGTTCGGCGGGTCGAGCGGGGCGGTGCCGCCGCTTGATCCGATCGTCTTGTTACAAAAGGGGTCGCTCTATGTGACCCGGCCCACGCTGGTGAACTACATCGCTACACGTGAGGAACTGGTGACGCGGTCGAGCGCCGTGTTTGCTATGATCACTGCCGGAAAACTCAAGCTGCGAATTGAACACAGCTATCCTCTGTCGGAGGCGCAGCGGGCGCATCGGGACTTGGAAGCACGGAAGACAACTGGGAAGCTGCTTCTGATCCCCTAACCCGAGAGCTGCTCCCCGAGAAAACCATGAAAGCAATCCGCGTGCAACATACAGGCGGGCCGGAGGTGATGGAACTGGAGGAGGTTCCAGTCCGGCCAGCGAAGGCCGCCGAGGCGGTGGTGAAGGTTTCCGTTGCGGGAGTGAACGCGGCTGATGGCTACTTCCGCGATGGCAGGTTCCGTACGCCGCTGCCGTTCATTCCTGGGCAGGAAGGCGCAGGAGTGGTCACGGCGGTGGGCGAGCAGGCGAAGTTGGTGAAGGTGGGCGACCGGGTGGCGTGGAGCGGTGTGTTGGGTTCGTATGCGGAGTTCGTAGTATCGCCCGAGGAACTTCTGGTGCCCGTGCCGGCGGCCATCAGTGACGAGCAGGCCGCAGCGGCGATGGTGCACGGCCTGACTGCGCACTACTTGGCGAACGATGCGCACAAGCTGAAGGCGGGCGAGACCGCTCTGGTGCACGCGGCCGCTGGTGGGGTGGGGCTCTTGCTGGTGCAGATGGCACGCGCGATCGGGGCGCGGGTGATTGGCACGGTTTCGAGCGAAGAGAAGGCTGAACTGGCGCGCGAGGCGGGCGCGGATGATGTGATTGTCTTTACCCGGCAGGATTTTGAACCCGAAGTGAAGCGCCTGACCGGCGGCAAGGGTGTGGAGGTGGTGTACGACGGCGTAGGCAAGGCGACCTTCGAGAAAAATCTGAACGTCATGCGCCTGCGGGGAATCCTCGTGCTGTATGGAATGTCGAGTGGGTCGGTACTGCCGGTGGATCCGGCGAGGCTGCTGGAGAAAGGGTCACTCTATATGGCGCGCACCACTCTGGCCCATTTCACCGCTACCCGCGAGGAATTGCTGGCGCGCACCAGGGCGCTTTTCGGCATGATCGCAGAGGGCAAGCTAAAACTGCGCATTGCCAAAACGTATCCGCTGAAAGAAGCGCCGCAAGCGCACCGGGACATGGAAGCGCGGATAGTGGGCAAGCTGTTGCTGACTCCGTGAGACCCCGCAGCTTCAAATCAAACGAAGATTCGGAAAGTCCACGCTGTAGCGGCTGGCGTCGCGGGTCATAAGCCTGTCAGCTTGCAGCAGAGCGTGCGACGCAATTATGAAGTCCGGCAGCAAACGCTTTGGCGCACCTCCGCTGGAACGTCGCCGGCGAATGGCGTAAGAGGCGAAGCTTGCAGCCGCCAGCATCCAGACATCCTCCTCAAGCTCGAAATCAATGGCGATGTCCGTTTCCGCAAGAGCTCTGCGAACGGTTTGCACACTCAGGCCGGGGACTGCTGATAGCTCAACGAAAACCGGTGCGCTAATCACCAGCGCTCCTTCTGCACGAACTTTTGATAACTGTGCGGCGATCGTGACTGCGGAAGGTGCTGCTGACCAAATTGACGACAGGATGTTGGTGTCGAGGGCTGTCCTCATTCGTAGTCTTTGTCGCTTCGCATATCGTCAATCCAGGCTTTTATTCCTTCTTCCCCGCCGGGGAAAGGGCTTGCTATTCCGATGAATCTTTCGAAGGGGTTGACTTCGGTGCGGACTGGACGGATCACGGTGCGACCTTCCTCTGCCACAAACTCGACACGGTCGCCGGGTTGCAAGCCGAGGCGTTTGCGGATCTCCTGAGGAACGGTGATCTGGCCCTTGCTGCTGATTGTGCTGGAGTTATTCATGATCTTTACTAGCACTCTTTACAGTAAAGATAGCAATATTTACTTATGATGTCAAGGCAAGTGCCGCTACCGCTTTCGTGAATAGTGCCTTGCATATTCCGGGGCTTCCTGCCGAGGATCAAGCCGCGAATCATCGATCGGCGCACCTGCAATCATTTCCAACGGAATAACTCCAGCCCAGGTGGGGAAGGAATAATCTTCTTCATCGTCGATGGCCGGACCTACTCGGACTTTGGCTGAGAATTCTTCGATGGGCAAGCGCAAGACCGAGGTCTGTTTGAGTTCGCTTGCGTTGGGCTGGCGGGTGTCGGCCCAGCGGCCGGGCAGAATGTGTTCGGAAAGAAGGTGCAAGGCCTCGAGCTTCTCCGCGGGATCATCCACCAGAGTCGCCTTTCCAAGGACCACCACGGAGCGGTAATTCATGGACTGATTGAAAATCGAGCGGGCGAGCACGAGGCCGTCGAGCAGCGTCACGGTGATGCAGACGGGAATGCTTTCCTTCATCTGGCGCAACATGCGGCTGGCGGCGGAGCCGTGAATGTAGAGGTTCGCGTCTTTACGTCCGTAGGATGTCGGAATTACGAAAGGCTGTCCGTCGACGACGAAGCCGACGTGGCAGAGGAAGCCTTCGTCGAGAATGCGGTAGGCGGCTTCACGATCGTAAACTGCGCGATGAGCTTCGCGGACCACACGGGTCCGCGGGGTGGGCGTATAGGGTTGGGACATTGGGGAAGAACTCCGGCAAGCGCCAAGGATGGGTGAAGGAAAAGTGTAACACCCGGAAGCGGGCTTCGGGCTCCGGCTTCGGGCGGACACGGGGATTCTGATTGGGTCCTAACTTGGTGTGAGCTGCTGAAATTAAGTAGCGCCGGCATCTTGCCGGCCGGCGAGACGCCGGCGCTACAAAACCTCACCAGTTAAACTTCAGTGCGAACTGGAACTGGCGCGGATCGTACGCGGCCGTGGCCTGGCCAGCATTGGTGAAGAGCGGGCTGACCGCGGCCACGTTGTAGCGGTTCGCGATGTTGAACATATCGGTGATCAGTTCGAAGTTGTAGCGCTCGCCGAAATAAATGCGTTTGGCTACGCGCAGATCATCAAACACGGTCCAGGGCGTGGTGCCCGCGTTCCGTCCGAGGTTGCCGTCGAGTGAGAGCAGCGTGCCGTTAAAATCGGCAATGCAGGGCTCCTGAAATACTCCCGTCGGCGAATATTTCGAGGGGACCGCGGGGTATCCAAGTGCGGTGCATGCCGGGTTGACAAAAGTGTTGGGACGACCGGTGAGAGACGATTCCTGGAGGTTATCGCCATTGCCGGTGATGATGTTGAAAGGCCGTCCGGAGCTGAATTCGATCAGCGGGGCAACAGTCCAATTGCTGAAAAACTTTTCGGCAAAGCCGCTGCCGCCGAGTTTACCCGTCTGGTAAACGCCGCTAAACACGAAACGGTGGCGCTGGTCGAACAGCGAATTGGAACGATCGAGGAAAGGATAGTAGCTGTCCTGCGGGGTGAGCGTCGATTGCAAATCGGTGGAGTCGTCGATGGCGTGCGACCAGGTGTACGAGGCGAGGAATTCATAATGCCCGCCGAAACGTTTGCGCAGGTTGGCACTCAGGCCATGGTAGACGGAACTGCCATTCGAGTAATTGGCATCCATGTCTCCAAAAGGGATGCAGCCGGATAGGGTTGCGGGATTACAGGAAGTGTTGAAGCCCGCGGTGCTGTAGCCCGAGGCCTGCAGAAACTGCAGGACTCCCGGTGCAACGAGGCTCACACAAGCCCCGGCGCCGGCGGCGGTGAGAGCGTTGGCGATCGACGCATTGAGGCCGCTGGGGCGGAAAAAATTCATGAGCGCGGCCGAAACCCAAGGCTGTCCACTCGGATTTTGACCGCAGGGGGCAAAGCCTTCTGAAGCGGGGCCGCTCCCCACTCCTAACGGCCCGCCGATGGCCGCATAAGACGTCGGATCGCTAGAAGCCGCCTGAAAATTCGCCAGCAGCAGGTCGCCGCGCTGGGCGCTGGCGTTGATGGGGCGGTTGAGATGGCGTCCGCCGTTGAAGTTGTAGGCCAAATTGAAGTCGAACCCCTTACCCAGGTCGCGTTCGATACTGAAGTTGGCTTGCTGAGCGTAGGAAAATACGAAGTTCTTGGCTATGGGATAACCAAATGGTTGAAAGAACAGCGGGAAACCATCCGTAAGGTAGTTCTGGTTGAGAAACAGGGAGTTCGGGAAGTTGATCGAGGTGAATTGCTGCTGATTGGGGAGGTACCCCAGCGCTGGAAGGAGCGTCGAAGGCCCGGGCGTGCAGTTGGGGTCGTTGACCAAACCCTGGAAAATAGGAATGGCGTTCAGGTTGGCGGGATTGTTTGCGCCAGCACATACGCCCAATGCCGGGAAAGCCAGTTGGCCACTGGAGGAACCGTCGGATGCATTGCCCAGGAAATAAAGGCCCAGCAGCGGATGGTCGTAGAACAAACCATAAGAAGCACGGACCACCGTCTTCCCGTTACCCGCGGGATCCCACGCCATGCCCACGCGCGGTTGGACGTGGTCCCAACCGGTCTGAATGCCCTTCTGCAGTCCCAGGAAGTGGTATCCGGCTTCCGCAAGCGGAGTCACCGGTTTGAGCGAGGGCGGAATCTCGACATCGTATCGCACGCCATAGTTGAGGGTGAATTTGGGGCGGATTCGCCAGGAGTCCTGCCAGAACGCCCCAATGGCTACGTTATGGAACGTGCCGCTCGGACTGCCAAGGCCCTGAACAAAATCTCCGGGGATACCTGCGCCATAAGCCTGCACCGGCGAGAGTCCGGGGATGGTGAGACCTGGAACAGAGAATCCCACCTCAGCGGCACTGACGTTGCCAAAGTCGTAATTCCCGCCGTAGTTGACGGTGAAAGTAGCAGTGAGCGGCAGATAGTTGAAATCGATGCCGAACTTAGTGTCGTGGCGGCCGATGGTCCAGGAAAAATTGTCGCTGAACTGATAGCGCTGCTCGACGCGCTGAATGTAGGAGTAAGGCTCGCGGCCGAAATATCCGAAGCCTGGAATGTTGACGGCTGGATTTGCTCCCGCGGGGATTTGCGTGTTGTAAAAGTATGAGAGTCCGCGGCGCGCATATTGGAAAGTGAGTTCATTGACGCGGTTGTTGCCGATAGTCCAAGTGTCTTTCAAAACCCCGGCAACATCGCGGTAGGTTTGCTCGGACGTGCGTGAGTAAGCGTTCTGCCCGAAGGGCTGGTCCTCGCCGCTGCCTTCGAGACCGGTGACCGTACTCGGGCTCACGTTGACTCGCACAGTCAGGCGGTTGCTGTTGCTGAAGTTATGGTCGAGTCGAAGCGAGTAGAGGCTCGTCCCCTCGAAAACGGGAAAGTTGCCCGCCTGCGAACTCAGCGACGCGAAGGATGCAGGCAGGCCATCGCATATCGGAGTCGCGCCGCTGCACGAAGTAATAAATTGGGTCAGAGGATTTCCGCTAGTCGCTGGGAGGCCGCCCGGAGCTCCAACTAACAGGGCGAAGGCTGCCGGGTAGCTTCCGTTAAGCGCAACGCCCGAGACTGCTCCTGTCAAAACCGCATATTGCTGTAGCAACGGAAGCGGGATCCCCGGTGTGCTAAGAAAGGCAGATTGCTCCGGGGTCACCTGGATGTCGAACGTCCCGGCCGGCGCGCCAAAGAAAGGCGACGCGTCGAAGGGCACCAACCCGAAATTCCCCTGGCCGATGTCGGAGAACCCTGTTTCATGCCGGCGGGTGACTTCGTAGGAGAAATAGTAATAGGTCTTGTCCTTCTTGATGGGTCCGCCGAACGCAGCACCAGCCTGTACCCGGGTATAGGCAGGATTGGGGACTGTGCTGAATGGATTTACGGCTTGAAAGTTGCGGTTGCGCAAATAGCCGAACAGGTCGCCGTGAAAGTCGTTCGACCCCGAGCGGGTAATGATATTGACCACGCCGCCGGAAGCGCGGCCATATTCAGGAGCGTAACCGTTGGTGATGATTTGAAACTCCTGCACCGCTTCCTGGGAAACGGTGGAGCGCACGCCGTTGGTGGAATTGTCCGTGGCATCCGCGCCATCCACGTTGACCAAGTTCGAGCGGCCGCGCTGGCCGCTTATGTTGAGTCCTGACGTAGGTGCGGCACCCAGGAACGGGGCGTTGTCCCGCACCACCTGGGAATCCGTCAAGGTGAAATTAATGTAGTTGCGACCGTTGATAGGCAGGTTGTCGATGCGTCGCTGTCCGATCGTGTCCGTGGTCGAGGTGCGCGAGGTCTCCACCAAGTCTGCCTGAGAACTAACCTCGACAACCTCACGTCCGGAAGCGACCGCCAAAGCGACCGGAAGGTCCACCAGTCCGCCGACTGTGATGATTACATCTTTCGCTTGGGCTTTGCCAAAACCCGGCGCTGCCACGGTAACCGTATAACTTCCCGGGGGCAACAGACGGGCCGTGTAGCCACCCTGTCCGTCGCCGGTGGCGCTGCGTTCTACACCTTTGGCAACATCGGCTACGGTGACCGTTGCGTTGACCACAGCGTTGCCCGCGGGGTCCCTCACGGCTATGTGCAGGTCACCGGTGGCAACGCCGCCCTGGCCGAGGGCGACGGAGGAAAGCAACAGGATCAGCAATGCGATCGAGAAAGCTTTCAGGGCGCGGATCTTTGTTCGGTTGATCATGGTTCTGATGATCATGGTTCTCTCGATCATGATTCTGTGGATCATAGAGTCTCCCTTGACTCCGCCTGCTCGAAAGCGGCGGCAGAAAAAACTCCAACTGCGGTTAAGCGAGATATGCACGAAATCAAGGCACAGGGCCTGCGGGCTTGTGGCACGTCCCCGCTGGTTTTTACACCACAAGGGCTGATGAAAACAAGGAAGGAATAAGCAGGGGTAGTGCGCAAGTAAACTTGGCGCTTTCTCCTAGCACGGCGATGCCGAGCGCCAAAATAGCAGAAGCTCGCCCGCCCGGTCGGTGATCGACATCACACTTAAAGTATCGCGGAGAGACGAACCGGTACGGCGGGATTCTGAAGTCTGCCCAACAACATCGCGGCGCCACTCAGCTGTTCGTAACCGTCGACCAGTCGCATGGTTGCGAATCCGGAGTTGGGCCAGGCCAATGCCAGATAAATCCGCAGCAGCACCACCGTGCTGTTGCGACGGAGCAGCAGTGCGTCATTCACCACTCGTTGCGCCGCTCCCGCAAGGCGCGGATCGCCGCTGGCGACTGCGGCCTGGCCCACGCGCACCAGTGCTGCGGCGTTGTCGGCCACGACGTGAACGTAGGCCGCCATGGCGTACAAACGCTCGCGACGGACGGCGCGGAACTGCTCGCGTGGCAAGCGCTGCCGCAAGTAGTCGTCTTCGGCAGGGTTGACCAGGTTGCGGAAAGCTTCGATGTCGATGGGGCGGATCGTCGCAGATAAGCGGGTGCCTTCCCTCGCCTGCAATGATCGGCCTACGGCCAAGCGCAAGATTATGCCCAAGGCCACTGCAGCGATAATGACGAGGACGATGGCCAGAGTCATGGTTGTAGTAAGCGCTCCAGTTCGTGGTTCCAGACCTCGAGGTTGTGCTCCGGCACGGGAACCGCAGACGTAGAGGCGCTCCTCTGGGGGACCAGGAGGTAGTAAAACCAAATCAGAACGCAAACGTGATACGTAGCCATGTTCAGAAAATCAAGAAGCTCGCGCTTGTCGAGCAGCGCCCCGCTAGCCATGACAGCCCAAGTAGCCATGTGCTCGCACCACACGATGCCGAAGCCGAGGGCAATCCCGAACGTCTGGTTGTCCCATGCCAATCTGAAATGCGCGGCAAACAGGAACAGAAATAGAATCAACCCGCACTGAACTACGTACAACGTCTGTTGCAAAATATGGGCGCGGGAAACCAGGCTAAATCGAGGGTCGTCGATTGGAGCATAAACCGCGGCGAGGATGGCAAGCAGCACAAGAACTGCACCCGTGCCGCGGAGGAACCGGTTGCCCAGCTTGGCTAGGGCGGGCCAGCGCCGGAGAAGATGGGAGAACAATTCTCCAATCACCGCAAATTTGACGAGCCCCTCGATGAGCCTACCCACACAGTAGGCTTTCCAGAACGCTTCGGGGCTTACCCGGGGAAGAACATCCATTGCAAAAAGGGTGAACTCCTCAGTCGCTTCGAAGATTAGGTAGGTAAGAAACGCAGGGAGAGATGTGTAAATCCCGAGCCGCCATAAAAGGACGGCCAGGCCCACCTGGAGCACACTAGGCGCGAGCCAGAGGTAGTTCCACAGCAATGAGTGCGCCTGCAGCATAGCCGTAGTCACGGACTATACTGCGACTTGCCGCAGGCGACAATAGTACTTGTTAGCAGCGTTCGTTTTTCGTAACGGTAGTCAAAATCACGGTTTGCAGACCCCATTCCCGCCGCAACTGGTACCGCCGGGGCCGCCGTCGGCGCGGACAACGGTTGGAATTACTAGCGTATTCACGAAGAGTAGAGCTGCTGCAACCACCAATAGGATGCGTTTCACGGTTGTTTTCTCCTTGTTTTGGAAAAGCGAGCCGTGATACTTTCATGGCCTCAGCCCGGCGGGATAGATGACTTTGGGGCTTTGACTGTTCGGAATTCGTAACAGAATCGCAACCAGATGACGTTGAAATCCGCTCTGCAGGATCTTCGGGAAACCACGCTGGCTGCCGTTTCGGGGTTGCTGGCGAAGTTGGCTTATCTAGGCTCTCTGCGCCGTCGTGAGGGCGGATACCTGCACTGGGGCATGTCGCTGGTGCATGGGGAGGAGTCGTCGGAACGCGCGCTGAAGGCGGCTCACACCGAGGTATTGGCCACCGTCCTGCGTACCCCGATTGCGGACCTGGTGGAAGACTTGCGCGAGTCGAGCCAGGACAATCAGCAAACGGCAGAGGCCTATGTCGACGGCATGCGCGAACAATTGAGCGCATTGCTTCCCTCGCCGCAGGATGCGCCCACCGCCCGTCACCTTAATTCAATACTGATTGCGCTTTCGAGCCTGGAGAAGAACCGAAAGGCTGCCACTCCGTCAGCTTCATAGCGATCCCTACAACCTGGCCGATGATCTCGGCCTCCTGAGGATGACGCAGAACCCGGATCGGAACCGGTGACAAAGGATGGGGCTGCAGGATGACGTCATCCCGGCGCATGCTGCACCAGCAACAAGTGTGTCCATCGCGGGTTTCCACAAAGTAGATGGGACGTTCATACTCGGATCGCCAGGCACCTTCCACCACTTTATTTCTCGTCTCATCCACCTGAATGAAGCTGCCGGGCGTAAGAATCGGATACATGGTGAAATCCTGGTGGCCGATGTAGCCGTAGGTAAAATCGCTATGGGCGAATTGAGCCAGATAGGCTAAAGGCACGAGACCCCACTGCTCCACCATGCGGCCCAGGTTGGCGGTGCGTTGCTGGTCAAAGCCGGGATCCAAGCGGATGGGCATTTGCACTGAGGAGAGTCCGGAGAGCGTTTCGGAGACGTGCGACCGTGGTGGGGCGATCATGCCGAGATCGCTTGCCATGTTGTTCATGTCAACGCCGTACCAGGCCAGCAGTTCCCGCAGGTCGCGGCGGTAGATCACCGCCAGGGTGTAAAGCCGGAAGATGCTGGGCAAAACGTTCTTGGTTTCAATATCCGACAAACGGCTCGGAGGAATGGAGAATTCCTCATTACGATACTTTTCCGCCATGCGTGCGCTGGAAGTCTCGACATCGCGCATGGTCAACCCGAGTTTCTCTCGCAGGGTGCGAAGGCTTTTACCGGCCGGGAGCATGAGCGCCTCCAAGTGCCCGACATCATAGCAGGACGTGCAGTTCTGTGTCATGAATAGTACAAGAATTCTGACCGGCCGTCGCTTGTTACGATTTCCGAACATGCCGTAACTGCGGTCAGTCAAGGGAAGCGCTGATATTGTGATCGGAAGCTCCCGTGTCGTCTGAGGGTCTCGTTGTTTGGAATTTCGCCGTGTTTGTTCGGATTTCGTAACAAGCCGGAGACAAACTGCCAAACCCTGCGTCGTGACCAGGGTGCGATTGAAGATATTTTCGTTGGATCGGCGGAGGGATTTCTCACCTGGGACTAGGTCACTCGCTCGATGCCGGCATCTTCTTTCTTGACCGTCTTGGAGGCCCAGGCCATGCGTGGCGTATTGTGGGCGATGCCGATCTGTCCCTGGGCATTCAGCACGATGATGCCGCCATGCCCATTCAATCGCTGCTTCAGATAATTCATCGCTTCCTGCGCCGCCCACTCCGGTAAATTTCCTGCTGCCACGCGATCGGCCGTCCACTTGGCCAACACCAGCTTCATAATCGGTTCGCCCCAACCCGTAGTTGAAACCGCTGCGCTCAAATTATCCGCGTAGCAGCCGCATCCGATCAGCGACGAATCCCCCAGCCGTCCCGGAGCCTTGTTCAAGGTCCCGCCGGTCGAAGTAGCGGCAGCGATGTTGCCCATGCGGTCGAGCGCCACTGCGCCCACCGTATCGTGTGAAATCTCCGGCGCGAACAAGTCGTTCCCGTCCTTCGAGGCTGCGTCCCCGGCCTGTTTCGCCTGATACTCGCGGAGCCGG
>JBAUYE010000471.1:0-10535 GCA_049584615.1 Candidatus Sulfotelmatobacter sp.
GTGTGTTGCAGGACAGAAGCGATCAGTTGCTTTTCCATTTCATGCAGCGACATCGGAGCGACGGGCGTGGCTTGCGCCGAGACCGCGGACTGGCCGTTGCCCCGACAACGAATCCGGTCATTTAATAAATCAGAGCCGCACGGAACATCAGCCGAGGCCAGCGCAGCCAGCCTGGCCATTTCGCTTTCGAGTTCCCGCACATTTCCTGGGAAACTGTAGGACGTCAAGGCGGATAGACAGTCCTCTGTGAGGCGCGGCACGGGTCGGCCATAGCGTGCCGCTGCAGTTCGCACAAAGTGTTCGGCAAGAAGCCTGGTGTCATGAGGCCGGTCGCGCAGAGGCGGCAAACGGAGCGTGATAGCGGAGAGGCGAAAAAAGAGATCGGCTCGGAATCTGCCGGCTTTTACTTCGCTCTCCAGATCGCGGTTGGTCGCGGCGATGAACCGAATATCCACCTTCTCGACCCGTGTGTTCCCCAGCCGCGTAAACTCGCCCGACTGCAGGACGCGAAGGAGATGAGGTTGCAGGTCGAGCGGAAGATCACCGATCTCATCGAGAAAAAGGGTGCCGCGATGGGCGGCTCCCATAAAACCGACGCGGTCCCGGTTCGCGCCGGTGAACGCCCCCTGCACGAAGCCGAAGAGTTCCGAGCCAATTAGCGTTGCCGGAATAGCCGCGCAGTTCAAGGCGATAAAGGGCCCTTTGACGCGTGCACTGTGGCGATAGACAGCCCGGGCGATCAATTCTTTCCCGGTTCCGGTTTCTCCCTCAATCAGAACGGGTAAATCGGTCGTTGCGATCTGGTGTACGGTCTGCAAGAGGCGTGCCATCCCGGGGTCAGCCGTCAATATTCCGTCGGATTGGCTATGAGCATGTTCTAACGCCTCGGCGCGGCGCTGTGCCTGGCTCAATTCCACGGCGGTCCGCAATCGTGGCGCTGCCAACGCACAGACTTCGTCCAGCAAGTCGCGCTGTTCTTCCGTAAAACAGTTGGAGACGTGGCGATTCTCCAGATAAATGAGCGCGAAGGCTTCATCGCTCGCCACCAGAGGGGCGCACAAAACAGATCGAAGTGAGAGTTGCTGGATGCTCGGCTGCCGGCTGTAGGGCTCGGTGATCGAGGCGTCGCCGATCAGGACTGCTCTCCCGCTCTCCATCACGGTGCGGGCAATCGAGCGGCTGAACGCTTCTTCCGCTCGGGCAAGCGCCTCACTGTGAAAGTTCCGCGCCGCCGTCGCTCGGAACTCTCCAGCCTCGCGCACAACTACGAATCCTCGATCAGCCCCCAGTCCTTCGATCAGTGTGTCGAGAAGACCGGAAAGGATTTCGCCATACTCGCCTTCCTTAAGAAGCGCTCGCGACACGCGATAGAGAAACCCTAAGTGTTCGGCTGGAGGACCTTCTCGATTCAGAGTCATGCCAAGCCTTTCACTCGGGAATATTACATGATCGAGCGGTTGGCCGTGGCACTTGTTCCGCGACCCTAGTCATGAGGATAAATGGCGGACGAGATGCACACCCCTGGCTGAAACGCGGTGGCGATTGACTTGGAGGGAGGGGAACATGATGAAAAACAAGGCACGTGCGGTTAATCAAATTCTGGAGATGGCAGAAAACCGGGCCAACGCGCGCCAAGTTTCCGGGCACTCCGCCTCCGTCTCATGCATGTTCCTCACCCTCGTCGGATTAGTCGTCCCGATGAGGGTCATCGCTGGGTAAGTCAGAAGGTTAAGGAGAGAACTATGAAACGCATCTCGGTCTTGATCTTGTTGGTCTTTGCCGTTGGCTGCGGCTCCACCAAGAACACCGGAAGTGGAGCAACGACGTCGATGCCGGGGATGTGGAGTGTAACTGGGAATCTCGGTTCGCTGGGCGGTTCGAGTACTTACCAGGTTTCGCTGGTTTCAAGTCCTTGCACCGTAACCACGCCAGTGGGCATGTTCTCAGTGCAAGGCCCCGTCTGCTTCACCGCCAACAACAACAGTGGGCAGGGCTCCATCTCCGGATCTGGATTACCCAGCACCTCAAAAAATACGGGGCAAGGAGTTCTGATAGGCGTTGCCGCCAACCCCGTTCCGGCTAATGGAACATTCAATCTGCTTTTCGTCGCCGGGGGGACGAATGGCAATTTCGTTGAGTTCACGGGCAGCGGCACAGTTTCGAGCGGCACGGTGACAGGCACTGGATCTTGCAGCGCAAGCACTCCGCTGTGTCAGGGCATGAGTGGGACATTTTCGGGAACTTTCCAACAGTAGCTTCGACTTATCGAAGACATCCGTCGACCTTGGAGGCTTTTCATGACCTCGCAGCTCTGCATGGTTCTTGTGTTTGTCCTCGGGCTCCCCGCTGCGCTCTGTGCTCAGAAGCAGCAAGGCTCGTGGCCGGACCTGCGTGGCCTGAGGGTTGGCCAGGGAATTGTAGTGATCGAAGCCAGCATGAAACACCACGACGGAGAATTTGTCAGCGTCACCGACGATGGGCTCACGCTGCAGGAGAAAGGTTCGGATGTATCAGTAAAACGCGAAGACGTTGTGCGCGTCTCGACCGCTTCCGGCGCCCGGCGCGGCGAGCACGCCGTGATCGGCCTGGTGGTCGGCGGACTCGTCGGAGCGGGCATCGGTGCTATTGCCGCCGACCACTCGACTGGCTCTGGCTTTTGGTCGTGGAAGGCCCAGCCCGGAATCGGCGCCCTTGTTGGTATCGTGATTGGCGCCCCGAGCGGGGCTGCGGTCGGAGCCGTGATCCCCGCCCACACTACCATTTACCGCGCCGCTCCTGCTGCTGCGGACCAGACGATATCGACTTACCGATGTGTTCTTGACCTTCGATCGAGGGAGCAAATGGAGGAACAATATGCGAACAACCGGTTTGCGAGCTGCGGTTCTTAGAGCTGGTTGGGGTTGCACCAGCGGAATTTTTGTTGCGAAGTCAGAAAGATCAATGCCCTCAGTAATGCTTTTGACCATCCTCGCGACAATAGTCTTTCTGTTGGCCTGACAGGGTGTAATCCAGAGAAGGGGCTTCAGGTTCTCTGTTCTACTAACTGCACCAGTCCTCCCACTCCCGAGTTTCTCTACGCCACTAGCATCAACCATGTTCTGGCCTTCACCATTGATCAATCCTCGGGAGCCTTGAGTACGCCGCTGGTGGCGGCGGGACCGAACGCGAGTATCGGGATGGTTGCGTCCATGAACGGCCAGTTGTACGTTTCCGATTTCTTGAACGACGCGGTGGATGGCTACTCGATCAACTCGAGTTCGGGAGCGCTCGCCGCGATCGCAAGCTCGCCGTTTTCCTTAGGGGGCACGCCTCCGGGCGCCGGCGGGTTAAGTGCGTTTGTCGAAGGTGGCATCTACCTATATGCTACGGACGTCAATGCCGGTAAAGTAGCGGGATTTCTGTACGACTCAACCAGCGGAATGCTTACACCTGTCCCCGGATCGCCCTTCCCTGCAGGTGACAGTCCTGTGCAAGCGGTGCAGGCAGCACCCCAGGCCGGCAGCCCGCAGTTTCTCTATGTAAGCAATCTGAACGACCCGGTCGGGGGGATTTCAGCCTACGCCATTAACCAACAGAATGGAGCCCTGTCTCCGATCCTTGGTTCCCCCTTTCCCACTGGCGCGCCCGGTTCTTACCCCGGACCATCGGAGATGGTGGTTAGCTACGGCAACAATTTTCTTTATGTCGCTCTGGCTGGGACAGCCAATGCAAATAACCAGATCGCAGCGTTCTCCATCAACCCAACTACCGGCAGCCTTACGGCATTGCCCCAGTCCCCTTTCGGCACGGGCAATGACCCGTTGGAGATGGCCTACGTGCCACCTACGGCCGACGCGCAAGGCTTCCTTTACACCGCCAACATTCAGGACGGCATGATTTCAGCATTCACCGCGGACAATACTACCGGGGTCTTAACGCCAGTAAACGGGTCTCCCTACACCTCCGGAACATCCGTCTATGGGTTGAGTCAGATATTGACGCCTTCGGGGAACTATTTTCTCTACGCAGCCGATCCCGAAGCTGAGGCCGTCGCCGCCTACACCATTAACCCGAACACTGGAGCACTCACTCCCCTTCAGGGTTCGCCATTCGCCGCTGGAGGCGCACCGATGCTGTTGACGATCACAACTCAGTAACGGTTTCAGGCAATCGCGCAGGGCGCAAATGATGAGACTCATTGCGATTGGGGGTCCTATTATCGGATTAGATTGACTTGCGCGTGGGGCCGATCTAACATCTGGCCGCATTGGTTGCCGATTCGACATTACCGGGTAGAACCTTCGGCCGTTACGAACTCCGAGAGTTGGTGGCCGTGAGCGGCATGGGTGTGGTTTATCGTGCGTGGGATCCAACACTCGCGTGCGTCGTCGCCATCAAACTAGTTAGCGAAAACACGATTCCCGACGAGACCGCTCGCCGCCAACTCTACACGGAAGCCCGCATTGCTTCGTCTCTGAACCACACCAATATATGCCGGATCAAAGATGTAATCGAAGAATCTGGCCAAGCGGGCATTGTCATGGAGTATGTCGAGGGACAGGTGCTCACCAATGCCATCCCCGCCAATGTCGGGCTTCCGTTCGATCTTGTAGTCGAATACGGCATCCAGATCGCCGACGCTATTTCTCATGCGCACGAAAACGACGTGATCCACCGCGATCTCAAGAGCGGCAATGTGATGCTCAATCGGGATGGCCAAATAAAGCTGTTGGATTTCGGCCTGTCGAAGATACAACGCCGCAGCGAGCTTCCCAGCTCTCTCCAGAACCCGGATACTTTGGACAGTTCAGACACAATCGTGGGAACCCCGCCCTACTGGGCTCCGGAAGTGCTGAAGCACCGTCCGAGCGATACCCGCAGTGATATTTGGAGCTTTGGTGTGTTGCTGTACGAAATGGCTAGCGGGCAAATGCCGTTCAAAGGAGCCACCATGATTGAGCTCGGCTCCGCGATCCTGCGAAACTCCCCTTTGCCGCTGCCCGAACACGTGCCGGAGTCGCTCTCGAGAATCACCTACCGCTGCTTGCGCAAGGAAATGAGCCAGCGTTATCAGCATGTCGGCGAAATAAAGGCTGCGCTCGAGGCGATCGAACCGAACGCCGATCGCTCTCCGCGACCTCCAGCTGGCGTGAGGGCGCAACTGCCTGCGATCCGCTCGGTTGCCGTGTTGCCGTTGGAGAATCTTTCGGGCGCTCCCGACCAGGAATACTTTGCGGATGGCCTGACCGAGTCGCTGATCACTGCTATGGCGAAAATCCCAGGGTTGCGAGTCATATCGCGCACTTCGATCATGCAGTATAAGCATGCCCAGAAAACGCTCCCTCAGATTGCCCGCGAATTGAGCGTGGATGCCATTGTGGAGGGCTCGGTGCGTCGCGATGGCGACCGGGTGCGCATCACCGCGGAGTTGATCGAGGCCCGCACCGATCAGCATCTCTGGACAGAAACCTACGACCGCGACCTCCGCGACATCCTGAGCCTGCAGTCGCAAGTAGCGGCTGCGATCGCTAACGAGATAAGGGCCAAGCTAAGCCCTTCGGCTCGATCGACAATCGAAACAGCTTCCCCGTCGAGCAGGTCTGCGCTCGACCCCTCGCTCCTCGAGACGGCAAACCCCACCGCCGTGACCAGCAAACCATCTGCCTCGATAAACCCCCTGGCGTACGACCTCTACCTCAGGGGCCGGCATTTTTGGAACAACCAAGTTACGGACGAAGATTTCCGAAAAGCCGTGGAGCACTATCAGCGCGCTCTCGAAATTGATCCCCAATCGGCGCTGACTTACGCGGGGTTGGCTCACTGTTCTCTCTTAATGGGTACGGGCGAATATGGCCTCCGGGCGCCTTCCGAGATGATGGAGAAAGCGAAGGTGGCCGCTCTCAAAGCTTTGAGCATTGATGATTCGATTGCGGAAGCGCACTTGTCGTTGGCGATGGTGAAGTTTCGCTTTGATTGGGACTGGGAGGGCGCGGAAAAGGAGTTCCAGCGCGCCCTTGAACTCGATCACGGCTATTCCACGGCTCACGCCTGGTATTCGGTTTACCTGGCAGTCCTGGCGCGCTTCGATGAGGCTTTCGTCGAAGCGAAGATGGCACGGCAGCTTAGCCCCTTCTCGCCAATGATGCACTTTAGCCTAGGACTGTTGCTTTATGCCTCAAGCCAGAATGAGGAGGCAATCGAGCAACTTCGCGACACCGCGGCCATGGACGCCAAGTTTCCGCTCTCTCACTTTGTTCTTGGCCTGACGTTTGGGCGGAAAGGCAGATTTGATGAAGCGATCGCCGAATTCAAGCAAGCTCTGACGATCGCGGGCGTAAGCCCTCTTTGGTCAGGTTTCCTGGGACAGGTTTACGCGTTGGCGGGAAAGACTGAGGACGCGTCCCGGATCTTGAACGAGCTGTTCTCTACAGCAAAAAACCGCTATGTGCCGCCCGTCGCTTTTGCCGTCGTGTACGCCGGCTTGGGTAAGACCGATGATGCATTTCACTGGTTGGGGAAAGCGGTTGACGAACGCGATGGACTGTTGATCTACCTGAAAGTCGGATCGGTTTTCGACAGTTTGCGTTCGGATCCGCGCTTCTCCTCGATTCTGACTCGAGTGGGCCTGCAACGGGATTCGGGGCTCGACGTCGTTCATCCTCTGCCCAAGCCAATTCCGCCACCCCCTCCAACGCCCCGGCCGCTTCTGAAAAAATTGCTTTTCAGGATTGCCGCCGCGATCTTCGTTGTGATCGTCGCATCGGTCGTTATCCCGCGTGTTAGTGAGTTGCTTTGGCCGTCGAGGACAGTCTTGGCTATCCAGCCTTTTAAAACCCTCGGTGGCGATCTGGATTCTCGCCGTCTTGCCGAGATTGTGAGAGAAGAGGTCTTCACGCGGTTGAGCGAAGTTCATCCCCTAAAGCTGGGAGTGGTCGAGCTAACAACCGCAGATTCTGAACTCAGTTTTGAGCAGGTTTGCGAAAACCACAAACCAACCTACATTCTGGCGGGTGCGGTTCATCGCGACGGCAATCAATTGGCAATCACCGATCAACTGGTGTCCTGCAAAGACCAGACCGGCTTGGTGGGCGACCGACATGCACTGAATCCCGACGGGGCGGGCACGGGTGCGGTTGTAGACAACATCGTTCAGAAGATATTGGCTGCGCTCCCCAAGGACATACTGCCCGCCGCGCATCAGGTGAACCCCAAAGCATACGAGGCTTACTTGCATGGGCGTTTCGAGTGGAATCTGCGCACTACGCAGAGCTTGATGCAGGCCAGTTCTTATTTTCAACAGGCAATCGCATACGACGCGTCTTATGCACCCTCTTACGCTGGTTTGGCAGACTGTTACGCTCTTTTGGGATCCGCACCCAATACTGCTTTGCCCCCGAGCGAAGCCTTTCCAAAGGCGAAGGACAATGCGTTAAAAGCGCTTGCATTGGACAAAGACCTGGCCGAGGCCCATGTTTCGCTGGGATATTCCGCGCTGGTATACGATTGGAACTACCCAGAAGCTGAAAAGGAATTCCGCAAGGCTATCGAACTCCGGCCGGATTACGCAACCGCACATCAGTATTACGCCTACTATCTAACTGCCATGGGGGAAATAGACCAGGCGATCGCCGAGCGGCAGCGCGCCGTTTCGATCGAGCCAAGGTCTCCTCTGCTCAACGCTGCGCTGGGAGAGGCGTACTATGAGGCCCATCGCTTCAGCGATAGCATCGGACCAAACCAACAGGCCCTGTCAATCGATCCCCGCTATGCCGATGCGATCATAAACATCGGGCGCGCCAACGAGCAAATGCGAATGTATCCGCAGGCTCAGCAGTACTACCAGTCAATTCTGGCATTCGCACCGCACGAACCTGCTCTGCTGGCGCTGCTTGGACATCTCTATGCTGTTACCGGGCGGCAGGCGGCGGCGCGCGAAATCATCTCGCAGCTGCAGCAGATGAGCGGAAGCCAATACGTCCCAAGTCTCTATATAGCTCTGATCTATATAGGTCTTGGTGACAAGGACCAGGCGTTCGCCTGGCTCGACAAGGCCTACGAAGAGCGATGTGATTTCCTGGTTTATCTGCCCACAGACCCGATGGCAGATCCGTTACGGAGCGACCCCAGGTTTGTAGTGTTGCTGGGACGTCTGGGCCTCAAAAAATGAGAGCCGTGGCATGCTGTGACGACATACGCCTCGAGCGATCAATTCTTTCCCCGTTCCAGTTTCTCCCTCGATCAGATAAGATCGGTGTCGCCATCTAGTGTACGGTCTGCAAGACGCGCGCCATTCCCGCGCCGCAGCGCCTCGCTCATTGCCACCGCGGCCCGCAATCGCTGCGCGCTAATGCACAGACTCCATCCAGCAAGTCCCGATGCTCTTCTGTAAAACCGAGCCTGGCCCGCCGTCCATCTACTGCCAAGACGAGTGGCCATCGCACTGCACCTCTAGCTAGAGAATGCGGGCGGTCGGTTGATTCCGCAGTAGAGAAACACAATGAAAAATAAGGTGTTTGCGGTTCAGTTAAGTTCAGCGATGACAGAGAAGTTGGCCAAGGGGTGCCAGCTTTCTGGGCACTTCCGGACAGAATCCTTGGCTTCAAAATTACAATTCAGGAGAACTCTCATGAAACGCAGCATTGCATCAACAACACTTATGATCGTCTCCGTGGCGGCGATTTGGGCAGCAATGGCTGCTCCTGCCGTGGCCCAATTGATCCCCGGCGTCGGTACTGTGATGACATACAACGTGAATGAAGGGACCGACTTCTTGCAGGTGGTAGGTGCCCAGACTCTGCCACAATTCCTGGTCGGTGTCGGCCAGATACTTACGCAGGTTCAAGGCACCAATCCCCCAGAACGGATGCGGGCAGTTGCAGGGAAGATCCTGGAGGCCCAGCCAGAATTGCTAAGCCTGCAGGAAGTGGACCAGTGGTACACCGGAACCTTCGACCCGATTGCAGGCTCGTGCGGAACCATGACCCTCCAGTACGACATGTTGCAGGAGCTCCTTAGTGCTTTGGGCGCACAGGGCGGGCACTATGAAGTTGCCGTGCAGGTCACCCAAAATGCATTTTCCCCAACACCTGGATTGATTCCGCCCGCCACTTACCTTTGCGTTGCCGTGACAGATTACGACGTTGTCCTGGCCCGTACGGATCTTCCGTCCTGGATCTTCCAGTGGAGTAATCCGCAATCCGGACAATTCGTGAATCAACTCGTTCTGCCAACTCCGGTTGGCCCAGTTCCGTATCCCAGAGCATGGGCCTCTGTCGATGCACAGTTTTTCGGACACTCTTTCCACTACGTCAATACCCATCTAGAGTCGTTCGACGCGAATGTCCGCGAATTACAAGGGGATGAGCTACGTGCGGGGCCGGCAAACAGCACATTACCCGTAATTATTGCGATGGATTCAAATGCACAGGCATTCCCCTTGCCGCAAGACCCAACCTATGTGGATTTTATATTTGCCGGCTATCACGACGTTTGGTCAAGGCTTTTTCCGAAGCGCGCGGGATTAACGTGTTGTCAGGATGAAGCGGACAACAATCCCGTCTCGCAACTTTATCAGCGAATAGACCTGGTGCTAACACACGGTAGCGTAACTCCGTTGGGAGCCGCGTTGCTTGGAGCCGATCCGCGAAGTCGGCTGTCCGACGGACTCTGGCCCTCGGATCACGCGGCATTACTGGCGGCCGTGGTCGTCGGAAGCAACTAGGCAAGTCCCGAGCGCGCCATGCGTTGTATAACACGGTTCCGCAGAGGATGACGGTCACGCATAAGGTTCAGTAATTAAGGACCGCTGAAAGGCGGCGGCGGTCCACGGCGCGCGAGACACGAGACCAGAGGAGATGGCATGAATAAGTTGATGATCTTCTGTTTGCTCTTGGCCCTGGCCGTGCCGGTCCTCGCCGTAGACGACAACCGGGTGATGTACGCGGGCGGCACGGTTCCTGCGTTGCCTGTAGGTACTGTCGGGCTACTGGACACCACTTCCGAGGAATCGCTTACGTTCGAGTACTCAGGAACGAAAGTACTGATTCCATACTCGGAAATCGAGTCGTTCGAATATTCGACAGAAGTCACCCGCCATCTGGGGGTCTTGCCCGCCATCGCGGTCGGACTGATCAAGATGCGCCAGCACCGGCACTATTTCCGCATTTCGTATCGCAGCCCTGATAAAGTGCCGCAGGTTGTGGTTTTCGAAGTTCCCAAACACATGCCACGCACGCTCCAAGCCGTCCTCATGGTTCGAGCCCCGCAAACATGCAATCCGCGAAGCGTGTGTGCGACCGGCACAGTGAAGGCACCGTTTGCCGGTCGGTACTGAGGAGGGGCGAAGGGATGGAGGTGCCCGTCGGGGTGCGAAGCGAGGCCAAACGCCCCGGACTCTTAATTGGCGAAATATCACCATTACGCTCACAATCCGGTCAATGAGTTCTATAAAAAGGGATGTCAAGAAAAAAGTTCTGCCTCGACCGGAGGCGCGATTTGTTTCTCGAGATCCAGCCCACTGAAGTTTCGCTTCTCTGGAGAAGCTTGGCTGATTGCCC
>JBAUYE010000472.1:0-3246 GCA_049584615.1 Candidatus Sulfotelmatobacter sp.
GCGCACCAAAACCGACTTGCCACCACAGGAGGCGGCAGGGTAGAACATTCTCAGTCCCGGACGGCCAATCCGGTTGGCCGGTTTTGAAGTGATAACTGTTGGCCGCTTTTGAAGTGATCACTGAGGGTCAAGGCCAAGGCGGACCAGGTCAACCCAAAGGTGCAAGAGTGGGAGAGGCTCATGGGGACGTTTCAGAAATCGTTGCCCCGATCCAAGCCCGGCGAAAAATGGATGCTGATGGAACGAGTGTTTAAGTTAGACTACTAAAGGACCTTAAGGCCGGGGAAAGGATCATGGCAAAGAGCAACCTGAAGGACCTCACCCGTGGAGTCTCATTCAAACACTCGTAAAGGCAACTGAACGGGTGAATTCTTGGCCGATCAAACGATCAAACGACTGATTCTGAATCAGTTGCTCGGCCACAGTTCTAAGCCCCAGAAGAGAGAAACATGCGAATCCTGGGCGGGAATTGTGGGTTCAATAAGTCATGAAAACGAAACGATCGTTGCCCTAACGGCAGAGGCCCACCGAAAGCAAGGGTAACCACGTGAGTGCCGCCTTCGCGAAGATCGTCGGGACTGCGATCCACAGTCGCTCCGGCTTCAGCGGGAGCAACGTGACTCGAACCTGCGCGACTCCTGCGTGAGAGGAAGGCGTCTACCCAACTGAACTAGGCCCCGGGAATGTGACGATCTCCAGACCTTATTTATCGTGCCCTTTGCCTACGATGCCGTGACAGGGGCGGTTGTTTAGTCCCACATCACAGGAGTCACGGCGATCTGTTAGAATCTGAAAGGCAAGAGCGCTGCCGACCGGTATTCGGTGATTCGTCTTCCTGTCGGTTTTCGGTTGCTAACCTGAGGGTCCAGCCCGATCACGTTGAAACAGTGGGCTCAGGCGACAATATTGACAGGCACCGAATTCCAAGCGAGTTTTGCATGTAAATGTAAGTAGGTGAAAACAAACAAGTTGGGGACGTAGTTCAGTTGGTTAGAACGCTGCCCTGTCACGGCAGAGGCCGCGGGTTCGAGTCCCGTCGTCCCCGCCAATTCTTTCAAGCACTTGCAAGGAATTGGCAATTTGCGTCATGGTCCAATTTGGTCCAGTTAGGCCAGTGCCTCTCCCTTGTTGAGCACCATGCGAACAAGTTTGCTTTGTGCCAGCCTCTTGTTCGGCATGCCCGCCTGAGCGTATAGATCCAGCGTGATGCGACTGTTCGCATGACGTAGGAGCTCCTGTACCACCTTCACTTCCTCGTTGTTCTGAGTCAGCAAAGTTGTGTACGTGTGCCGGAAGGTATGGAAACCGACCCGCTTCTGGATCTTCGCCGCCTTCACTGCCGGTCGCCCATATCGTCGCCAGAGGGTTTCTGGCCAGAGAGGCTGTTTGCCTTTCATCGTCGGCGATGCAAACACCCAGTCTGTTTCGCGATTGTAAGGACCAACCAGCCTCAGCTTTAGCAGCGACTCCGCCAAAGCAGCGTCGAGCGGTACATCTTTTGCGGAAGCTTCCGTCTTCGGAGCGCCCTCGACCATCATCACAACGGAACGGCGAACATGGATTACGAGGTTCTCGAAATCCACATCCTCCCATTGCAGGCCGATCAGTTCTCCACGTCGCAAACCGGTGAAGGCGTCCAGTTCTGCCGCCGTTCGAAGAGGTTCTGGCAGTTCTTTGAGCAGTGCCATGATCTCTTCGAGCGTCAGGACATCGGGCGTCCTCATTCGCTTCGCACTTTGACGTACGCTCTGGATCGGGTTTCGTTCTGTCCACTCCCACCGTATTGCATGAGAAAAAAGGGCGCTCATCAGATTCCTGATTTTGGCCCGGCTCCCACGTGCCAACGGCGTTGTTTTCAACCACGCTTCGACATCCACCGCTTTCACCTCTGAAAGACGGTACGATCGCCAACGTGGAAGAACCCACTTTTTCAAGTAAATGTCGTAGGCGTATTGCGTGGAGTAGGACTTGTGATGCTCGTCTGAACTTCCAGTCGCCGGCTTCTGCTTTGAAAAAATGTCCGGCAGTTCGTGCTCCTGGTAGTGCTTGACGAGGGTCTCGACGCTCACGTTCTTGAGCAGTTGTTGCGGGGTTTGTCGGTTGATGGTTAGACGGATTGCGTCGACCGCAGACTGCGCTGCCGATTCGGTTGGAAACTCTTCCAGAGTCCCGACGACAATGTTCTTTCGACAGACCGAACCGTCGATTTGAACTTCTCTCCATCGGAACTCCCAAACCTTTCCTTTCCTGCGATCCGCCAGTTTCAGGCTACCGTGCTGATGACTCGTGCGCCTCATCAATCCTCCTTTGTGAGAGGCGACACGGATGGCTGCCTCAGCTTAGCGCAAGTGGAGTGGCGGGTCGATGGTGAATATCTTTGTAGGCCGGGCTTACCCAGCCTTCTTCGTTCTTAGCCAAACCTCCAGATCGGAGGCACGGAACCGCCATAGCTTCCCAACTTGGATTCCGTGAATCTGGCGATTGCGAGCCATGCGCTGCAGCGTTTTCGGGTGAATGCGGAGCAACTCTGCCGCTTGATCGCTGTCTAAGAGCGGCTCAAAGACGAATTCGGTCCTAGGCCGAGACTGGCTTGGAGAAGGAGCGAACCTCGAAGGCTGGGATGCGGACATAATGAACTCCTGAGCCAAATCGCCCGAATCGAGCTCATTTGGCTGCTTCTAGGGATGTTCTATAAATGCAGACTGAATTTCCGTCAAACGGGCATGATTTTTGCGGAAAACGCAATGAAAGTTACCAATTTAAAGGGTCTTCAAGATGGCGGCAGCCGGCTGGGGCAATCCGTTTCGATCCTCATGAATTGGCGAACTGCCTTCGAAAAGCGCGGCCCAGTAGCGTTCCGGCCCAAAGAGGGCAACCAGTGGCGTCCGCAGCGCATAGTTCGCCGACCGCGGCGCCTCAGCAAAGCCGTCGTCGAGCCGCAGGGGAGCACAGAGTCACCACCCGAAGTGTTCTCAGTTGAAAATTCCTTTGGATGTCTGGCATGAATTCGGGGCCTGCCACCATAAGCTACCTTAAGGCAGAATTCCTCTGCGGCGGTGGGCCGTGATCCCGTGATCCGTTAGAAATCGAGAAGTTCCGGAATCTGCCAACTTCCGACTAGCCGACTTGAACTAAGCCGCGTTGCGGCGGACGCATTCGCGTGTTGCTGAGCCGACGGTCGAGGTGATCTGAGCTAGTTTGTTGTCGCAGAGGAGGAACTCTCTGTGACCCATCTACGCCAGATCA
>JBAUYE010000473.1:0-8606 GCA_049584615.1 Candidatus Sulfotelmatobacter sp.
GGCTACCACGGCCAGTTCTGCCCACCAAACGCTGACTCGAGGTCCTCAGGCAATCGTCATTCAGGCCTGGACCCGGGTTTTCTCGTGCTGTCGCGCGCTTTCCAGGTACCAGTCAATCGACCAGCGATTTCTCTGGAGATATGTGAGTAAAATAAAGAATAGAAGGACGTAAACGAGCTGACTTCCAGCGAGATCCCAATTCTGTGCCAGGCAACTCCCAATCTGCAGCATAAGCGTCAAAAGGCTGCCCGCAACCAGGGCAAATGAAGTCCAAAGCCCGAGAATCATCAAAAGGCCTACTGTTCCTTCGCACCACGGCAGGACCACTGCAACGAAATGCACGACGGATCCGGGCAGCGGAGCGTTTTGCATCTGCCTGTCCATGTAGGCGGCAAAGGCCGCACGATTCCCGATGAGTCGGGAGAACCCATGTAGAAAAATGTTCGCACCTAGAGTCACTCGCAAGAACAGATAGCCGACTTCATCGTTAGCCATATAGCGTCTCCTCTTAGTCTCCCTCGGCTGGAACTTCGCCCGGTTCCCGTTCGGCAAGTGGAGTTGCGCGAACCAGCCACTGATGTTTGAATAGAAAAGGGTTGGGCGCTTAACTCAGCGGTAGAGTGCCATCTTCACACGGTGGAAGTCATAGGTTCGAATCCTATAGCGCCCACCATTTTTCCTCAACACGTACGAGTGCCGGGATCAGCCAGAGGGAAAGGGACGGTCGTCGGGCCGTTGCATCAGGTAGCTTCGTAGGTCTTTCATCAACAGCATCAAGTGCAGATCGTTTGCCGGACACTTCTCGAAACCGAAATGCTCGTAAAATTTCTTTGCGTCCTCATCAATGGCGTGAACGAGGACGGCTCTTGCACTTATAAGATCACCGGCTTGTGAGCAGCGCAGAAGAGCGTCTTTCAGGAGAGCTTTTCCCAAGCCCTGTCCTTGTTCCGTGTGATCGATAGCAAGACGAGCTAGCAGGATAATTCCGATAGGGTAGGCTGGCTGACCCTTCGCAACCCGTGAAGGAGCCTGCTGTTTGCTCACGCTTCCAGGGCACAACGAGTAGTAGCCGACAACATTGTTGTTTCTGTGAACAACATAGGTCCGGGCCGAGTCACTTTGTTGACTGATCAGAGCGTAGCGACGAAGCCACTCGTTCAGCGATGGGTGCTTCTTGCAGTCGAACTCAGCGCACACATGCTGGGCGCTCAGGGGCTCGACAAAAGAGAGGGAGGCTTTCTCAGCGCTCAAGGGTCGAAAGCTCAGACAGCAATCGTGCTAAACGATCATGACGCGAGACTGGCTTATCTAAAGCTGCAACGAAGGCATCCCACCGCGAACCGGAGATAACAAAATTGCGCTGATCGGCCAGTACCTGCTCTGCTCTATCGTAAGCGCTGGAAACTACAAACTGTGTCATGTTCTGCCCCTGCACGGTGGCGCCCCGTTCGATCACGTCGTGTTGTTCTTTCGTTGCCCGGAAATTGAGCCGGCACTCCTTAGCTCCTGAACTGGGACTCATTTTCTCCTCCGTGAGTACATTGTACAGACATCCAGCTTTTTGACAAGACCTAATTTATATAACGCAGCAAGAACGAAGATTCTGTGGTGCCCACCATTAGAGCCTGCCCTCACTTCCCGGCGTAGCTCACTCTCCAGATCGAATCCGAGCCGTCGTCGCTTACCAGCAGCGAACCATCGGGCGCCACCGTTATTCCCACGGGGCGTCCCCAGACGTTGCCATCCGGCAGCACGAAGCCGGTGAGGAAGTCTTCATACTCGCCGGTGGCGT
Organism: Candidatus Sulfotelmatobacter sp.; assembly: GCA_049584615.1. Lineage (GTDB taxonomy): Bacteria > Acidobacteriota > Terriglobia > Terriglobales > Acidobacteriaceae > Sulfotelmatobacter. Next base: position 1,793 of record JBAUYE010000473.1, read on the forward strand.
GGCCGGTCTGGTGCAGGGGGACGCGGATTACCTCATAGCCAACGCGTACGGTTTTGTTCCAGGAGCCGTGCTGGCTTGCGAAAATGTCTCCCTTGTACTCGGCCGGGAACTGTTGGCCTTCATAGAAAGTTAATTCCAGAGACGCATTATGGGGCTGCAGCAGTACATCCGGGACGATGACTTTATCTTTCAATTCCGGATGCTTGCCCTGAAGCCGCGGATCCTGATGCCCTCCCATGTACCACCACGGCCAGCCGTAGAATCCGCCTGCCTCGACGTGCGTGATGTAGTCGGGAACCAGGTTGTCGCCGAGCGCATCGCGCTCATTCACCGAACACCACAACTCGCCCGTCTCGGGATCGACGGCAATCCCGCCGCCGGCGTTGCGAATGCCGTAAGCGTAGACACTTAAGGTGCAGTTCGCCGGATCGCACGACAGAATGTCGGCGCGGTTCTTCTCAGCTGGATGGGTGTCGGGGTCGTTTATGTTCGATCCCGAGCCCACTGCAACAAACATTCGCTTGCCATCCTGAGAAAACGCAACGGCTCGCGTCCAGTGCCCACCTGTATCGGGAAGATCGGCGATGTGTTGCGGGGCGCCGCTCGCCTTCAGATCCCCGTTGTGATAAGGAAACCGAACCAGTTCGCTGGTGCTGCCTACGTACAGCCATTTTGGATCAGGTCCCGGAGGATAGAACGCCAGGCCGTAGGGATGTTTCAAACCACTGGCGAAAACGGCTGACTGCTCGGGCTTGCCGTCGCTGGTCAATCCGCGATACACGCGGATGCGCCCGGGGTCGCTCTCGGTAAGAAAAATGTCGCCGTTCGGGGCGGTGCGCAAGGTCCGAGGGTTGTCGAGAGCGCCGGCATATAGGTCCACCTTGAATCCTGGAAGCGCCACCGGCCAGGCGTTCTCCGGCCGCGCCACCAACTGCGGACCGTTTTCGGCCGATTGCGTGGCATACGGCTTCGGAAGATCGGCGACGGTTATCTTGCGCACCGTTCCTGGCTTCTCATAGCGGAAGTCGGTGAAGGGTGGCGTGGGCGGCGGGGCCTTGAACGTCGAGGTGCCGGGGTCGAGCGGAGCCGTATCGACCGGAGCCGCCGCACTTGCTTCCTGCGCCCCCTGTGGCGCTTCCATCGACTTCACGTAGGTGACGACTTGCCAGCGCTGCCGGACCGGCAACGACGCCCACGAAGGCATCCCGTTATCCTTGTCGCCGCGGGTGATGAACCAGAAGATTTCGCCGGGCGCGACCGAATCGAGCTTGCCATCTACCAGCGACGGCACATTCCCGGTGCCTTTTAGCGTCCTCCCATGGCAGGAAAGGCAGTTGCGCGCATACAACCGTTTTCCGGCGAGTACGGCCGAGGCCTGGCCTTCATACGGATTCTTGGTTGCCTTGGCCGAAGCCGGCGCGTTGTGGAACTTCGTATCTACATCCGCAGCCAGCAGCAGCGCAGCCGGCAGCAGAATTGCGGCTATGATGAAAGAGTATCGCTTGGCTAAAGAGCGCATAAATCCTCTCTGTGTATTTTCAGCTGAAGATTCTACCCTGAAACTTTGGATGCAAGTGGTTTGCGCCCGGATTGTGCGGAAAGAAAGCAGCCCGGGTTACCCAGCGCCCTCCTTGGCCCGCCCCGCGCGACTTGTAACTTTACTTCCCGGATACAACCTTCCCAGCGAATACTTGATCAGACAGCAATAAAGCCGTATAAGCTAAGGAACAAAGTACCTCAGACCCCAACCCTGCAGACGGAGCGTTTCATGCGATCTTTTTTCACCCGATCTTTGAAGTTGCTTCTGCCCCTACTAGCCTCAACTGTGTGCTTCGCCGCCCAGGCGGATCGCATCAACAGCCCCATCGATCCCAGCCAGATGGTCACGTTGCCCAGCCACGCCGATCGGCGCGCGCAGCCGCAATACGACCAGGGCCCGGTTGAGCCTTCGTTCCAGCTCGGCCGTGTCACGCTTGTCATGGCCCCTTCCCCGAGCCAGCAAGTTGCGCTCAACCTGCTTCTCGCGCAGCAACAGGATCGCTCCTCGCCTAACTACCACAGGTGGCTGACTCCCGAGCAGTTTGCGGAGCGCTTTGGCGTGAGCCAGGGCGACATCAACAAGATCACGGCGTGGCTGCAATCGCAGGGCTTCCAGGTTTTCAGCGTCCCCCGCGGGCGCACTTCTGTCAGCTTCAGTGGCACAGCGGCCCAGATCCAAAGTGCCTTTAAGACGGAAATCCACCGCTACAATGTTAACGGTCAAAACCATATTGCCAACTCCACCCCGGTCCAGGTGCCGGCGGCGTTGAGCGGCGTGGTTACCGGCGTTCGCGGCCTCACCGATTACCACCCCAAGCCCATGTACGTGCGCCCGGTTCATGGTGGCAAGAACGGTCCCCATCCGAGCTACACAACAACCATCGACGGCGAGACGGACTACGTCTTGGCCCCCGGCGACATCGCGACCATCTACGATCTCAATACGCTCTACAACACGACGCCGAACGCCATAGACGGCACCGGGCAGAAGCTTGCCGTCATCGAAGAAACCGATGTTTACCTCGCCGACCTCGCCGACTTCCGCTCTGACTTCGGCCTGAACCCGATCACCGGCTGTTCGACCGATGCGAACGGCATTGTAACGGCTACGGCCTGCAACACCACTAATTTTCAATATCTGCTGGTTGGTGCCGATCTGGGCGCACCCAGCACCTGCGGCGACTTACCCGAGGCCGACCTCGACGCCGAATGGGCGGGAGCCACCGCGAGGAATGCGCAAATTATCTTTGTCAACGCTCCTGCCACCTTTAATTCCGATTGCACCGAGATTACCAACGGCGGCGGCACCAACGTCTCTCTCGCTTATGCCATCGACAACGTGGTCGCTCCGGTCATCAGTATGAGCTATGGTCTGTGCGAGGCCGAGGCGGATCCGGAGTCCATGGAAACCGAGCTTAAGCAAGCCAACACCGAAGGCATCACCATCATGACCTCGGCTGGCGATTCCGGTGCGGCCGCGTGTGACGACGGCCCGCCGAACAACACTCGGCCTTTTGACCCTGCAGTCGGCGGATTGGCCGTGAATTATCCCGCCAGCAGCCCCGAGGTAACCGGCGTCGGCGGCACGTCGATCCCCCTGGCTGACTTCACCGACCAATATTGGAATTCGAACGGTTCGAGCAGCGTGAACTTTGGCGGCTCTGCACTCACGAACCTTCAGGGACAGGAGGTTCCCTGGAACGACGACGCGGCATATGCGCAGTTCTGTGAAGAGGACCCCACCAATTCGTTTTGCACCGTGGGAGGTTCTCCAGCGGTGGCCGGTTGGAAGGACATCACATCTGCCCAGACGGCGCAGGAAGACGTCTGGACTCCAATTGGCGGCGGCGGGGTGAGCAACTGCGTCACCGGAAGCGAAATCTGCGAGGCAGGTTTCACCCGGCCCTCCTGGCAAGCAGTAACAATTCCCAACCAGACGAGCCCGCAGAGCGGCTATCGCCTCGTGCCCGATGTCTCGCTGCTGGCGTCTCCCGGCTATCCGGGCTACATCTTCTGCACCCCGCTAGACCAATGGACCTCCAATTCAAGCACAGGCAGTACGTGCGCCAGCGGCATCTCAACTGCCATCGACACCTACTTCTCGTATGTGGGCGGAACTTCCGCCTCGTCTCCCGTATTCGCCGGCATCGTCACCCTGCTCAATCAGTACCTGGGAAGCGCCGGCCTGGGCAACATCAATCCGACGCTTTATAGTCTGGCCGCTACCGCCAATGGAGCCTTTCACCACATCACTAGCGGAGACAACGACGTTTACTGCCAGGAGGGCACGCCTTCTGGCGAGCCCAGCGACGTAATCTGCCCGAGCGTTGCCAACGCCTTCGTTGGCTTCGAATCCTCTAACGCCGACGCGATAACAGGATATAACCTTGTTGGGGGGCTCGGCTCCGTCGATGGCGACAGTCTCGCCGTTGCTTGGGCTGCTTCCCGTACCACCGGCAGCTCGATCACGATTACGAACGTTTCGGCGACAAACGTCACTGTGGGCACCAGCGTGAGCTTCTCGGTCGCGGTTACTCCTGCGTCCGGTGTCGGGGCCGTCAAGTTCTCCACTCTCAATGGTGGCACCACGACGGTTCTCGGGACAGCGACCCTGAACGTTCCCTACCCATCGACCACAACCGGAACGGCGACGTTCGCCACTACGGCGCTTCCAGGTGGCACCAACAGCGTTACGGCTACCTACACGGGAGACGCGTCGGTCAATGCCTCGACGTCTGCTCCTACGACGGTTACCGTGACCGTTCCGTTCACCATGTCCGCCAGTGCCCTCAGCCCAGCGAGCGTCCCGGCCGGGCAGACGGCGACGTCGACGGTAAAGATTACGCCGGTGGGCGGTTTCACCGGGACCGTGAACTTTACCAACTCTACAGCTTCCAATCCCGGCAGTTGCACTGCGGGTCTGCCCGCGGGAGCGCTTTGCAGTTTCAGTCCCGGCAGCGTCACGCTCAACGGCACTGCATCCCAAAACGTCGCCCTGACCATCACCACGTCTGCCAACATGGCGTTGGCCTCGGGCGCGCAGGCGATCACTGTTACTGGCACAAGCGGCAGCACCGCAATAACCGCAGGTATCAGCCTGACCGTGACGACGACCAACCAGTCCTTCGCCCTTACGACAACTGCCGCCACCTTCCCGGTAACCGTGGGAGGAACGGCTCCGGTCAATCTGACCGTTACCGGTACGGGTACACCCATTTCTTTTGTGGCAAACAGCGTGACTGCTCTGCCGCTCACCTATAGCTGCTCGGGAACGCCTTCGTTGGCCACGGCAGAAATCTCCTGCCAATTCAGTCCCTCGAACGGCCAGTCCACCACTGCGGCCGGGGTCACGCTCAATCTCGTGACCACTGCGCCCACTTCCGGGCAACTGCGCCCGCCTCTGGAGCGTGGCAGCCGCATCTTCTACGCCATGCTGCTCCCCGGCTTGTTCGGAATTGTTTTTGCGGCGGGATCGCGCTCTCGCGGCGTGCGTCTGCTCAGCCTGATCGTGGTTCTGGGACTCTCCACGCTGTGGCTGGGCTCTTGCGGCGGCAGCGGCGGCGGCGGCACAACCACCACCACGAACCCAGGGACGCCTGCTGGTTCCTACACAGTCACCATCAACGCCACCACCGGCGGAGCGAACCCGGTACCGCTCACCAACAACGGGTCGCCGCTTACCATCACTCTGAACGTGTCGCAGTAGGCAGCACAAAACCAGCAAGCGCTCCGCACAGGCGGAGCGCTTTTTTCGTACACTCGGTGTGTTCCCTCTAACCTCGACGAAGCCCGAAAGCCGAAGCCCGAAAGCCCGAGACCTGACAAGCCATGTCCTCCTGTGCAAAAAAGCTCTTACTTTGCCCCTTGCGCGCTTGCGCTGAGGCGAGTACCATTGGTTTGTTCTCATTGGCCTCGTTCCCGCGTGGGCCTTCCGCGCCCCAGGCCGTTCCCGGCGGCGCGACGGATTCCGATAACGGATTAGCCGATACGCAAAATTTAGAATTTTTTGTTAGTGCGAGTTTGTATCACCAGAGAGCGGTCGATCGCGATTGCGTTCCAGCCCAACCCGCAGTTCCGCATGGAAAGTGGGCTGTGCCCCCTCGAACGCCCGATCGCGAAACTTGATGGTTGACGTATGTGACTGAGTGGTGTCACCGAGCAAGTGGTTAGGCCCCGCAAGAACAGTGGCTTTGCGCCAACCCTGTGAGAGCCTGCCGCAACCCAATGGGGAACCAGACATCGTGATATTTTGCCGCCCTGCACCGGGACGAAAACCCGGCCCAGCAGGTTTGAGAGGACTATGAACGCAGGATCATCTGGACAAGGACAGGGACAAGGAAGACCCTCCGGTGGTGGAGGCAGAAGTAGACGGCGTCGCGGACGCCGCCCGAACAATCCCCGCGGGCCTCGGCCCGCCGGACCGAGCCAGGCGCGCCACAACCAGGACGGCATCTACACCGCGCCCATGGATCACAGCTATCGCGCCGCCTTGGCTGGCAACGGCAACAACGGCCAGGGAGCGCGCCGCCAGCGACCCGGCTTTGCCGCGCCCTTTGCGCCCGCCGATCCCGAGCCTCTGCCCGCGTTGCGCGAAGATTCCAACTCGCGCATCTTTGCCTTTGTCGACGACCTGTTCTTCGCCGCCAAGATTCAAGAGACCGCGCGCAAGCTCAACGTGAAGGTCGAGTTCGCCAAGAACGACAAGGACCTCGCTGATCGCATGCAGCAAAACGGCGAAGAGAAGCCTTCGCTGATTATTTTTGACCTCAACAACGCCAACGCCAAGCCGCTGACGTTAATTCCCAAGCTGAAGGCAAAACTGAAGAAGGGGACCTCGATCATCGGATTCCTCTCCCACGTGCAAGGCGATCTGAAACAGAAGGCTCACGAAGTGGGCTGCGACATGGTTCTGCCGCGGTCGGCCTTCTCCCAGAATCTTCCCCAACTGTTGCGCCGCCACGGAGCCTCGGAAGAAGAGAATCCGACGGTACAGTAGAGGCGGAAACAAGAAACTGAGAACTGAGAACTGCCCTCCTACCCCGGAGGCCAGCTCAGATGACGCCCGCCCAAGAGGTGGACGTGAAGATGAAACACCGACTGCCCCGCTCCAGGACCCACGTTCAGTACGGTGCGATATCCCCCTTCGATGTTTCTCTGGCGCGCAATCTCAGCCGCCGCCAGGTGGCAGCGGCCAATCACTTCGGCGTCCTCGGCCTGCGCCTCTTTCAATCCCGCAAAGTGTTTCTTGGGGATAATCAGCACATGCGTGGGAGCC
>JBAUYE010000474.1:0-24269 GCA_049584615.1 Candidatus Sulfotelmatobacter sp.
CAAATGCGAACTCCAGCGACGTGCCGGCCCTCTGTGTCATATCAACTTTGGATCTTGGCGAAAATGCTATGGGGATCCTTCAGCGCTTCCTGCAGTGGTACTTGGATGACCTTGACTCCGTTGAAGCGTTCGCGCTCCTCCACTGTTATATCTACCGCAAAAATTGCAATCTGTGCCTGGCGGATGTCGTTTTCGGTTAATTTATTTTCGATGCCCATGGCGCCCTGCGTCTCAACTTTGATTTCATAGCCGAGTGCTTTTGCTGTTTTCTCCAACCGAGCGGCAGCCATATACGTATGAGCAATGCCCGTTGGGCAAGCAGTGACAGCCACAATCTTCACGCAGCCTCCTCCGTCGTCGTATCCGTTAACCTCTTACTTCGTGCTTTCAGCAGATTGATCGAGATTGCGGTGACGATCGTCCCCGACAACATCGCCAGAATGTATACCAGCCTGTGATCGATCACGGGTAATACGATAGGACCGCCATGGGGAGCGTGATCTCCTACTTTGCCGACCATGGCAATTACTGCCGCGACCGCGGAACCAGCCATAATGCTGGGTATGACCCGCAGTGGATCTGCGGCCGCGAAGGGAATCGCCCCCTCCGTGATTCCAATCAGTCCCATCGCAATGCCGGCGAGGCCGGCCTCGCGCTCTTCCGTGGTCCAAAGCCGCTTTCGCAATAATGTGGCCAGACCCATCCCCAGTGGAGGCGTGCCGATAGCCGCTGCGCAAGCTCCCATGATTTGATAGTTGCCTTCACGGATCATGGCTGCCCCGAAAAAGAAGGCGGTCTTGTTAATCGGCCCGCCCATATCGAACGCGATCATCGCGCCGAGAATCAAAGCCAATAAAACGCCGTTTCCGGTGCTCATGGCTTTCAGGGCTCCGTTGGCGTGGGACATCAGCAGCGCAATCGGCGCGCCCAACAACTTCAACATCAAAATCCCAATCAACGCCCCCGACAGTATCGGGATCACTAGAATCGGCATGATCGGCCGAAAATGCTTCGAGACCGGGATCTTCTTGAGGAGTTCAACCACATAGCCTGCCAGTAGGCCTGCGAGAATCGCCCCCAGAAATCCCGCACGCACCTGACCCGAGAGGTAACCGCCAAGAAATCCCGGTACCAAGGCTGGCTTGCCGGCAATCGAATAAGCGATGTAGCCCGCCAACACTGGCAGCATCAACGTAAAAGACGCCGACCCAATATCAAGAATCAGTTTCAGCCGAGGGGCCTGAGAAAAATCCGGTCCCGTGGGGGTCATGGGAGCAAAGGCGATGGCGAAAGCAATCAGGATGCCTCCGCAGGCGATGAACGGAATCGCAAACGAAACTCCCGTCAGCAGGTGTTGCCGAAGGTTCTTGAGCAATTCAGGCATCGAAGTCCAGCGCCGCAAGAGGAATGTCGTGTATTGTAGCTGCAAAATTGCTCATCGGCTTACTCACTAAACGTAATAGCGATCTGGTTTGTTCCCTAGCTAGATCGCTCCAAACCCATTCGCCTGCATCAGAAAATCCAACCAACAGAGCTTTCTTCGAAGTCCTCGACGAACAAGGCGCCTTTGACGCAGCAAGCCGCGTTTCGGATGCGGGAGTGAAGCCGCGAGAGACATGGTCCCGTAGTATGTGTGATTAGTCCTACATCTGAAAACAGGAGAAATGCAACGTTTATTGCACTCAGGTAACCTTTTCGGGTTTGCGTTGGCAGACCTTCCTTTCCCCGACCAAACCCCCAAGGGTTCTCGTCCAGACTCTTGCTTTCGGGGCAGCGAAGTTACCGGCCCGTGGTGCCTTCCGCCCGGTACTGGGTGGGAGTGATTTTGCAGGTCTTCTTGAAGACCCGGCAGAAATAGGCAGTGTCGTTGTAGCCACAGTCGAAGGCAATCTCCTTTAGAGTCAGCCCATAGTTTTGCAGCATGAACTTGGCTCGGTTCACGCGGACCAGGTTCAGGTAATCGTTGAATCGCATGAACCCCTCCTTCCTAAATAAACGCGAAATGTGGTTTGGGGCCACGCCAAAATGTTGGGCGACGCTTTCCCGCGTGATCGAGCTTTGAAAATTCTCCTGAACGTACAGACAAAGAGACTCATAGGTGCGTATTGCCTTGCGCTGGCAATGTTTCTGGGGCGACTTCAGCAGCCGCAGACAGGCATGGAGCAGGGATTCCGTTAGCAGACGGGCGAGAGGACCTTTTGCATGGTCTGCAGCCAGCACTCGGAGAGAGGCCAGAATGCTGTGCGTGGGCACGTCGTAACCGCCCTGCACGCTTGTCTTCAGCGCCGTGGGAGGCGACTGTGTGTCGCCCTTGTGGCGCACCAGGCTGATGCCAATCTGCTTGACGCCAAATAGAAAGGTAAGGGCTTCGACGTGCGCCGACCAATCAGGCTTGTTCCAGGCGTGGTCGGGCACAAACACCGCGTGCCCGCGAACCGGGTTGATGGTCTCGGTACGTCCGCTGCGGGCGACCTCCATCCTATGGCATCCCGTCAAGGGAACGGAGAGACGGGGAAAATTGGTGACGTATGCGAGCACAGGTGGAGCCGTGCTTCCATCGCCGAAGTGAACATGGCGGATCCGGGTGCTGCGAAGATACTCCTCGAGTTCATGAAGGATGACTCGATTCGCAGGAAGCTGCGTTCGCTTCGCTCGAGGAGGTAATGGCTTCACGGAAAGTTATATTAGTGCAATCAATGTTAAATGTCTACTATATCCTTTTGCCGGCTCTATCCACCATACTGCCCCACCGTGAGCCGTATCGCGATTGTCCATCGCCTTCAATGAACTTCCTTTGGCTGAGGTGTGGAAACGTGGCGAGAAGCGCCGGGATTGGTTGTCTCGGAGTCGGCTTGGGCGCGACGCTCAGTCTTGCCGGATGCGGCAGCGGTGGCAGCGGCAGCGGCGGTCCCCTGCCTCCGCCTCCGCCCACGCCCACGATCACGAGTCTCTCGCCCGCGTCGAGCGTGGTGGGCTCGTCGGTGGCGATCACGGGAACGAACTTCGGTGCAACTCAAGGAACAAGTTCGGTGACGTTCAACGGCACGGCGGCCACGCCCACGAGCTGGAGTGGGACGGCTATCGCGGTTCCGGTTCCGGCGGGCGCTACCACTGGCCCGGTAGTAGTGATAGTGGATGGAGTGTCTAGCGCGGGGGCATCTTTTACGGTGCTGCAGGCGCCGAGCATCGGCGGGCTCGTGCCGTCTTCAGCTGCGGTTGGCGTCGCCGTAAGAATTGCAGGCGCGAACTTCGGCACGACCCAAGGCACGAGCACAGTGACATTCAACGGCACGGTGGCAACACCGGCGAGTTGGAGTGCGACGTCGATTGTCGTTCCGGTTCCGGCGGGAGCCACAACTGGCAATGTAGTCGTGACGGTGAGCGGCCTGGCCAGCGCGGGAGCTCCGTTCACAGTGCTTGGGGTACCCAGCATCTCTGGTCTGTCGCCCTCCTCGGCAGCAACAGGCGCGCCGGTGACCATTACGGGCGTGAACTTCGGTGCAACCCAAGGCACGAGCTCGGTGACCTTCAATGGCACTGCGGCAACGCCCACCAGTTGGAGTGCGATGGCGATTGCAGTTTCTGTGCCGGCCGGAGCTACCACTGGCAACGTAGTCGTAACGGTTAACGGCGTTTCCACCGCGGGAGCGGCCTTCACGGTGGTGCCGGTCAGTGTCTCCCCACAGGTGGCCGCTGTAGTGGTCACGACCCAGACACAACAGTTCAACGCCTGGGTCACGGGCGGCGCCAACGTTACTTGGATTGTGGATAGTGTGGCTGGCGGCAATTCCTCAGTGGGAATAATCACTACGGCCGGCCTTTACACACCGCCCTCGACTGCTGGCACTCACACTGTCACAGCGACGAGCACCGCGAATTCTGCGAACTCAGCTTCCGCCAGCATTGCCGTGACTGATCTTGCGGGCGTCTTCACTCATCACAACGACATCTCGCGCGATGGCACGAACACACAGGAGTATGCGCTCACTCCCGCCACTGTGAACATCAATACTTTCGGAAAGCTTTTCTCCTGCGCAGTTGATGGCGCTGTTTTTACGCAGCCGCTCTGGGTTCCGAGTCTGAGCATCAACGGCGGGATTCATAACGTGATCTTTGTGGCGACGCAGCATGACACCGTCTTCGCTTTCGATGCTGACGCGAATCCCTGTGTTCAGTACTGGCAAGGCAGCGGATCGCTCGGCGAAGTAAACCTTCTCGACACGCTCCATGGCGGTGCCTCCGGCGAGACCTCCGTCTACTGGGACGATGTGGGGTGCCAATGTGGCGTTGGAGATATTTACCCGGAGGTGGGAGTCACCGGAACGCCCGTGATCGATCCCCCCACCAATACGATGTACCTGGTGAGTACATCGCAGAACAGCGCTGAGGGCACGTTTTATCAGCGACTGCATGCGTTAGATCTGGCTACCGGTAATGAGAAGTTCAGCGCGCCGGTGAACATTGCGGCGTCAGTGCCGGGGAACGGTGATGGATCGTCCAGTGGCATGGTGAGCTTCAACGCTCAAATGCAAAATCAGAGGCCTGCGCTGGCCCTCGCCGGAGGAACGGTGTACGTGGGGTGGTCGTCACACGAAGATGCGTCGCCCTGGCACGGCTGGCTGATCGGCTACAGCGCTTCCAATGTGCAGCAGCAAGCGTCAGTGTTTAACGCCTCGCCAAACGGTGGAATGGGCGGTATTTGGGCCAGTGGCGGCGCTCCGGCGGTAGATAGCGACGGGAACATTTATGTCTCCACCGGCAACGGCGTGTTCGATGCAAATAATACGACCCTGCCCGATAACGATTACGGAGACAGCGTCCTGAAACTGGAGCCATCAACCGGGAGCACACAGAACGGCGAGAACCTAAGCCTGCTGGACTGGTTTACCCCGGATAACCAATCCTACCTGTCAGACAACGACATTGATCTGGGCTCGGGGGATGGAGTGTTGCTCCCGGATCAGGCCTCCGGGCCGGTCGTGCACCTGCTCGTCGCCATCGGTAAGCAAGGAATCGTTTATTTAATCGACCGCGATGACATGGGGCATTACGAGCCCGGCAGCAATCAAGTCGTGCAGAGTTTCACGGGATCGCCTTCCGGGTTCTACGGTACACCCGCATTCTGGCAGAACAATCTCTACTTTGCAGGAAGCCTCGACAACACTGGATCGGGCGACTACCTGAAGCTGTTTTCCTTCAATCCCACGACGGGGCAATTCGACACGGCACCGGCCTCGGAGTCGGCTCACTACTTTAACTTCCCGGGCGCGTCGCCTTCGGTTTCCTCACAGGGCTCTTCAAACGGCATTGTCTGGGCCCTCGACGAAAGCGCTTATGGCTATGCCAATCCGAATCCGACCGACGGCACAACCAATTGCTTCCAGGTACCTGTGCCTTCCGTTTGCGCCGGCCCCGCCGTCCTGCACGCCTACGACGCGGGCAATCTCTTGATCGAATACTGGAACAGTTCTATGGCAGCCAACAACAGCGACCAGGCGGGCGACGCGGTAAAGTTCGTTCCGCCCACCATTGCCAACGGGAAGGTGTATGTGAGCACGCGGACCGAAATTGACGTTTACGGATTGTCCCCATGACGAAGTTTGCGATATTCCATCGCGCCGCTTCGGTTCTGTTGCTGATGAAGTCCCGGGGTTCGCTCCAAAGGAGTCACAGATGAGAACGAGGTTGAGCTTTCTGGCTGTAAGCAGGACGCGCAGGATTTGCAAGGCCAACTCCGAGCGAGATGCGCAAATGAGAGGTGCGCAAATGAAAGGCAGAATCCTTGTCATTGCTCTCATCGCTGCCGCGCTCGCATTGCTCTCTGCCTGCGGCAGCGGCATCGACGCGCTTCCCGGCGCCACTTCAGGGGCGTTGACGGTGCAAATCGTCCAGGCTCCGCCCGCGGTTGTAGTGGCGGGCGGGACCGCGAACCTCGCAGCCAATGTATTGAACGACAAGAGCAATCGGGGCGTGACCTGGAGCTGTGCGCCCGCCAATGCGTGCGGCACGTTTAGCCCTACGACTGCCGGATATCAGATAACCACCGTTTACACAGCGCCCGTGGCCCCGGCGAACGGCCCCATCACACCGGATCTCGCTTACACAGTCACCCTCACCGCAACATCAGTGACTGACAGCTCGCAAAGCGCGAGCGCGACCGTCAACATCGCTCAGCAGTACGCATTCGTTTTAGGCGCAGGCAATGGGGGGTGGGGCGTAGCCGGTAGTGTCACGCTGGATGGACTCGGAAACGTCCTTGGTGGAGAGGCCGATTGGGAAACCAATGGGGGTGGCGGACAACTTGTAGTGATCCCAACCAGCACCGCTGGCAGTGCCAGCTTCTATACCCTGGACGCGACGGGTCACGGAACGTTGAGCTTGGATCTTTCGGGGGACGTCGAAACCCATGGCATTACAGCTACCTCAAATTCCCACCTCGTGATCGCTGAGGAGGATCAGTTCAACGGGTACACCATAGGAGCGCCCGGCAGCATGGATCTGCAAACCGCCGGGCCAGTCTTTTCCGGCTCGCAGGTTTCCGGCGGATATTCTTTCACCTTGTCCGGATATAGCGGTGCCATGGGCGAAAATGCAAGCTGGGGCGGCATCTTCACTGCGGATGGCACCGCGACCGCAACTACTCCGGGCAACATCGCCGGCGGCATCTTCGACGAAAATGTGGGAAATGACGGGGGCGGCGCCGGCTACAATAGCGAACCGCCCGTAACAGGGGGAACGGGCGCGGTCGGCGCCGCAGGACTCCCGTTCACCGGTACCTATACAGCTCCCGACGCAAACGGTCGGGGCATTATCACGCTGAGTTCCTCTCCGGATACTCTCGGACCCTGCGGCGCGGCTCCGCTGCCTGCCTGTACCCAGTATGCGTACTACCTCGTGACGCCCGAGGTTTTAAGGCTAGCCGTGCTCACCAATACCGGTAACGCTGGCAACGCCGGCAGCGCATTTGGGCAGGGATCTTTGGCCACTGCCGCCAACGATACCACCATTGCGTTATCCGGAGGCTTCATCTTCAGCTACTTTGGCTTTGGCGACAACAATAATGGAGGCGATTCAAGCGCAGGCGCGGGCCAGCTGGCGACCGATGGAAACGGAAACGTTGTCAGCGGCATTATGGACTTCAACACCGAAGATGGAGGAGCTCCGACAGCGACGATCGTCACAGCGGACATTCCGCTCACCGGCTCTACCTACGCTATCTCAGGGAGCCCGCGCGGCACTCTCACTACTCCCTCGGGCGAGATCTTTAACGTTTACCTGACTGATCCCAACCTCAACTTGCTTGATCCGAACAACCCCAACGGTGCCGGAGGCGCATTGCTGTTTGAGGCAAACAATACATCCGCGACGACGACGTATGGCAATGCAATCGGGCTTGCCATTCCTCAGGCGACTCCACCTCCCGCAGCCCTTACCGGAAGCTATGCCATTCTCCTCTCGCAGCAATCGAACCTCGGCGGATGCTGTGACTATGATGGCGGACTTACCGGCGACTTCACCGTGAGCACAACGACGCCGGGCACGTTTAGCGGCGAGGGCGACTTCCAGAGCGAAACTTCGAGTCCGAACCAAGCCACGCTGATAACGGGCCCACTGACTGGCACGTTTACGGCTGATTCGGGTAATCCGGGCCATTTCACCGGTACGATCACGACCACGCCTGCCTTCCCGTTCGGAATCGGCGGGACGACCCCCGGCACCGAAAACGTCGACTTCTTTGTTGCGAACGGCTCGCAAGGTTTCGTAATTGAGACCGACACCATGGCTCCGGTATTTGGTGCGATCGAGGCGCAAGGCACGATCACTGGCGCAGCGGCAGCTAAACGTCCGCGCCCTCAACAGCAACGCAGTCATCCGAAGAACCTTCTCCAGACGACGGGGGAGCAGCACGGCCGCATCTCCGGCCAGACTGGCAGCGGGCGCGAGTAAGTCACGGAAAATCTTGAGGAGGGTCGCAATGACGGTTCTGTCGAGTTCTGGACTTCGTGATGGTGGCGGGATGCACCCGCTCTGGATTTTAGTCGGCTTGACCGTTGGCCTGCTCCTGGCGTCTCCTCCGCGCTCGGTGGCTCAGGAATTCCGCGCCACGCTGACGGGGCAGGTGACCGATCCTACCGGTGCTGTGATTCCCAAGGCGAAGGTGACCGCCATCAACACTGACACGGGATCCACTTACACAGACGCGACCACCAATGCGGGCGTCTACTACATCCCGTACGTCGTGCCTGGCACCTATAAGGTGAAGGTGGAGGCCGATGGTTTCAAGACCGCCATACAAGACAAGGTTTTGCTGCTCGCCGGCAAGTACACTGGCCAGAATTTCAAGCTGGAGGTCGGCAGCTTGCACGAAACCATGGAAGTCACAACCGCGCCTCCGCTGCTGGAAACGGAGAATGCGTCGGGTGGAACCATCTTGGACGAGAAAATCCTTCAGAATGTGCCCGTGCCCGGCCACCAGATTTACATGATGATCGGCACCACGCCGGGCAGCCAGTTCACCCAAACTCAGTTTGGGCCGGGCGGCAATTCCGGAACGCGGGGCTGGGACGTTACCAATCAGTACATTATCGGTGGCGGCGTGGATCCGTCTGGCCAAAACAATGGCGGTAATACCGGTGGATTTAATCAATTTATCCTCAACGGCACCAACATCACGCAGCAAACCAGCTACGACAATCAGAATGCCGGCTCGTGGAACGTATCGCCCAACCTGGACGCCATCCAAGAAGTCAACGTGATGACCACGACCTACGATGCCCGCTATGGCCGAACTACTGGTGGCACGGTCAACATCGTGAGCAAGAACGGGACCAACGCGTTCCATGGAACCGTGTACGAGGGCTATCGGGACGGCAACTTATTTGACGCCAACAGCACGACGAACGTTTTTATCTCGGGAGCTCCAACCCAGCAGCAGGTGGAGAACCAGTTCACCGGAACCTTCGGTGGTCCCCTCATTAAGAACAAGATCTGGTTTTTCTTCAGCTTTGAAGGCTACCGCCAGTCCATTTACAACACGGTGACTGAAGACCTGCCGCCGGCCTATCTGCGGCCGGGCTACAACGGCAACGCAGGTGTCGACTTCAGCCTAGTTCAGACCTTGGACCCTGGTTTTCAATCCGGTGGCGCGCAGGCGGACCCATACGTCCTGTACGGGCTTAGCCTTTTCCAGCCCGGCGATGCCACCAACGCGGTCAACCCCAACAATGCGATCTGCACCACGGGCGGTCCAGCCAGCCAGTGCAATCAGTTTAACGTCCAATATCCCAACGCGTATACGGGCGGCGTAAATAAGAATCCCCTAACCGGAATACCTGGCAGTTTAATTCCGAGCGCCCAAATCAATGCCACCGCTCTGGCCATTTTGAGTGCGGGCTACCTTCCTATGCCGAATATCGGCGGCGCCCAGAATTACGTGGGTGGATTCGGTGAACCGGCTAATTTTTTTGCCGTGACCCCCGATTTATACAGCTACAACCAGCCCATGATCCGGGTGGACTACAATACCAGCGACAAAACCAAGTGGTACAGCTTCTTCGAGTGGCAGAAAGGCCATGAAAACCGCAGCGGTAATGGGCTGACGGGGATCGCGAACAATGGCAATATCAACTGGACGCGAGAGAACTGGGCCGCGTCGCAGGACATGACTCATACCTTTTCACCCACACTCCTCCTCGACGCCAAACTTTCGTTTTCCCGCTTCGTGGCAGCTGTGCCCGATGGCGATCTGAGCGCTGCCAAACCAGCCACCTCCATCGGACTCAATATGCCACTTCCCCCCACAACCTCGCTCAAAGATCTGCCGCAATACTACGTCGGCATTGCACCGCCTCTCCCGAACAACGCGGACCCCTACAGTGGACAAGAGGAGACTATCTTTGGAAACTCGAACAACCTGGATGCGACAACGAACGTGACGTTGGACGCGGATTTTACTAAGTCCAGGGGGGCTCACAATATCCACTTCGGCGGCGGAGCGGCTTATTTTACCTATGGCAATCCCGGGAATGCAGGCAACGCCAATGGATTTTTCGGGTTTAGCGGGCGGTTTACAGCGTCCTACCCGTTCGATCCCAACTGTTACCAGTTCCCGACCCTTGCAAACGGAACCGCTACGACTCTGGGTACTGGTTGTGGCGGCAACTATGCCCCCAACGGCTCGGGATGGGCGGACTTCCTGCTCGGATTGCCTACCGGCGGCGGGAGCAACGGCAATACTTCCAGCGGCGTGAATTGGAACGATTCACTGTTCGATTACCAGCCCGTCTGGAGCCTCTATGCACAGGATGACTGGAAAGTCACACATCGCCTGACGGTCAATCTGGGCTTGCGGTATGACGTGCAAATCGGGCTCAAGGAGCGCTACAACGAACTCCCGCGTGGTTTCTGCGAGACTTGCCCGAACCCCATCACGGTTGACGGGGCTTACCAGGCCAACATCGTGAATGCCGCTAACACCGCGGCCTGGGCTGCGGCCGGTATCACCGTGCCCACGCAGGTTCTAGGCACCATCCTGCCTGCGGATATCAATGGCCAGCCACGGAGTGCGTATAACACCGACTGGCACAACATCGCTCCCCGGCTCGGGTTCGCTTTCGCGATTAACCCTAAGACCGTAGTTCGCGGCGGCTGGGGCTACATGTACGGCGCGGGATTGGAGGGTGGTTCGCCGATCGGCTATCAGCAGACCACGAACTATATCGACACACTTAACTCCATTAATCCGACACTGGGCGGAGCTGCACCCTTAGCAGCCTCGCTTGGACCATACGCTGTGGGCACGCCATTTCCCGCATCGGCTGCGTACCCACTCGGCCTGCTTCCGCCCGTGGGCGCAGCTGGGCTTCCTTTGGCCGGGGTGGGCACGGGCGGTTTGACCGTCGATACTCCGAAGCGCTTGATTCCACGTACTCAGGTTCCGTCGTTTGGTGTTCAGCGCGAACTGCCAGGCCAAGTGGTTCTGGATGCAAGATGGGCCGGCAATTACACCAGCCATCTGCGCGCTCTGCAATGGTATAACGGCACAGTCAGCTATCCCCAATTGCAATACGCCCTGGCCCAAGGCAGCAGCGTTTACAGCAAACTGGTGCCGAATCCCTATTATGGAGTTTTCTCTGAATCGTTTCCTGGTGGTTGCGGACAGTCGCCCACGGTCCAGGCGCTCACGCTACTGCTGCCTTTTTCCCAGTACTGCGGCACTAACGGGAGTCCTCCGCCGGTCGGCGAGTACAACGATCCCATCGGGAGGAACTGGTACAACGGGTTGGAGGTCAAGCTGACCAAGCGCACCTCCCACGGTTTAACTCTCAATGTGGCTTACACCTGGGAGAAGATCATGGATGGCAGTGGCTATCAGAATGGCTATCCTTACCAGGATGCCAACGAGGTGCATTGGATCTCGAAATTCGACCGCACCAACATCCTAACCATAACCGGGGTGTATGAGATTCCGGTAGGGAAAGGCAGAACCTTCCTTTCGGCGCCGCCTCGTGCGTTGGACTATGCGCTGGGCGGTTGGACTCTGGGTTGGACCTTCGCGGCGCAGAGTGGCACTCCCGTTGGGCTTAACCAAGGTTATGACTATAGCTGCGGATTCGCTTCACCCAACGGATCCACCGTTGCCCACTGGCTCAATCCTGCGATCGGCACCAGTAGTTGTTTTAGCGGCGTGCCAAGCATCGGCGGTACCAGTTTCACCTACAACACTACCGCGAGCACAACCAATCAGGTGCGCAACCCCACGGTCCCCAATCTCGATCTCTCGCTGGAGAAGAACTTCCGTGTGACCGAACGAGTGAGTTTCACACTTCGGGGGGAGGCATTCAACTCGCTGAATTCCGTGCTCTTGGGAGGGCCGGACACCAACCCTACGGACGGTGCTGCCAGTCTTTTTACCAACACGACAACGAATCGCTCTTATTGGACGGGCTTCGGCACGGTGAGTCCGAATCAGCAAAACTTCCCGAGGAACCTGCGGGTTTCAGGAAAGATCACTTTCTGAGCGAACAACCAATCACGGAATGGAAAGTCACGCTATGCGCAAGAGACAGCTTGGAGCGAAGTGGGAGGGGGTAAGGATGACTACAAAAGGAAGGTCTACGTCCGTGTTTTTCCCGCTGGTGGCAGCGTTCGTCCTGACGTTCCTGTTTTTCGCCATGCCTGCACGCGCGCAAGTCGAGGTAGATTTATCCTCCACTTCGGCGCTCTGTAAAGGGCAGCAGTGTTTCAACGTAGCGGGTATCTTTGCCACGGGAACAACATTCCTAGGCACGAACGGCATGGATGACGGGATGAACTGCACCCCCACTGCGCCTTACACAAATTGCCCGGACGCATACTCGTCGAACCAGCTAGGGCTATCCTCTGCTACCCCTCCGACGCTAACCCCACCATCGCTGAACGTGCCGTTCGTCTTTGGCCCTGTGAATACCGTAGATTGCGGGCCGTCGACCAGCACCACATGTACATTAGACGTAGTCAACCTCACTACTTCGGGAGTCGTCATCACCCTCCCCACGGACCAACAAACCATATATTCCACGCTGATCATGCTCGGCACTGCGGTCAATGGACATCATGCGGGGCAGGTTACGGCTACTTACACGACCGGCGCACCTGACGTGTTCAAACAGACTTTCAGTGATTGGTGCAGCTATGGAGGAAATCAGTACGAGTCGCCCGCTGTATCGAGAAACCCCGCAGGAACTGCGATGAACCGCATTAACAGCGATGGTACTCTCAACGGCGCAAGTTGCAACCTTTACGCCTACACCTATCCTCTGGACTTCACCAGGACTTTGCAAAGCATAACCCTGACGGACGAGGACGGCTCCGGCTTTATGTACGGTCTCGCGATCACATTGAAGCCACCGACCTACACCATCGACGGCGGAATCGCTAACCCAGCGTCGGTTACTGCAGGCAGCATGAGCATGGCGACGGTAACGGTAAACCCGCAGCCCGGTTACGTGGGCACCATTACTCTTTCCTGCGTCATCTCACCAACGATCGTCGGAGCTCCCCCGTCCGCAGCCACCGCGCCGAGCTGTAGTCTTAGCCCCGCTTCGGTGACCGTTACAACCGGAGAGACCGCGTCCCCAACTACAATGTTGACCTTTACGTCGGCTGCTTCGGCATCGTCGACTTCGCAAGCGCGAAGTTCAACTCGTATTTTCTACGCATTCCTGCTGCCTGTCTCGGGATTGGCGTTGTTCGGGCTCGGAACTAGTGGGCGCGGTGGGCGCCGCAAACGCTGGCTGGGGTTCTGGTTTGTCGGAATGCTGCTGGCGCTTCTCATCTTGTCGCCAGCGTGCGTGAGCACGGTTCATCTGCGCAATGTCGGAACTCCTCCCGGCCAGTACTCGATTGCGGTGACCGGGGTCGATACGAACGGCCTGACTCAGGCCAGCAATCCTGCCGGCACTTCGAATGTCGTGGTCGTCAACGTGACCGACAACTGAAGAGAATCTGGATGATACCGCGAAGCCGGGACGAGATCAGGATTTCGTCCGGGCTTGGGCTCCTAGACGAACTTCTCTCAAACGCAAGCGGGCGGTGGTCAAGAACATAGAGCCCGATTCTGAGGGACCCACCTAAACGCTGAGTCAGTTTTCTTGGATAGTAGGAAGAAATCATGTGCAGAATTTCACGTTCCTTATCTGCTTTCACGCTGGCAGTTTGCTCCGTCCTTTTCTTCTCACTGATTCCTTCTCTCCATGCGCAACAACGACAAGCCCTGCAGACTAAAGCTGTGGCGCCTGTTGGCGCCAAGCTTATCGGCCGTATGCCCGCTTCGCAACAGTTGAGCCTGGCAATCACGCTGCCGCTGCGAAACCAGCAACAGCTCCAGACCCTGCTGCAACAGCTCGAAGATCCAACCAATCCCAACTATCACCAATACCTCACGGTGGCGGAGTTCACAGAGCAATTTGGTCCGACGGTCGTGGACTACCAGCAAGTGATCGGCTTCGCGCAGTCCCACGACCTGACGGTGACCCATACCTCCACAAATCGCTTGTTGCTGAATGTAACCGGATCGGTGGCCAACATCGAGCAGGCGTTCCAGGTAACGATGCAGGTCTACCAGCACCCGACGGAGAACCGTACCTACTATGCTCCCGACGTCGAGCCTACCGCGGACCCGGGGATTCCAGTCCTTGGCGTCAGCGGCCTCACCAACTTCATTCTGCCCCACTCCATGTTAGTCCGCGCCCCCTCAGGCGAAGTACTGAGTAACGAGAACGGCTCCGGACCGGGAGGTCAATTCTACGGAAGCGACATGCGGGCTGCTTACTACGGCGCCGGCCCACTAACTGGCAGCGGACAAGCTCTGGCCTTGGCCGAACTCGGCCAGTGGAATATGGCCGATGTGCAAGCTTACTTTACCGTAGTCAGTCAGCCCCTCAATGTTCCCATTGTGATCGAACTGCTCGGCGGAACCAGTGGAGCTTGTCCCGGCGACTGCGACGATGGCGAAGAAGCCGTCGACATCCAGCAAATCATCTCGATGGCTCCGGGAGCGTCTGTTCTGATTGTCTACGAAGACACCTCCGGCAATGCCGACATCGATATATTTAATGCCTATGCGACGGACAACATTGCCAAGCAGATGAGTTTTTCCTTCGGCATCGGTGACGGCAACGCCGCTTCCGACGAACAGGAATTCGCGGAATTCCACGCCCAGGGGCAAAACTTTTTTGTGGCTTCCGGCGACGAGGGTGCAAATCTCGGCGATGGGGGTTGGCCGGGGTTCAGCCAGAATGTTACGGATGTCGGCGGCACGGACTTAACCACGGCAAGCGCGGGCGGAGCTTGGTCCTCCGAGACCGGCTGGGTCGGCAGCGGCACCGGGTGGTGCGACAGCAGCAACAGCGTCACCCCGTGCTACCAAAGTCCGTATGACGCGATTCCGAGTTATCAGGCACCCGTCATCACCACTCAGAATGGGGGCTCGACGAAGTATCGCAACCTTCCCGACATTTCCGCCGAAGCTAACACGGACAACTTCTGGTGCTCCAGCGGGACATGTCAGGGAGGAATCGGTGGAACCAGTCTCGCAGCGCCGCGCTGGGCGGGCTTCTTGGCTCTGGTCAACGAACAAGCTGCGGCCAACGGAGAAACCATCGGCTTTCTCAACCCGCTCGTCTATACCATTGGCCAGGGGTCCGGTTACGACACGGCGTTCCACGACATCACAACCGGGAGCAATCCGAGCGGCTCCACGGTTCCTGCCGGTTTTACGGGTTCGTTCACCGCCATGACGGGATTCGATATGGTTACCGGCTGGGGCACGCCGAACGGGCAGGGGATGATCGACGCTCTCGCGCCCACGTCGACTACGAACGCGTACTTCACGCTAGCGGCATCGCCCAGCACACTGAACCTCACGCCGGGCGGCGCTCCCGGCACTGCTACTATTTCTCTGACTGCGGGAAACGGATTCACTGGCACTGTTACTCTTTCTGCCAACATTCTTGGTGCGCCGGAGGGCGTGACCGCCGGCTTTAATCCGTCTTCGATCACGGGATCGGGCACCTCGACTTTGACCGTCTCGACGACGAGCGCCACTCCCGCCGGAACTCTCATGGTCGCCGTCACTGGCACGGGCTCGGGAGGAATCGAAACTCAACCGGCTTTTGTAACGCTCGCTCTGCCAGATTTTTCCCTCACAGTATCGCCCAGCGCCATCTACCTCAACCAAAGCGCAACGACAACCCCCACGGTTACGGTGAATTCCCAGAACAACTTTAGCGGGACGGTGAACTTATCCGTGAGCAGCCTGCCCAGCGGCGTGACCGGATCTTTCAGTCCGACTGGTACATCGAGCACCAGCACTCTGACCCTCACCGCGAGCGGCACGGCGACGACAGTAGCGGGCGACTATTTGACCGTCAGCGGCACATCGGGCAGCGTTGCCCCGCTGAACGCTCCTTACACGATTCTCTCGGTGAGCGCGGCCACGGGCATTGGCGGCTCCGGAACGCCGGTGAGCTTGACCTCTGCATTCAACGTGGCTGGTATCTACACCGACGGCACAACTTTCAGCTCCACCGGCGGTCTCGATGGCGGAGGAAGCGCATACTCGTCGAACCTGCTGACCGGGAGTCGAATCCTGAACGGCGTTCAGTTTACCTTTGGGCCTGCGAACAAACTTGATGCCGTCTACGGCGCGGGCCAGACCGTTGCGTTGCCCGCCGGCCAGTTCACCACTTTGCAACTGCTTGCCACCGGAATCGAAGGCAATCAATCGGCGCAGCCGATCACCGTAACTTATACCGACGACTCCACCACGCAGATCACGCAAAGCTTCAGCGATTGGTACACGCCCTCGAGCAACCCTAGCGAATCCGAAGCGGTGGCGATGCCTTATCGCGATCAATACACTGGCACTGCGGATAACCGGCCGTTCAACCTCTATGGCTACATCCTTATTCTGAACAGTGCCAAGACCGTGCAGAGCGTTACCCTGCCCAACAACCGCGACGTGATCGTGCTGGCGGCCACTTTGACCGCGCAAAGCCTCGGAACGCAGGTCAGCCTCTCAAGCGAATTCAACATCGCCGGCATCTTCTCCAATGGCGTTACTTTCGAAGGTACGGGGGACATCGACGGCACGGGGGACACTGACTCCTGCACCCTGTCGACCGGATGCTCGGATGCATACTCGGAGCAGCAGTTAGGTTTGACCTCCGCCACATCTCCGGCTTTAACGATCAACGGGCTCGTGTTCAACCTCGGGCCGGTGAATACGACCGACTGCGGCACCGGACTACCTGCGTGCATCTCCGATGCGATCGATCTTCCCAAGGCCGGCGTAACAATTCCTCTGCCCTCGAATCAGCAACTTGCTTACACCACCTTGAGCATGTTGGGTACGGCCGTCAACGGCAGCCAGACCGGGACGGTCACCGTCACTTACTCAACCGGCTCTCCCACCATCATCGACCAAACCTTCAGCGACTGGTGCAATTTCACAAACAATTCGAACGAGAGCATTGCCGTGGGGTCGATCAGCCGCATCAACAGCGACGGCACGCTCAGCACGGGCGTAAGTTGCAATCTCTATCTTTATAGGTACACTCTGGACCCGACTCGGACGGTGGAGAGCATCGCCTTGAAATACACCGGCGGTACCGCCAGCGGTGACGGCGCTTTCGTTCTCGCTCTCACTCTGTCGGGGAATACGAGCAGCACGCCGGGTTTCACGCTGTCGGCGAATCCATCTAACTTGAGCGTTGCCCAGGGAAGCGACAACACGAGTACGATCACGGTGAATCCCACGGGAGGTTTCACGGGCAGCGTGGGCTTGGCGGTTACTTCAACCTTGCCAAGCGGAGTCACCGCCTCATTCAATCCGACGAGCACATCAACTACGAGCACCTTAACTCTGACGGCGAGCAGTTCGGCAACCACCGGCGGGCCGACCACGGTGACCATCACCGGCACCTCCGGTGCCTTGGTTGAAACCACGACCGTCGCCTTGACGGTGACAACGCCGCCGAATTTCACGCTGTCGGCCGCGCCCAGCACAGTGAGCATCGCCCAGGGAAGCAGCAACACGAGCACGATCACGGTGAATCCTACGAACGGCTTCAGCGGCGCCGTGAGCTTCGCTGTTACTTCCACATTGCCCAGCGGAGTGACGGCGGTCTTCAATCCGACGAGCACTGCGACCACTAGCGTACTAACGTTGACGGCAAGCAGTTCCGCGACCACGGGTGGGCCGACCGCAGTAACCGTCACCGGCACTTCGGGCAGCTTGACGCAGATCGCAACGATGAACCTTACGGTAACTCTGCCTCCGGCGAGCTATTCGCTATCGGCGGGAACCGCGAGTCCGTCGTCGATCAGTCCCGGTGGTTCGTCCTCGGCCACGATCACCGTGGCTTCAGCTAATAACTATGCGGGCAGCGTCACGCTTTCCTGCAGCATTGCGCCGGTCGTTAGTCCGGCGCCGTCCTGCTCTTTCGGAAGCTCCAGCCCAGTGACTGTGACCAGCACCGGCGGTAGCGCCACGTTGACCTTTACGACGGTTGGCCCATCGTCGGCGATGCAGCGACGCTTCAGCATTTTCTATGTTCTGTGGTTGCCGATGCCGGAGCTGGCTTTGATTGCCTTTGGTTTCGGTTCCAGAGATTCGCGGCGCAAGAAGCTTCTCGGATTCTTGCTCTTGTGGATCGTGTTGGCTGGCCTCATGATTCTTCCCGCGTGTGGATCGAGCGGGAGCAACGGCGGCGGTGGTGGCGGCAGCAGCGGAACTCCCGCTGGAACCTACACCATCACGATTACCGGTAAGGATGCGAACGGCCTGACTCAATCCAACACCGCTGCTCCTACGGTGAGCGTCACAATCAACTAATGACGGCTCGTAACGAGGGCCTGATGCTTTGAGACTGGCTATCGGCGATGTGCACCCTAACTGTTGGGAGCGATGCGTCGGCGGCGTGTCGCGAGCTCCTTAATTTAGTATTCTTGAGGCGGCGGATTAAGAGTTGAGTCGAGAACGAGCTCAGAAATGCTAAAGCAACTCATTCTAGCCTGGCTGGTGTGCCTTGCCGCTCAGGGCCAGAGCAAGTCTGCCAAGCCAGCACAGTCTGCTGATTCTGCAGTCTCGAAGTCTGCAATTCCCGTGTTCGAAGTGAAGCTGACTCCAGATCCAGACTTGTCCGCACCCTACGACGACAGGATGCCTTCCAATTCTGAAGGCTGCGATGCTGATGGAGCGCCTTTCATCCGAGTGTTCAAACTTATTCCTCGCGATATTTCGGTTCTAAGGCTGGGCCCGAAGGAGATTGTCACGTTCTCAGTCAACAAGGTCACCGACGTGACTGAGCCTACGGCGGTCGATGACTTTGTTTCGGGTTCCAACCTGTACATGCTGGTGGAAGGGGACGCACACAAAGAAAAAGTCGTTAAGCAGTTGGAAGATGGCAGCCAGGAAGTGTACTGGGAAACCAAGGGAGAACCACGATCGTACATCGCGCGATTCGATTCGGACGGTTCGTACAAGGGAGTACTCAAGCTCGACCTTCCCTTCCATCCGACCAGATTGTCTGGATTTGAGTCCGGAGGTTTCGTGGCTGCGGGATTTGACGAAAGTAAACTCTGGCGCGTCGCTATGTTGGATTCGAGCGGGGATCTGCTGAAGTACGTTGACTTCCCAATAGAAAAAGAGAAATCTCCGGAAAAATCATTTCAGCATTCGTTCGGGAGCACGGGAGATTCCGCCGCCATCGCAGGAATGTTCGCAGCGCTTGCCAGTTTTTTCCCGTATCGCAATAACGTGCTTTATGTCCGGGGCCATTCTGGCGCACCGATCTACGAAATCATGGAGTCGGGCGAGGTGCGGGAGGTAAAGATCAAGTCGCCCAGCGGTTATGCGGCCGACGGTTTCATTCCGTCGGATCGGAACTGGCTGGCGATTTTCGGGCAGTCGGGAGAGTTGCCAAACAAAGAACATAGCGACCTCTACGAAGTGGAAATGAGTACGGGAGAGTTGTTACGCGAGTACCGAGTCGAGCAGTATG
The DNA here is from genome assembly GCA_049584615.1 of Candidatus Sulfotelmatobacter sp. Classification (GTDB taxonomy): domain Bacteria; phylum Acidobacteriota; class Terriglobia; order Terriglobales; family Acidobacteriaceae; genus Sulfotelmatobacter. The sequence goes on from JBAUYE010000474.1 coordinate 19,545, forward strand.
CAAGAATCTCCGAAGCGGACCAGGAAATCGCGTGCGTGTATCAGGGAGAATTTCGCGGATTTCGTCACGAGAAAGGCAAACTCGTGATGCTCCGAGGCACCCCGGAGCCCGCGAAGGCCCAACCGCCACAATCAACCCCCACGGCTCGCGACAAACCATAATTTTTCGATACTTGATTAGAAATCAGATCTTCGATGTAGTTGGAGACTTACGATGCGACGATTCCGCACTGCTTCGTTAACAATTCTATTGTCCTGCCTGACATTGCTGACGGCCGCCAGCGCACAAACCACCGAAAAGCCGGACTTGAGCAAGCAACCGACTCTCTACGTGGTCGGCTATGCCCATCTCGATACGGAATGGCGATGGGAATATCCCCAGGTCATCGACGAATACATCCGCAAGACGATGGAGGATAATTTCACGCTGTTCGATAAATATCCTCACTACGTCTTCAATTTCAGCGGCGCCAACCGCTACCGCTTCATGAAGGAATATTACCCGGCCGACTTCGCCAGGCTGAAGACGTACGTCGATGAAGGACGATGGTTCCCGGCGGGGTCGTCCATGGAAGAAGGCGACGTGAATACGCCGAGCGCCGAGGCCATCATCCGGCAGATCCTGTACGGGAATGACTGGTTTCGAAAAGAGCTGGGCAAAGCCAGCGCCGAGTATATGCTGCCCGATTGTTTTGGATTTCCCTCTTCGCTGCCGACCATTCTCGCGCACTCGGGCGTGAAAGGATTTTCGACGCAGAAGCTTGTATGGGGATCGTCGGCTCCCGTAGGAGGCCCGGAATCGCTCGAGAAAACGCCGGAGGGTACGCCGTTCAACGTGGGAGTGTGGGTGGGACCGGATGGCGAGAGCGTGTTGGCCGGGCTGAATCCGGGACCCTATGACGGCGGTGTTGACACAGATCTCAGCAAGCCTCTGCCCCCGCTGCCGCCCGATCCGGCCCTCGAGGAAGTAAGAAAGAAGATGCAGGCCGTGCGCGCGAAGCTTGACCAGGAGCAGGGCAGTGGGCATTCGTCCGATCCGAATGACATTGCGGAATCCATCCGACTGGCGAAAGAACTGGAAGCATTGGCACAGGTTGATCAAGACCGTGCGCAGGCTCGCCATCAACGCGACTGGGCGGGGCGCGTCGAGCAGAACGGCAAAGTCAGCGGTGTATTCACTGACTATCACTATTACGGCACGGGCGACATCGGCGGGGCTCCGCACGAGGAGTATGTGAAACATCTGGAAGCCATCGTCACGCAAGGCATGACCAGCCTGCCGCCGCAGAATGGATTCTTCTTTCGCGGGCCGGATCGTACAGAAGGGCCGCCCGCTAAGGTCGGCGATGGCCCGGTCCATGTTATCTCTGCCGATGCCGAGCAGATGTTCCTCGACATCACACCTACAGAAGCTGCGGGACTTCCACGCTACACCGGCGAAATGGAACTGACCAACCATTCTGCCGGTTCGCTCACGTCGCAGGGCTATCAGAAGCGCTGGCTCCGAAAAGAAGAGCTGCTCGCCGACGCCGCGGAGAAGGCTTCGATCACCGCCAATTGGCTGGGTGCGCGCCCGTATCCTCTCGACCGTCTGAACGATGCATGGACGCTGGTGATGGGCGGCCACTTTCACGATCTCGCCGCCGGCACCGCAACTCCCAGAGCATACGAGTTTGCCTGGAACGACGATGTAATCGCAATGAACCAGTTTGCCGGCGTGCTCCGCAACGCCACCGAAGCGGTGGCCGACGCGCTGAACACCGAGGCGAAGGGCACGCCTATTGTGGTTTTCAATCCGCTGAACATCGCCCGCGAAGACGTGGTCGAGGCCGCTGTGAACTTTCCCGGCGGCATGCCCAAAGCCGCGCGCGTTACGGGCCCAGACGGCAAAGAAGTTCCGGCGCAGATTTCGAATGGCAAAGTAATATTCGTAGCGAAAACGCCGTCCGTCGGCTATGCGGTCTACGACGTGCAGCCCGGTGCGGGGGTGGCCTCGACATTGCACGTCTCGGAGAACTCACTCGAGAACGAATACTACCGCGTGAAACTGAATGCCGATGGCGACGTCGCCAGCATTTTCGACAAATCAATCAGCAAGGAATTGCTGTCCGCCCCGGCTCGCCTCGCGATTTCGTACGACAACCCCGAGCACTGGCCGGCGTGGAATATGGACTGGGATCAGGAACAGGCTGCTCCGAAAGCCTACGTCGGCGGCCCGGCGAAGATTCGCGTACTAGAAGATGGTGCGGCACGCGTGGCTATTGAAGTTTCGCGCGAGACTGCGGGCTCGAAGTTCGTCCAGACCATCAGCCTTTCGGCCGGTGACGCAGGAAAGCGAGTCGAGTTCGCAAACTCAGTTGACTGGGACACAAAAGAATCGAATCTGAAGGCTACTTTTCCTTTGACCGCTTCAAATGAGATGGCCACCTACAACTGGGACATCGGCACGATCGAGCGGCCCTCTGCCCGGCCGAAAAAGTTCGAGGTGCCTTCGCACCAGTGGATCGACTTGACCGACATGAGCGGTGAGTTCGGTGCAACCGTCCTCACCGATTGCAAGAACGGATCGGATAAGCCGAACGATCACACCATTCGCCTCACGCTGATCCGCACGCCGGGCACGCGCGGCGGTTACCCTGACCAGGGCACGCAGGATATCGGACATCACGAGTTCGTCTACGGCATCACCGGGCACGCTGGCGGCTGGCGTCAGAGCCAGACCGATTGGCAAGCGCAGCGCCTCAACGATCCGATTATCGCCTTTGAAACGTCGAAGCACGCGGGTGCGCTGGGTAAAGAATTTTCTTTTCTGAAGGTCAGCAACCCGCGGATTCGAGTCCTGGCATTGAAGAAAGCGGAGGAGAGCGACGGGATCATCCTGCGCCTGGTTGAACTGGATGGCAAACCTCAGCGAGATGTTCGAATTTCATTCCATACGCCAATCACCGCCGCACGCGAAGTGAATGGGCAGGAGCAGCCGGTGGGAACCGCGACGGTGAATGGCGGAGCTCTGGTCACCTCGTTCTCTGCATACCAGCCGCGCACGTTCGCTGTGAAATTAGCTGCAGCTCCAACCAGAGTTCCGGGCGTGCGTTCCCTGCCTGTGACGCTGCACTATGACCTCGCGACCGCCAGCAGTGACGGCACACACTCTGCCGGCGGCTTCGACCGCGAGGGCAACGCATTGCCAGCCGAAATGCTGCCAGCGCAGATCACGTTCAACGATGTGAAATTTCAACTCGCCCCAGCGAAGACAGACGTGCCGAATGCAGTTGTAGCAAAAGGGCAGACGATTGATTTGCCCGCGGGCCACTATAACCGCGTCTACGTCTTGGCAGCTTCGGCGCAAGGCGACCAGAAGGCCGCATTCGAGGTTGGCGGCAAGAAAGTGGAGCTAAACATCCAGGACTGGGGCGGATTCATCGGACAGTGGGACGACCGGCAGTGGAGCTCGGGCGACACCTCCAGCGACAACTACGGCAAGATGATTGGCCTTACCCCGGCTTACATCAAGCGCGCCGATCTGGCTTGGTATTGCTCCCACCACCACAACGCCGCCGGGGAAAACGTTCCGTATGGCTATTCGTATCTGTTCACCTATGCGATCGACCAACCGGCCGGAGCTCGAACCATCACTCTGCCCGACAATGACAAGATCCGCGTTCTTGCCATATCCGTGGCCGATGAAAGTCCGGAAGTGAAACCCGCGCAGCCACTCTACGACATGTTTCCTTCGCCGCCGGCCGGCGCCGACGATTTTGCGCTCCGGACATCTGCGGAAGACTTTTCCGTTCCCAAGGGTAGAAATGGAATGATGACGCTGGCGGTAACTCGCCGAGGCAATTTCAGATCCAGCGTTAGCCTGAGTGTCTCCGGACTGCCACCGGGAGTGACGGCCTCATTCGGCCCCGCCAGCACTGCAAGAACAAGCCAATTGACGCTGACCGCGGATGACTCGTCAAGCCTTGGGACTTCGACGATCACAATTACCGGCTCATCGGGCGGCATCTCGCATACGATCTCTACCCCGCTCGCTGTGATTGCTATAAAGACGGGGACGGTGGCAGTAGATCTTTCTTCGGTATACGACGTGAAAGGCATCCATTCCGACGGTACCCCGTTCCCTCCCGCGGCCAGTGCGGACGGCGAAGGCTTTGCCTATTCGAAAGAAGCGCTGGGCTCGATGCCTTTGTGGGATGGTGTCTTGTTCACCCTCGGACAAGCTGACGCCCCAGATGCGGTCACGGACAAGACCGTCGCGCTTCCGGCGGGCAAGTTTGCCAGTCTCAAGGTTCTGGCCACAGGTGTGGAAGGCGAACAGGAGTCGCAGGTTTTTTCCATCACTTACGCCGATGGGACATCCTCTTCGGTCACACAGAGCCTCAGCGATTGGTATGAACCGAGCGGCTACAAGCTTGAGTCCGAGGCCATCGTCATGCCCTATCGCTTGGAGAGCGACGGCTCCAAGGACAACCGTACTTTCTATCTCTACGGGTACTCCTTTGATTTAGACAGCAACAAGGTGGTGCGCAGCATCACCTTGCCGGACAACGAGGATGTGCTGGTCTTCGCCATGACCCTCGTGCCCACCGCGGCCCCCTAGCAGCTTGCGGAAAAACTCGGTTCGCACGAGTGCAATGAGATCGGAGTTGAACCGCCTTGCATTCCTACGTTGCCCAACCCATAAATATCGCGACGACGGCTACGGTATCGGTTATTCCGTGTG
>JBAUYE010000475.1:0-10959 GCA_049584615.1 Candidatus Sulfotelmatobacter sp.
TCGAGCGGCAGCCCGTCAAGATGGCTGATGCTGCGCAACCGCGTAGTCAGCTCCGGTTTCAGGTCGAGCTTGAGCAGGCTGAGCATCTGCGCATCCCGGTTCTGCTCGACCACGTAGACGCGATCGTGCTGCTCGATAAATTCATGCACTTCGCGGGTGAAAGGATAGGCGCGCAGCCGCAAGTAGTCGGTCTCAATCGCATACTCGTTGCGCAACTGGTCGCGGCTCTCGATGACCCCCCAATGCGAAGTCCCATACGCGATGATCCCTATTTTTGCATTCGCACCCTTGAGAATCTCGGGGCGAGGCACGAAAGAGCGTGCGCTCTCGAACTTGCGATTGAGCCGCTCCATGTTGTCTTCGTAATCGTCGGGGCGCTCGCTGTAGTTCGATTTATCGTTATGCCCGCTGCCTCGCGTAAAGTAAGCGGCAGCAGGATGATCCGTTCCCGGCAGGGTGCGGTAGCCTACGCCGTCGCCATCCAGATCTTTATATCGGGCAAAGCTGCCCAGCTTATCGAGATCTGCCTTGCTGAGAACCTTGCCCCGCTTGATCGGCGTAGTCGGATACTCGAACGGATCGGACATCCAGTTGTTCATCCCAAGATCAAGATCGGACATAACGAAAACCAGCGTCTGGAACTGCTCCGCCAAGTTAAAGGCCTCCGAGGCCATGCTGAAACATTCCGTTACCGAGCACGGAATCAGCATAATGTTCTTGGTGTCGCCGTGCGAAAGAAACGCAGTGGAAAGAATGTCGCCCTGCGAGGTGCGCGTGGGCAAGCCAGTAGAAGGTCCCACACGCTGAATGTCCCAGATCACACCCGGAATTTCCGCATAATAAGCCAGGCCGGAAAACTCTGACATCAGTGAAATGCCCGGGCCTGCGGTCGCCGTCATGCTGCGCGCGCCCGCCCAACCGGCGCCAATCACCATGCCGATCGCAGCGAGTTCGTCCTCTGCCTGAACAATCGCAAAAGTGGCTTTGCCGTCCGGCCCGATGCGGTACTCCTTCATGTAATCGATCAACGTCTCCACCAGCGAAGACGATGGCGTGATGGGATACCACGTGACCACGGTGCACCCAGCAAACATGCAACCGAGCGCCGCCGCCGAGTTGCCGTCGATGATGATCTTGCCCGCAGTCTTGTCCATGCGCTCGATGTAAAACACTCCGCGCTTCTGCAGGCTGGCTTTGGCGTAATCGAATCCAGCCTGGGCCGCGGCCAGATTCAGGTTGGCAGCTTTCACCTTCGCAGCAAACTGCTTGCGGATCGCCTTTTCCACCTCGCCCATTTCGATGGTAAGCAGCTGCGCCACCACGCCCACGTACACCATGTTCTTTACCAGCTTGCGCAACTTCGCCTCAGGGCAAACGGTGGCCACCAGCTTGTCGTAGGGAACGGAATAAAAAATCAGGTCGTCGCGCAGCTTGTCGAGACCAAGCGGCTCGTCGTATAAGACCGAACCGCCCGGCGCCAGCGACAGCACATCGTCCTTCGCGGTCTCCGCATTCATGGCCACCAGGAAATCAATTTCCTTCTTGCGGCCGATGTAGCCATCCTTGTTGGCGCGAATCGTATACCAGGTGGGCAGACCGGCGATGTTTGAGGGAAACAGATTTTTCCCCGAAACTGGCACGCCCATCTGAAAGATCGCCCGCAACAATACGGTATTTGAACTTTGTGAACCCGAGCCATTCACCGTGGCAACCTGAATGCTCATGTCATTGACGATGCGCTTGCGCCCCAATTGCCCGCCTGTACCCTGGGGCGCAACATCCGTAGTGGCCATCCCTACACCTTCCTTCGATTTATGGGCGGAATAATCCGCCCCAATTTCAACTTGGAGGAAACAGAATATTATACGGCGAGAGCGCTCTCTCGGCACGCCAATTCGCCCGCCCGAAGCCGCGAGGAACCTATTTGGGAACGAGACGTAAGAAACAAAATGACTGCGGATTCACTACTCGGTCTTGAAGAATTGCGCGATGGTGCGGAACTTCTCGTATCGCGACGCGATTAAGTCTGTCGTCGGGATTTTCTTCAGCTCCGAGAAATGCTTCTGCAGGCTGACGTCAAGTAAGTTCGCCGCTGCTTCGTGATCCCGGTGAGCCCCACCCTCTGGCTCCGGCACGATATCGTCAATGCAGCCCAATTCGCTGAGATCCGTCGCCGTAATGCGCATCGCTTCCGCTGCCAACTCTTTCTTGGTGGAGTCCCGCCACATGATGGCGGCACAACCCTCGGGCGAAATCACGGAGTAAATCGAATTCTCCATCATTAATACGCGGTCGGCGACGGCGATCGCTAAAGCTCCGCCGCTGCCGCCAACCCCGATCACGGTCGCGATGATCGGCACTTCAAGCCGCGCCATCTCTCGTAAGTTGTAGGCAATCGCCTCGGCTTGACCGCGCTCTTCGGCGTGAATGCCCGGGTAAGCGCCGTCAGTATCCACCAGGGTGAAAATCGGCCTGCGAAATTTCTCCGCGACCTGCATCACCCGCAGCGCCTTGCGATACCCCTCGGGATGAGGCGTTCCAAAGTTGCGGTACACGCGCTGCTTCATGTCCCGCCCTTTTTGCGTGCCGACCACGAGAACTTCTTCGCCATGAAAGCGCGCCATCCCGCAAACAATCGCGGGATCGTCGCCGAACCCGCGGTCCCCATGAATTTCGCTCCAGTCGGTGAACACGCGTTCGATATAGTCGAGCGCCTGCGGACGCTGCGGATGCCGTGCCAGTTCCGTCTTTTGCCAGGCGGTCTGCAGGCTCATCATTTCCTCTCGCAGAATATGGACGCGCTCCTGAAGCTTCGCCAGCTGGCGCCGAGTCTCTTCGCTCTGCCCGGTAGTCGCCTCGATCAGCGCCACCTGGCGTTCGATCTGCTCCAGTTCCTGCTGCGCCTTATCGCTGGCTTCCATGTCTAGATGAATACGGTTTTGCTGAATATAATTTTCAGCTGAGCACGTTTTGCCGATTACAGTCTCAATTGATCACGCGCACACTGCCCCGCCCGCACAACTGCTCGACGCGAGCGATGAAGCTGCGATCTGGCAGCACATTATAACCTTCTACTTCCATCACCACCATAAAATCCCCGGCACGTTCCACGTCAAACAACACCTGCGCTGCTCCCTTGCGCTGCGTGAAGAGTGTGTACAGATCATCCACCGTAGTCTCACCCGCGGTTTCGAGCGGCACCCGAATGCGGATCGCGCGCGGCAGCGGAACCTTCGCGTCTTCCAGCGGCATGATCTCAGCCGCCGTGATCTTGGGATTCGTTCCTTCTTCGATCCTTACTCCAGCCCTGACCAGCACAGGAACTTCGAGCTTCACCTTGTCACCGAGTCGCTTGTAGGCCTCGGGAAAAACAATCATATCGATTGAGCCCGACATATCTTCGAGCGTGGCCTGCGCATAGAACTCCCCCCGCTTCGATTTCTGCACGCGCACGTTGCCGATGATGCCCGCCGTTGCGATGGTCTCGTCCTTGCCGGTGGACCTCGTCATCAGGGCAATCTCATCGATGCGCAGCGCCTGAAGATCGGCCAGCTTGTCTTTGTATTTCTCGAGGGGATGCCCGCTGATGAAGAAGCCGAGGATCTCTTTTTCCGCCGCCAACCGCGCCTGCTCATCCCAGTCCGGAATATCGGGCAGCCGGTCGTTGTTGACCTCCGACTCTTGCTGAAACACGCCAAACAACCCGTGCTGTCCGGATTCCGCGTCGCGCTGTGCCTTCTGGGCGCGCTCCATGGCGCGATCGAGCACAGCCATTACCTGGGCGCGGCGCCCGAGTGAATCCATTGCTCCGCTCTTGATCAACGATTCCAGAACGCGTTTGTTGAGCAGCCGGAGATCGACGTTCTCGCAGAATTCGTAAATCGATTTGAAACGCCCGAGCTTCTTCCGCGCCGTCACAATCGATTCAATCGCGTTGCCGCCGACATTCTTCACCGCAGCCAGTCCGAACCGAATCGCCTCTCCATGCGGCGTGAAGTTTGCGTCTGAAACATTGATATCCGGAGCTTCCACCGCAATGCCCATCTCACGGCATTCGTTGATGTACTTCACCACGTCATCCGTACTGCCTGTGACTGAAGTCAGCAAGGCGGCCATGAACTCGACGGGATAATGTGTCTTCAAATACGCCGTGTGATAGGCCAGCAGCGCGTAAGCGGCCGAATGCGACTTGTTGAAACCGTATCCCGCGAACTGCGCCATGAGATCGAAAATCTTCTCGATCTTTTTCGGAGGAAATTTACGCTGCGCCGCGCCCTGAATGAAACGCTCGCGCTGTGCCGCCATTTCTTCCTGTTTCTTTTTGCCCATCGCCCGCCGTAGCAGATCGGCTTCGCCCAGAGAGTAGCCTGCAAGCTTGTTTGCCGCTTGCATGACCTGCTCCTGATAAACGAAGACGCCCAGCGTCTCTTCCAAAATCTCTTTCAGCTCCGGCAGCTCATACTCAATCTTGCGCCGTCCCTGTTTGCGCTCGATGAAGTCATCGATCATTGCCATGGGCCCTGGACGATAGAGCGCGTTCAAGGCGGTAAGATGTTCGATCGAGTTCGGCTGATAGCGCCGCAGCACGTCGCGCATGCCATGCGATTCAAACTGGAAGACGCCGGAAGTCAGGGCCTTGTGAAAGACTTTCTGGTAGGTTTCGGTATCCTCGAGAGGAATGCTTTCGAGGGTAATCGGAGTTCCCCGCGTCTGAACGATCAGTTTCAGCGTGTCGGTAAGAATCGTAAGCGTGGTCAGCCCAAGAAAGTCCATCTTCAGCAGGCCCATCTTCTCGATGGCGACCATGTCAAAGGCAGTAACGATTTCCTCGTTCTTGGTCTTGTGCAGCGGAACAAGTTCGGTCAAAGGTCGCGGTGAAATCACCACGCCCGCAGCGTGAACTCCCGAGTTGCGCACCATTCCTTCCAGCTTCTTCGCAGTCTGAATCAGCTCACGAATCTGGCCATCTTTCTCCATCGCCTCGCGCAGTTGTGGCGAGTCTTCAATGGCCTGGTCGAGCGTGATGTTGAGCTGCGTCGGAATCATCTTCGCGATGCGGTCGACATCGCTGTAAGGAATGTCCATGGCGCGACCGACGTCTTTAATCGCCGCCTTGGCCGCCATGGTGCCGAAGGTGATGATCTGCGCTACATTGTCGCGCCCGTATTTCTGCGTGACATAATTGATCACTTCGCCCCGTCGGTTCATGCAGAAATCGATGTCGATATCCGGCATCGAAACCCGCTCCGGATTGAGGAAGCGCTCAAACAGTAGCTCGTGCTGCAGTGGATCGAGGTCAGTAATTCCAAGTGCGTAAGAAACCAGCGATCCGGCCGCCGATCCGCGGCCCGGCCCCACGGGGATGTCACGCTCCTTTGCGTAGCGGATGAAGTCCCACACGATCAGAAAATATCCGGCAAACTTCATTTGCTGGATGATCGCCAGCTCCCGCTCCAGCCGCTGCTCGTAGTCCGAAATCGGATGCTTCAGCTTGCCCTGCTCATGCAGCGGCCGCAGCGCATCCATTCGCCGCGCGAAACCCTCGCGGGAAACATGCTCGAAATAGCTGTCAATCGTATATCCCGGAGGAACCTCGAACTGCGGAAATGGCGTCGCGACCTTCTCCAGATGAAGCCTGCAGCGCTCGGCGATATCGAGCGTTCGCGTCAAGACCTCGGGTGAATCCTTGAACACGCGGTACATCTCATCGTGGCTTTTGACAAAGAACTGCGTGCCCTCAAACTTCATCCGTCCCGTATCGTGAATCGACTTGCCGGTCTGAATGCAAAGCATCACGTCCTGGGCATGCGCGTCGTCTTCGCAGAGGTAGTGGCTGTCATTGGTCGCCACCAGCGGCAGCCCCAGGTCTTTTTCCAGCTGGAACAGGCCGGGATGAATCTTGTGCTCCATCGCCAGTCCCTGGTCCTGAATCTCGAGATAGAAATTGCTCTTGCCGAAAATGTCGACAAATGTCCCGGCAGCCGCGCGCGCGGCATCGTATTTCCCTTCCATCAACCGCTCTGCAACTTCACCTTTGAGGCATCCTGAAAGGCCGATCAGCCCGCGGGAATGCTCCGCCAGAAATTTCTTGCTCACCCGCGGCTTGTAGTAAAAGCCGTGCAGTGAGGCTTCCGACGTAATCTTTACCAAATTGCGGTAGCCCTCTTCGTTTTCGGCCAGCACGAGCAGATGGTTGTAGGTATCACCGTCGGGCGGCGTGCGCTCGATGTTGTGATCATCTTTCTTGCAGATGTAAAGTTCACAACCCACGATCGGCTTCACGCCCGCGTGATTTGCTGCGTTCACAAAGTGCACGGCGCCAAAGATGTTTCCGTGGTCGGTCATCGCCACGGCAGGCATGCCCAGCTCTTTCACACGTTGGCAAAGTTTTTCGACGTCGCAGGCGCCGTCCAGCAGGGAGTAATCGGTATGCAGGTGCAGGTGGACGAATTGGGACATAGGCCTCAGTTTTATTGTACGTTGGCGTCATTCTAACGGGAAAGGCGCGCGCGCAAGCGCGAAGTTATCCACAGAATACTAAGCTGAGTCGCAACGCAGATTCGCGTCAGAGACTACTGCCCTTCGTGCGCGCCAGGAAGCTGGAAATCCACACCGCGCGCGTCGTTTGCCTTCGTAGTAGCCGGAAGGTCGAGATCAGAGAGCGGAATCTTCTGGGTGTGTTGCAGATCGAAGACCCACAGCATCTGCCCCACGATCGCGTAATTCTTCACTTCCTGCTTGTGCTCATCGCGGAAAACCAGCACCGTGGCCGGCGCCGCCTCGTTGAGTTCCGCGTGCTCGCTGTGTGCGCGCGGCGGCGCAGGCGCCCACTGCGCATAGAGATCCTGATCGTTCTGCTGGCGCATCCTCTGCTCATCGAGACTCTGCTGGTTCATCTCGTTCGCCAGGCCAGTCTGATACTGCTGATCCGGATCGTATGAAGAACCCGAATCCGAATCCCACCACCAGTACGGATCGATCTCACCCGCATACCCGTAAGCGCCAACACATCCGTAGCCGTAGTAATAGCAATTCCCTCCGACGCCGTAGGCCCCGAATCGCGCACCACCGTAACGGTTGAAGCCGCGATTGAAGCTCCGGTTATTGAACGATCGCGAGGAGAATGCGGGACGCGAAGCGGAGCGAGGGGCGAACGAACGCGCCGCGGAACCAGCACCCGCTCGCGCACCACCGAAACTCGAGTGTCCGGCGAACCCACCACCGTGCGAAGCAAACCCGGCATGACTGCCACCGGACGCATGCCCTCCACCACCGTGCTGCGCCGAAAGCGGACAAGCTGCCAGCAGGAGCACGAACGCCGCAATGAGAAGCGGTCGATGCATACCGCTATTATATGCCCGATTGAAGCCGGATAAAGCGAGAAATTGGTACCTGCCGGAAGGCGAATTAGAACACTAGTCGTTACGGAAACGACCCGGAAAAGCTCCTACCGCTTCTTGCTCTTTGCCTTTGCCTTCGGCTTGTGAGCCGGTTTCTTCGATTTTGCAGGATGTTTCGCGGCAGGTTTGGCAGCGCTCCTCGCTGGTTTGCCCTGAGCTTTCACGGGCGTCGGCGTCGCCTTGGTCGTCCCTTTGGACTGGGCCTTCGCGGGCGGGGCAGCTGCCGGAGAAGGAACTCCTGGCGCCGCGGCTGCTGCCTTCCCCTTGCCCTTCGTCACTTCGCCCTTTTTCGCCACTGCAGCCGCAGCCGGCGCAGCCGGAGCCGCTTTCGGCCCACGCCCGCGCCGGGGCGGAGGCGGTGGAGGCGGAGGTGGCGGCGCAAACGGCTTCAAGAACTTCAACGTCTCCGTGCGCGAGCGCAGTTTTCCGTCAAGCAGCAGCATGAACACGTCGCGCGCAATCTTCGGATACTCCGGCAGCGCCGGCGTGATCAGCAGTTCCGTCATCTCCGGCAGCGGAATCCGCTGCTGCACCTGCCGCCACTTGGTCAGGAAGTTTTTAATCTTCTGCGCCACGGTCTGGTTCCGGGCTGTCACCGCCAAAAATAAAATCATCTCCGGCCGCGCCGATGAGAGCAGATTCCATGTGCGCGACGGCGTCGCCGCTTCCTTCCCAGTCAATCGCTTCGCCAACTCTTTGGCATGATCCTCGATATCGCGCCAGGCCTCGATCAAATCCTTGCGCGGAATCTGCCGCCGCAAATCAGAAATGTCTTTGTCCGAGAGCCGTGCGGTCAGAAAGTGCATCACCGCCGGCGATGGATCAACCGTATACCCCAGGTCCACCATCTGCTGCCGCGTCTTCATCAACTGCGCCAGCCCGTTCGTGTCCACCTTGGCCGACGACCAGTGCGGATGCAGCACCTTCAGCCAATCTTCCTTCTCCAGCGCCTTCACCACATTCAGCGGATCATCTTCATGCGCCAGCTGCGCAATCTCATGCCCCACCGCGCTGCGCGAGATGTGCTCGATGTAGTTGTTTTCTTTGGCGGCGTTGTAGCGCAGCTGCGTGCGCTCCTCCAGCGGCCAGTGAAAGCGCGCCGCAAATCGCGTAGCGCGAATCAGCCGCGAAGGATCCTCCACAAACGAATAGTTGTGCAGAATCCGCAGCAGCTTCGCCTCGATATCCGCGACCCCGTTAAACGGATCAAGCAGCAGCCCACGCGACCCTTCATTCAGCGACAGCGCCATCGCGTTCACCGTAAAGTCGCGCCGTCGCAGATCGTCCTGAATGCTGGCTGGCGTAATCACCGGAGCCTTGCCCACCTTTTCGTAGTGCTCAGTACGCGCCATGCCAATTTCGGCGCGCACATTCCCCGGCAGCACCAGAAACAGCGTGCGCACGTCTTCATCGTGGCCGGCCACCTGCGCGCCCGCCCGCTCAAAGTCCTTCTGCAGTTTGAGAGGATTGCCCTGAACCGTAAAGTCCAGGTCGCGGATCGTAAACCCGCTGATGATGTCCCGAATCGCCCCGCCAGTTAGATAGAGAGTAATTCCCGCGGCCCGGGCTATGTCCTGCACCAGATTGACGCCTTTCGTCTGATCCGGCGTCAACCGGATTTCCATCGTGTAAATGTAATCAGCCATTCGTCTTCAGACAACCGACTTCAAGCGCTCCAGCCCAGCCGCAGTTTCCTGCACACCGCAGACGCAGCCCCGCGGGATGAAATCCAACGCTTCTCCACAGGATTTCCACAGATTGCTGGGGCCCACACTCATTCCCTCAAGACCGGCCGATACTCAAGCCGTTAAATATAAAGCACTTAAACACAGTTTAGTTGAGACCAAGCAACTTAAAGGAATAACACAAGGTTTATATTTTGGCTACTGCCAACGTGGATTCCAGCGATTTCTTCCCATTTAGTGCGAGAATGAGGCGGCTATCGGCCTCAGCTTTCGGGCTTCGGCTAGACCACCGTGCCTTGCCGAAGCCCGAAAGCCGAAGCCCGAAGCCCGACCATGCCCTCGACCCACAAGAAAGTAATCGTCCGCAAGATGGACCGCGACTCCGTCTCCGGCTACGTCTCCCATGCGCAATTCATCAACGAGGGCAAACTTGAGTTGCTCAACACCTCCGGCACCGTAATCGCCATCGACCTGCGCGAGATCAAGGGCGTCTACTTCGTCCGCGAGTTCGGCGACTCCGAATCGTTAACTCGCAAGACCTTCACCACCCGCCCTCGCTCCGAAGGCCTATGGGTCCGCCTCCGCTTCAAGGACAACGAAATCCTCGAAGGCCTAATGCCCTCCGACCTGACCCAGAATCTGCCGGAAGGGTATCTAGTCAACCCGCCGGACCAGCGCTCCAACACCCAGCGCATCTTCGTCCCCCGCACCGCCCTGGAATCGCTAACCGTCCTAGCCGTAATCGGCGCCACCCGCCGCCCAAGACGCGGCCCCACCGACGACCAGCGCCAGGTCCCCATGTTCGAAGAATAAAGTTTCCCATTGTCATCCTGAGCGGAGCACGACGGCGAGCCCCGCGAGCCGTCGTGCGTAGTCGAAGGATCCCTAACACGATTGCGGAACCCTCGGCTTCGCAGGGAGTTTCCACCCGAATGCGATATCTCTCACTCTTGCGAGGGCCGGTTCGATTTGTCATCCTGAGGAAGCGGAGGCCTGCGCGCCAAGCGCAATCTCAGCCGATTGGAAGCGGCAGTCTCGAACGCCGCCACGACAGAGGCTGCCCCACTCTTGCGCGTTCTTTGCGCAAGGGTGGGAACGATGCTGCCGGCAGCGCTGATCCTGACGTTAGCTTAAGATGCCGCGGCAACTCAATCTGTCTGCCTCCCGGAAGTTCTAGGAAAGCGTCCCTCTTTGCAACCCGGCACCCATTTCCGTGTTCTAACTCCACCAGGAGGGCGTCATGGATAAGCTTCGCCTCGCGCTCTTTTCCCTGACCATGGTTCTGGCTGCGTCGCTTGCCTTGTCCTGTGGCGCGAGTTCAAATTCGAATACGACCGGCCAACTCCAGTCCATCACCATCAGTCCCCCCACTGCCGCAGCGGTCCTTCCCGGTCAGCAGGTACAGTTCACCGCCACCGGCCACTACAATACCCCTCCTCTCACGATCACTCCGCAACCCGCCAAGTGGGGTGCGTGTTATCAAAATGCTTCCACAACCGCGGTGTCCGTCACCTCCACAGGTCTGGCTCAATGTGTTGACGCTCCAGACGACCCAGGCGTCGAATATTCGATCTTCGCATTCGTCGAGACCAACTGCACCGTGCTCACCGTCTGCGGCGGAGGCTGCACTATCGTCGGCACCGCACAACTCAGCTGTTCAGGCAACCAGGTAATTGCCACCGTTCGGCGGACCGCTCCGAATCCTCATCTTCCTGGCGAACAATATTAGGAGGAAGTCGACCCACGTAAGCCACTCTTGCGAGTTCTTCAAGCAGGAGTGGGGTTCCACCGCTCCATCCATGTTGAGCGAACCGCAGTGAACTCCGCCATTTGTCATCCTGAGGAAGTGGAGGTCTGCGCGCCAAGCGCAGGCC
>JBAUYE010000476.1:0-8710 GCA_049584615.1 Candidatus Sulfotelmatobacter sp.
AAGCGGTAGAATGGGACCATAGTTTGGCCTTCTACTGAAAATAATGGGATTGCACGCCCCCAGCCGGAACCAAGGTAACTAGCTGCTTTGGCCCGGCAAGTGCGAACATCTAGTCCGACTGCGTCATCACGATGACCAGCATGAATTCAATAAAAGTCCGAAACGAGGGAAAATAGAGATGCGGAAACAACAGAAGGGTTTCTCACTGATTGAGCTGCTGATCGTGGTTGCCATCATCCTGATCATCGCAGCTATCGCGATTCCTAACTTGATGCGCGCTCGTATGGCAGCCAACGATTCGTCCGCGGCCGCTTCTGAGCGTACCACTGTCACCGGCGAAATCGGCTACTTTGCCGCTTATCCGACCGTTGGCTACACCAGCTTGGCTGGTCTGGGTGGAGCGTCGCCTTGCACTCCGGCGCCTGCCACAGGCTGCTTGATCGATAACAACCTGGCCACCAACGGCGCAGGCGGCGGCAAGAGCGGTTACAGCTTTGCTGCTGCTCCGCAGACTGGCGCGGGCAGCCCGGTTCCGAACGAGTTCTACACGACCGGTACTCCTATCAGCGCACAGACGGGCACCAAGGCGTACTGCGCGTTTGATGACGGCGTGGTTCGTACGCAGCCGGCCGGCACCATCACGCTGGTCGCTAGCTACGGCGCTTGCCAAGCCCTGTTGCCGATGGCGAACTAGTTAGCAGTCTGGCAAGTACCTGGGGGAGGGTACAAGCCGGGGGCAGCGAAGGCAACTTCGCTGCCTCTCTCTTTTTTTGTCAAGCGAATCTGAGGATCTTCGGCGCTGCGCCTCGGCGGCGTCATCCCGAAGTTCGCGGGCGAGCCACCCTTTGTTTGTCATCCTGAGCGAGACGCATTTTGTCTCGCGAAGGACCCGGGCGAGCCGCGCGGATCCACGGAGCCTGCCCTGAGGGAGCGACAGCGACTGAAGGGCGCGTCTGGCTCGCTTCCTTATTCGCCTGCGCTGACCGCTGCGCACACTGCCGGGAGTCAAACCGCACCAATGACTGCCTGCCTTATTAAGCGGCCCCCGCAGCGGCAGCAACAGACCGCGCGGGTAGTTCGGGCGACGGAGCCCGCAGCAGCCGATGCCAGTAAAACACTGACGAGGATACCGTGGCAACAATCATCGCCCACGGTATGAGGGGCGAGATCCAGAAGAATCGTGTGGCATAGCTGAGCAGAGCCAGCCACACCAACGTGACAAATGTGCCGAACAGAAACGCCGTCCGGCGTTCGCCGCTGCGAAATGGCAAGGAATACGAACACAGAGCCTGCACCATCAGAGAGAACGGGAAGGCCACGACAAGATCGATAAAATAGTGCTCACCCGTTCCCAGCGTAGCCAGCACCGTGAACCAGACGAAGGCCAGCGCAGTGGCTCGAACCCAGCGCGGAAGCCCTCTGGAGTTCCACCAGATGAGCAGCACCCACGTCATGTGCAATGACGGGATGGCATTGCGAGCGCCCTTCATCAGGATTGGCACGGCGCGGAGCCGCATCGCGTCCGTGGTGGAAAGCGGATGCCAGGGAAAAGCCGCACCAAAAAGATGAACCGGCCCGCACGCCGGCAGCATGTTGTAAAACATCACTCCCACCGGTCCGGTTACGAGAAAGGCGATCATCACTGCCAGGGCATCGCGCTTTGAGCGCCGGAGTTGGGCCGCATAAACCAACGCCAGAGGCAGCGGGAGAGCGGTGTAGAAGACGAAGCAAGTCCACCACAGCCATGGCCATCTCCGGAAGGCCTGGCCCATCAGGAAACTGATCTGCACCCGCAGGCTGCTATCGAACAAATATAAGAACAGGTCGAATGTCTTGGGATGGAGCGCCTCGGTGATGTCGAGCAGAGTGCTCGCCATCCATTCACTTCCCACAAACAGGACAATGGGCACGAATCCATAGAGCAAGAGCTTGCGCTCTTCGCCCTCGGCCCAGATGGCATAAGTGCCCAGGGCGGCGAAGGCGGCAAGGCCGGCAAACGAGAAACCCGCCATCAACATTCGAGGGAAACCCATGACGCGATAATCGAGGACGGCGAGCACAAGGCCGCCCGCCAGCACCCAAAGCAGATCAAGCCAGGAACGCCGAATCATTCCCAGAACAATCAACGCGCTAAACAGCGCCAGGGAAAGATAAGGGTTCGTCATCGATGAGCCGTAAAAGTCCTTGCTCAGCGAAAGCGAAAGGACCGCCGCGAAGAGCAGCGCGGTCAAAACCGATGCGAGGGTGCGATTGCCTTTGAAATTCATGATCAGCGTAATGCCAATTCCGACTTCAGAGTAAAGTTCAGAGTATTGATACGCGAATGTGGGGCTGGGCGCTATTCGCGGCCACGAGAAAGCGCTGCTCTCGGGAAGTTTATGGGAAACCGGAGAGCAAAGAGAACCGCAAGTAAGCCGGAAGAGTTACGAGCGTAATCTCCAACGTTCCTCTTCATTCAAACAAGTCGGATCTCAAGCCACAAACCAGTTCTGTCGCAAACTGACACAATTTGTCAAAGCCATGGAGGTTTTCGTCCACATGCGAGTTCCTCCTAACAGAGAACCGAAGGCCTGGCACTGTATCAGATTGAAAAAAAGGCAGTTCCTCCGATTGTGACCGAAGTCTGAAACCCGCCCGGTTTGGTCCTCGGCATGCGACAAATCTTTACGTCCTTGGGAATTTATGCCCCAAGGTTGGCCCCGGCAAAGTCCCGGGAGACGAAGAGCACTCAATGCGGAAACAAAAGGGTTTCTCACTTATCGAGTTGTTGATTGTGGTCGCCATCATTCTGATCATTGCGGCGATCGCAATCCCGAACCTCCTGCGCGCTCGCATGGCGGCAAACGATTCGGCGGCGGCCGGTTCGAGTCGCACCATCAATACCGGAGAAGTCGCTTATTTCGACGCTTACCCAAGCATCGGATTCCCGGCTGCCCTTGCCACTTTGGGCGGCGTGTCCCCTTGCACTGCAGGCCCTGCGACCGGGTGTCTCATTGATAATTATCTGGCCACCAACGGCGGCGGAGCCGGCAAGAGCGGTTACAACTTTAATGCCACCGGCTCGGCCGGCGGGGGTAGTCTGATCAATAATCAGTACTACGTCACGGCCGCGCCCATCAGCTCGCAGTTCGGAACACGTTCCTACTGCTCGGTCGAGGACGCGGTATTGCGCCTCCAGCCGGCGGGTACCCTCACCCTGGTCCCCAGCTACGGCGCCTGCCAAGCTCTCTTGCCCATGCAATAATTCAGACCAGTGACGGACGTAACCCCTAACCCATTTCAAAAAATAAAATTCTTTGCTTATAATTTGTCTCGAGGGCTGCCGTCAGCTTTCTCTTGGTTGGAGTGGCCATGCCGGCAATAGAAATTCTTGGACTGGAAAAGACCTACATGGTGGGGTTCTGGCGCAAGCGGCCCAAGTGCGCCCTCAGCCCCTTGCATCTGACGGTGGAAGATGGTGAGATTTTCGGCTTCCTCGGCCCCAACGGCGCAGGCAAAACCACAACTCTGAAACTTCTCATGGGATTGGTTTTCCCAACCGCCGGATCGGCGCGCATCCTTGGCCGCGAATGGACCGATCCCTCCGTCAAGGCGCAGATCGGCTTCCTTCCCGAGCAACCCTATTTCTACGACCATCTCACGGCTCACGAACTGCTCGAATATTACGGACAGCTTTCCGGCGTTCCCGCCAAACTGCGCAAGCAGCGCGTCGAGCAGGTTCTGCAGCAAGTCGGATTGCGCGACGTGAAGGGCGTGCAGTTGCGCAAGTTTTCCAAAGGCATGCTGCAACGCGTGGGCATCGGCCAGGCCATTCTGCACGATCCCAAGCTCGTGTTCTTTGACGAACCCATGTCCGGTCTCGACCCCATGGGCCGCCGCGAAGTGCGCGACCTGATGGAGCAGCTCAAGCACGAAGGCAAGACCGTGTTCTTCTCCACCCACATTCTGTCCGACGCCGAGGCGCTCTGCGACCGCGTTGCCATCATTCACCGCGGAGAACTGCGCGGCGTGGGCGCAATCGAAGATCTCACCTCGAGCGTTCAGGGCAAGGTGGAAGTGATCTGGCAAGGCTCGCAGGTGCCAGCCTCCATCAAGGCTCTGGGCGCGGAAATCCACGTGACCCCAGACCGGGTCCGCGCCATCATTGACGAAAGCCAGCAGGACGCGGTGATCGATGCCCTGCGCCGCGAACGCCTGCGCCTGATCGCCATCACCCCAGTGCGCACTTCGCTCGAAGCTTATTTCGTCGAGAAGCTGCGGCATGCCGAGACTGGCGTCGGGAGTAAAGCATGAGAACCCGCATCGCCTACATCGCCTCCAACACCTTCCGCGAAGCTGTGCGCGATCGCGTGCTCTACAACCTGATCGCCTTCGCCCTGCTGCTCTCGGGAGCGGCCATCCTCGTGGGCCAGATTTCGATTGAAATCGAGAAGCTGGTCGTCGTCAATCTCGGGCTCACAGCAGTTTCTCTGTTCGGAGTAGTCATTGCAATCTTCATCGGCATCGGCCTGGTCTCGAAAGAAATTGAAAAGCGAACCCTTTACACCGTGCTTTCCCGTCCCGTCCGCCGCTGGGAGTTCATCGTCGGCAAGTTTTTCGGGCTCGCCGGAACGCTGGTGGTCAATGCTTTCTTCATGGCCATCGGAGTGTTCGCCGCATTGTTCTACGTTTCGCACAAATTCGTGCGCGCCGACGCGCTGATTCTGGTTGCCCTCTACTTCATCATTCTCGAATTCCTGATCATCTGCTCGCTGGCATTGTTGTTCTCGTCGTTTTCTTCGCCGCTGCTTTCCGCCGTGTTTGCCTTCTCGCTGTTCGTAATCGGAAGCTTCGCCGAAGATCTGCGCAATTTCGCGGGCATGGCTCACGGATTCACGCGCTGGCTGGCCACCGGCGCGGCTTACCTGGTGCCCAACTTTTCGGCGTTCAACGTGATCACATCCGTAGCCCATGAACAACCGGTCGCCGGACAACTCATTCTGAACAACACGCTCTATGCCGTGTTCTACGCCATCATGGCCTTGAGTGGAGCCGTGCTGATTTTCGAGAATCGTGATTTGAAATAAAAATGAAGCAGCGCCGGAAAATTTCGATCATCGCGGCTGGATGTCTGGTACTGTCGCTGTCCGCCAGTTCGGTTGTGCTTCATCACGTCGACCAGCTTCGCCCGCAAGCCACGCTCGACGAAGTCCTCTTCCTCAGTTCGCCCAAAGTGATTAAACGCGCCAGCCTCGGTTATGACGGCTTGATGGCGTGCATTTACTGGACTCGCGCGGTTCAGTACTTCGGCAACCGGCATCATTACGACGCCGCAAGTTACAACCTGCTCGCTCCGCTGCTCGAAATCACAACTCACCTCGATCCGCACCTCTTGGTTGCCTACGAGTTTGGCAGCAGCTTCCTTGCGCCTCATCCGCCCTTTGGCGCGGGCCAGCCCAAGAGCGCGATCGATCTGATGAATTACGGCATCGAGAACAATCCCGATAACTGGAAGCTCTACTACGACCTGGGCTTCGTCTATTTCACGGAACTGAAGGACTACAAGAACGCTGCGGAGGCCTTCGCGCGCGGATCGCGGGTTCCGAACGCTCATCCCTTCCTGAAGGTGTTGGCGGCGCAGATGGCGTCGCATGCCGGCGACTATGAAACGGCGCGGAGCCTGTGGATGGCCAGCTACCAGAACACACAGGACAAGCTGATCAGACAAAATGCAGTCGACCATCTGCGTGCGTTGCGCGTGGACGAAGACGTTGAGCACCTGCAAGCGGCGGTAACCCGTTTCGGGGAACGCACTGGACGCCTTCCGGCCAGCATGGAAGAGTTGGCAAGTGCTGAGGGTTTGGCTCGAATTCCCGTCGATCCCGACGGTCATCCCTACAAGTTAACTCCCGAAGGCCGCATCGAAGTTCGCGAGCCGCATGATTTTCAATTTGCCACCAAAGGTTTGCCTCCGGGATTTAAGCCGTGGCCCACGTTCGACGCTCCGCAGCCGTAATTTCATCATCATTCTTGCCGTTTTACCATCGCTTATGATGGCCGAGCATGCAGAGCATCGATCCCTCCGCTTCATCCCGAACCAGTCTGGTGCGCTCGGCGTGGCAATGGTGGAATGACGTTGCCGTGCGCGAAGGACACTTCGCGGCTACGCGGCAGCTCCTGGCTGCGCTCTGGGAATTTGTTCGCGACTCCACTCCTGAGCGCCGTCGCCGACGTTACGGCGACGCTGAATACGACTGGGATCATCACGTCAACACCACCAGCGCGGCTGTAGGTTGGCGCAACCGCCTGCTGGGAGTCTTCCACTCGCCGTATCAGCCGACAGAGCCGGATCTATTTCGAGAAATGCTTGAGGCCTTAAGGCAACAAACTAATTCTGACTTTCACGACTTTGTCTTCGTCGATCTCGGATCGGGCAAGGGACGTACTTTGCTGATGGCTTCGGACTATCCCTTTCGCCGCATTGTGGGCGTGGAACTTCTGCCTGCGTTGCATCAGGCTGCTCAGGAGAACCTGAGCAAGTACAGAAGCGAATCACAGAAGTGCTTTGCGCTGGAATCGATTTGCGCGGATGCGACTGAGTTCCCTTTTCCTGCGGAGCAGATGGTGCTTTATCTCTTCAATCCTTTTCCAGAGTCGGGGCTGCGGCGGATGATGGCGAATCTGGAGCAGAGTCTGCGGGCGCATCCGCGTGCGGTGTATGTGCTCTATCACAATCCGCTGCTGGAGCATGTGTTGAGTCGGAGCGCCGGGTTGCGGAAGCTGTACTCGACGCATCAGTTCGCTTTGTATGGAACCGCAGTTGATCCAGATCAAAAAAATCACGGATCAGGTCCGCTAAATTATTGACACGCAATGGCTTAGGTCAGCCATATCCTGCTCGAATCTGGCTAAAATATTGCTTCTAAGGAACTTAGTCGTAAAATATTCAATCTGCAGGACTTAGCCTGGGATGCATCGGCTTTCGAATGTCAAAGAACCGTGGCGAGGCAGCGGGCCGCACTCACCATGCTACCGGAAAACTGACAAGAGCGATGTGATGGATGGCCGAGGAACGGCTGTGGAAATCATCTGGGTCCGCGATCCGTCGATTTGAATTGTCCAATAGAGAAACCGTTCCCCACCGGGCTTGGCGTCCGGTTCGGAATGACAAATGTTTGGGGGCTCATGAGCGGAGTGACCCAGCACCCGGGCTTTCCCCGTGAGAACTCCGTTAGAGCTCGGGGCAGTTACGGCGGGTATGGGGTGCTTCGACTGCGTGGGATCGTCCTTTGGACGATCCCACTTCGCTCAGCATGACAGTGGGTAGTGCCTCAGCACCACTACCAACAGCCGATGAGAGGCGTCGCCGCAGTACACTTAGAGCTATGACCACTACTACCCTCAACTCCCTGGCCCACGCTTCTTCCGCGTACCTGCGTTCCGCGATGCACCAGCCCATCCAGTGGCATGAGTGGGGCGAGGAGGCGTTTGCTGCCGCGCAGCGCGAGAACAAGCCTATGCTGCTCGACATTGGCGCGGTATGGTGCCATTGGTGCCATGTGATGGACCGCGAGTCTTATGACGACGCCGAAGTGGCGGCCATCGTTAACGAACATTTCATCGCGGTGAAGGTGGATCGGGACGAACGGCCGGACATTGACAGCCGCTACCAGGCTGCGGTCAGCGCGGTCAGCGGGCAGGGTGGTTGGCCGCTCACTGCTTTTCTTACGCCGGATGGCAAGCCGTTCTACGGAGGAACTTATTTTCCGCCGACCGACGGCTACGGGCGTCCGAGCTTCAAGCGCGTTCTGACCAGCATCGCCAACGCTTACAAGGAAAAACATGGCGACGTGGTGGAGCAGGCGAAGATGGTGGAGAGTGCGATTGCGCAGGCGGAGTCGTTTGCTGGGCGCGGCGGACGGGTTTCTGCTGGCATTATTGCGGCGATTCAGAAGTCGGCGTTCAGCATGTTCGATCCGCAGCATGGTGGATTTGGGCAGGCGCCCAAGTTTCCGCATCCTTCGGCTCTGGACTTACTGATTGAACGGTATGCCAAAATCCCCACACTAGCCGCAAAAGGCGCGGCTAGTATGGGGCACCCTCGGGAGTTGGGTGGTCGCAACGAGGAGCTTCGCAATGTCGTCGTCACAACGCTTGAGCACATGGCGAATGGCGGGGTTTACGACCAACTGGCTGGGGGATTTCATCGCTACTCGGTGGATGAGCGCTGGGTGGTGCCGCACTTCGAGAAGATGTGCTACGACAACTCCGAGTTGCTGAAGAACTACGTGCACGCTTATCAGGCCACGGGTTCAGAATTCTTTGCGAGTGTGGCGCGCGACATCATTCGATGGATGGATGAGTGGCTGAGCGATCGTGAGCGCGGTGGTTTTTATGCTTCGCAGGATGCCGACATTTCCATGGACGACGATGGCGACTACTTTACCTGGACGCTCGACGAGGCTCGCGCCGTGCTCACGGAAGAAGAAGCGCAGGTAGCGGCGCTGCGTT
Source organism: Candidatus Sulfotelmatobacter sp. (assembly GCA_049584615.1). GTDB lineage: Bacteria > Acidobacteriota > Terriglobia > Terriglobales > Acidobacteriaceae > Sulfotelmatobacter. The sequence continues at coordinate 8,491 of JBAUYE010000476.1, forward strand.
ATGACATCAACGAGATCGGCGAGATGCACCACAATCCGGCGAAGAATGTGCTCTACGTGCGGGCGCCGATTGAGGAAATCGCGCGGCGAATGAATCTTAGTGCTGAGCGCGTGCGCAGACTGCTCGATTCCGCTAAGAAGAAAATGTATGCGGCGCGGCTTGGGCGGCCTACGCCTTACGTCGATAAGACGGTTTATGTGGGATGGAACAGCATGTGCGT
>JBAUYE010000477.1:0-1653 GCA_049584615.1 Candidatus Sulfotelmatobacter sp.
GTACAATAGAGGTATCGCATCCTGACATTGCCCATGGCATAAAACGGCGGCAGGGAAGCGGCAAAGGGTGAGCCGAAGGCAAACCTTTTGGCGCATTCCATCGTCTGACCAGCAGGCAGTCTTGTCACAGGGCATTGAATCGAACCGTGGCCATTAAGATCAAGATTCCGAGGAAGGGAACGAACGGAGCCGGCAACGGGGCCGGTCGCAGGCTGACGCGCGACCCGGTCATTCGAGCCGCGGTCGTCATCTTCCTGGTGGCGGCGATTGGCCTGGGCGGGTTCTTTTGTTACTACTACATTAAGTACGACCGCATCATTGCGCAGCGCTTCCGTAGCCCGGTGTTCAGCAATTCCGCCAAAATCTACGCTCTGCCTCGAACCGTGCACGACGGCGACAAAATAGATGCCCGCGAAATCGCTACGCTCCTTGTCCGCGCCGGGTATTCCGATAAAGACGGGCAATCGCCTCTCGGCACCTTTCACCTGGTAAGCGACGGCATCGAGATCACGCCGGGGCCGGAGAGCTATCACAGCCCGGAAGCGGCGCACATTGCGATTCAGGACGGGCAGGTGGATAAGATCGTCAGCCGGGGCAATGAGCTTTCGGCCTACGAACTGGAGCCCCAGCTGGTGACCGCGTTGTTCGATTCCGAACAACGCTCCAAGCGCCAGGTGGTGAAGTACGCTGACATTCCCAAGGTAATGATCGATGCCGTGCTGGCCATTGAAGACCGGCGATTCTTCGAGCACAGCGGGGTGAACTTCATCCGCATGTTTGAAGCGGGGTGGATCGATCTGACCCGGCAACGCCACGAGCAGGGCGGTTCGACCATCACCATGCAGCTCTCGCGCGGTTTCTTTCTGACGCCGGAAAAAACCGTGCGCCGCAAGCTGACCGAGATGCTGATTGCCGAGGAGATGGAACAGAAGTTCAGCAAGCAGCAGATTCTTGAGTTCTACGCGAACTGGGTGAACCTGGGGCAGCGCGGATCGTTCGCCATCAGCGGCTTTGCCGAAGCGTCGCAAGCCTATTTCAATAAAGACTTGAAGGACATCACGCTGCCCGAAGCGGCGCTGCTGGCGGGACTCATTCAAGGACCGAGCCGGTTGTCCCCCTACCGCCATCTCGAGCGCGCCACAGAGCGCCGCAACCTGGTGCTGGATTCCATGGTCGAGACGCACGCCATCACTCGCGAGCAGGCGGAAAAAGCCAAGGCTACGGCGGTCAAGCTGGCTCCGCTGAATGTGGAGGCGGCCGACGCACCGTACTTCGTCGATATGGTGCGCGACACCCTGATCAATAAGTTCAGTGAGCATGATCTGAACGACCAGTCCTACCGCATTTATACGACGCTCGATCCTGATCTGCAGAAGGCCGCGGCGCAGTCGGTAGAGATGGGAATGAAGCTGGTGGATGAGCAAGTCACAAAGTTGCGCACCAAGCGGGTGAAGGTGGGCAAGAAGATTGAGACGACGGTGGCGCCGGGCCCGCAGGCGCAAGTCGCCATGGTCGTGCTCGATCCCCACACCGGCGCGGTGCTGGCCTTGGTGGGAGGACGCGATTACGGTTTCAGCCAGCTGAATCACGCCTTGTCGAAGCGGCCCACCGGGTCCATCTTCAAGCCATTCGTTTATGCCGCGGCGATGAACA
>JBAUYE010000478.1:0-1667 GCA_049584615.1 Candidatus Sulfotelmatobacter sp.
GAGCAAGGCTTCGCCACTACGTTGAACATCCGCGACACCGCCACCGTGAGCGATATCAAGTACGTATGGGAGCCCAGCCGGTTCCAGCAGCTGTCCGCCTTGGCCTTTGCCGCGAACGGCGAAGAGCATGCGGGCTATATCGTGCAGTCGCTCGATTCCTGGCTCGACGCCAATCCGTATCTTTCCGGCGTGAACTGGACCAGCAGCCTCGAACTGGGCGAACGCATAATCTCCTGGGCCTTCTTGTATCCGCGCATCGCGGTGCACGTGGCGCAAGATCAAGATTTCCGCCGCCGCTGGCTGGACTCGATTTACCTGCACCTCTCCCGGATCGCCCACAAGCTGAGCTTTTATTCATCGGCCAACAACCATTTGATTGGGGAGTTGGTCGGTCTTTTTGTGGGGTCCTGTTGCTTCAACTTCTGGCCAGAGTGCCAGGGCTGGCGCCATCGCGCCCAGAAATTGCTGGAGCGCGAAATCCGTCTTCAAGTTGGGGAAGACGGTGTGAACCGCGAACAGGCGATGTCATACCACCTCTTCACTATGGAGTTGTTCCTGCTCGCTTTCGCCATCGGCCGCAACACGGGATCTCCATTCAGCGAAGGGTACGCGCAGCGGTTGCGTGCGATGGCTGGGTTCCTCGATGCGGTGGCCACGTCGGGCGGAGATCTGCCATGGTACGGCGATTCCGACGATGCACGAGGGTTCGTGTTATCGGAAGACGAAAGCGGGCTGGAAGTGACCATGCAATTGGCTGGGCTGTTTTTTGGCGAACCGCAGTGGCTGCGTTTCCGCAAAACCCCTACCGCGGCGGCACGCGCGCTCGTCCCAGATCTGCTGCCGAATCTCGACTCCGGCCTGAAGCGCATGGTGCAGTCCCGCGAGTTGTTCCCCGACGCGGGCTTGGCTTGTGTTCGCAGCCATGACAACAGCGTGCGCCTACTCATGGATTTTGGTCCGGTGGGATTTACCAGCATCGCTGCCCACGGGCATGCCGATGCGTTGTCGATTTGGCTGGCGATCGGCGATGAATATTTCCTGGTTGACGCGGGGACCTATGCTTACCATTCCCATTCCGAGTGGCGGGAATTCTTTCGCAGCACGGCAGCACACAATACGGCGTCCGTGGATGGTGAGAGTCAGTCACAGACGGCAGGCCGCTTTCTCTGGCGCGCGAAGGCGAATGCGCGCCTGCTTCAGTTCGAAACGAAATCACAGGACGTGACCATCGAGGCCGAACATGATGGCTACGCGCGGCTGCGGGATCCTGTTATCCATCGGCGCAACGTCTGTTTTGACCGCACAACCGGGAATTTCTCTATTGCAGATAGCTTCCAGTGCACCGGCCGGCACCAGGTCGACTTGTTCTTTCACATGCATGAAGAAGCGGTTGTTCTTGCGGTTGGCGATGGCGAGGCCCAGGTAGAATGGCGCGGACGACAGATCGTGTTCACCTTGCCCGACCGCAACGGTGATTGGGAGGTCGTTCGGGGTTCGGAAAACCCCAGGCTCGGCTGGCGTTCGCGCCGGTTCAACCAGAAGCAGCCCACTTCCACTTTACGCAGTCATATCCAAATCGAAGGTCCAACCACAATTCGCACACATCTGAGGATCAACTCATGAATATCAGTATTGTCGGACTTGGTTATGTAGGCGCAGTCTCGGCC
>JBAUYE010000479.1:0-8629 GCA_049584615.1 Candidatus Sulfotelmatobacter sp.
GGTATGGGAAACGCGCGCTGGTTCAAGATTGCTCCCAGTATCCGCACGCCCGCACCCTGTAGGTCCTCAATAGTTTTTCGTGCCGCGCCACGACGGGAGGAATTGGCTTTGAGAACCAAGATAACTCCCTCGGCGGCCCGGCTCAGCACAACGCCCTCATTACCGAGACTTAGAGCGGGAGAATCGACCAGAACATACCCGAAACACTGGCGAAGGTCCGATAATAGGAAGCGCATACGATCCGAACTCAGCAGGCTACGCCGATTCGTTGCATCAGCACCACAGCTCAAGAGCCATAAGTTTGGTCTGCCGAGTGGACGCAGGAAGTTGCGAATGGGCTCTGTCGATTCCAGTGCGTCTGAAAGTCCGTTGTGATTTTCTACTCCGAAGAATTGATGAAGCCCGGGTGAGCGCAAATTTGCATCCACGATGCAAACCGGGCTCTGAACACTAGAGGCGAGTATGTCTGCCATTCGACAGGATACCCAACTACATCCATTTCCAGGCTCGGTGCCGGCGAGCACGATCGTTCGCGGAGCCGCTGCTCCTGGCATCACGAATACTTGTTGAATAAGCTTCATTAACTCGTCACGTTGCTTGTCATCGATTTCTAATGTATGCGGTTGTAACTTCGGGGCTTCCCCTTCCCTCCCTTCATAAAGAGGCTGTAACAGCTCCCCTGGTTCCCCCTGAAACTTTGGAGCCTGATAAGGGGCTTGGCGCTCGTCCACCGGCAGCATCTCAGCCGCCGCCAAGCCGCTTACCTCGGTTCGAGAACGTTCGGCGTCCACCTTTAGGAACGCGTCGAATGCACGGCTCATAGAGTTACGATCCTCCTCATCGGGCAACCTGAACTGGACAAAAAGCTGGATTCGGTACGGTTGCGACACCTTAAGCAGTACGGCAGCAAGGTCTTACCTAGCGCACCATCTGTTTGCAAGGGGAAGTTTACAAAAGTGAGCGGTACCCCCGGTATGAGCCCGGCTGCGAGTGATGTGTTCGATCTCATATGCGAAATGGGTCCAGAGTTTAACCAACACTGACGGTGCAACCTGACGGCTTTAGCACTCCGCGGAGTTCGCGATCACCATGTTGCGGAGCGGGCTGAACTGGAATCGGCGATAGGGTGCCACACACACAGGCGCGGTGGTCGCCGGTCCCGACCAGGCCATCAGGTCTTGGCCGGTACCCACTCGCGATTGACGCGGCGGACTAGCAACACTTGGGAGTGCTTGGCCGTGTCCTGGAAGCCGCCGGCCACGGCGATCGCCTGGGTCAAAGTGCGGCTGATTTCAATTCTATTCCCGCCGCGTGTAAAATGACTGTCCCTGACGCCTTCGCTCTGTGGGGAACTTCTCATGGTCGTTCTGGTAATCGGTGGCGCCGGCTATATCGGAAGTCATACTGCCCGCGCATTGCACCGCCTGGGCCACACCGCTCTGATCTACGACAATCTCTCGACCGGCCATGACTCCTTGGCGAAGGGGTTTGAACTCGTCAAAGGCGACATCCTGGATCGAGCTACGCTGTTGCCGGCCCTGCGCCGCGTGGATGCCATTATGCATTTTGCGGCTCACGCTTACGTCGGCGAATCAGTCACGAACCCGCAAAAATATTTCCACAACAATGTGGAAGGAGGGCTTTCCCTACTCAACACCGCCGTCGATGCCGGAGTGAAGCAGATAATCTTTTCCTCCACGTGTGCGGTTTATGGAGAACCATCCTGCATTCCTATCTCTGAGAAAACGGTTCGGCAGCCGGTGAATCCTTATGGCGTCTCCAAACTTTTCTTCGAGTACGCTTTGGATGCCTATGATCGTGCCTATGGTTTACGCTTTGCCACCCTGCGCTACTTCAATGCGGCCGGAGCCGATGAAAGCGGCGAAATCGGCGAACTGCACCAGCCTGAAACCCACCTCATTCCTCTCGCGCTGCAAGCGGCGGCGCGCACTGGACCGGAACTGCAGGTCTTCGGCTCCGACTATCCCACTCCCGACGGAACCTGCATTCGAGACTACATTCACGTGAATGATCTCGCTGAGGCGCACGTTAAGGCGCTCGCGCATCTGAATGCCGGCAAAGAATCCTTCGCCGCCAACTTAGGTACGGGCCGAGGCCATTCGGTGCGCGAAGTCATCACCGCGGTCGAAGAAGTGACGGGTAATCCAGTCCCTGTACGCCTATGCCCTCGCCGGGTTGGCGATCCACCCGCCTTGGTAGCCGACCCCCGCTTTGCCGAAAGCGTCTTACAGTGGAAAGCCCAGCGATCGTTGCGAGAGTCCGTCTCCACTGCGTGGACTTGGATGGAACGGCGACGCCACACGACCTCAGGCATCCTGTAAGATTTCGGTAGTGATTGCGTGAATCGCTCCTGATTCATCAAAGGCAAAGTTAAAGTTATGGAATCTGAACTCCGGAAAACGCGAGTCGCGGTACTGGGCGCCGGCAAGATGGGTGGAATCATTCTGCAGGCACTGCTCAAGAACAACCTGCTTTCGCCAAAGCTTACCTGCGCCACCGTGCAGCACGAAGAGCGGGCGAAGCTGCTGGGCACGAAACTGAATATCAAGGTCGGAACCGATAACGCAGCCGCGGTGAAGGGAGCCGACATCGTTCTGATCGCCGTCAAGCCGCAAGTCGTGCAAGAAGTCATGCGCGAAATCCACGGGGAAATCACTCCCGCCCAGTTGATCATCTCCGTCGCAGCATCGGTGCCGACATCGATGATTGAAAGCGCTCTTCCGGAAAAGATCCCCGTCATTCGCGCCATGCCCAACACACCTTGTTCCATCGGCAGCGGAATGACGGCGGTGTGCAAAGGCAAGTACGCTGACGCCGCACAGGTCGCTCTCACCTGCAAAATATTCGACGTAGTCGGCCGAAGCGTTGTGGTCGATGAAAGGCACATGGACGCGGTCACAGGTCTGTCGGCAAGCGGTCCGGCATACATTTATATCATCCTCGAATCGCTGGCCGAAGCCGGCGTAAAAGTCGGTCTTCCCCGGGATATCGCGACTCTGCTGGCTGCACAAACCACGCTCGGTGCCGCCAGAGTCGTATTGGAAACCGGCGACCACCCGGCTCTGCTCAAGGACGCCGTCACTACGCCTGCGGGCTGCACCATCGACGGAATCATGGAACTGGAAGAAGGCAAATTGCGTGTGACGCTGATCAAGGCAGTAGTAAGGGCGGCACAGAGAGCGAAGGAATTGGCCTTCTCCTAGCCTAGCCCGTTTCAATTAATCCAGGTTCAGCTAGTCCAGGCTCGGCTTCCAATTTTTCAGTTGCCCGGCCAGTTGTTGCATGTAAGCTTTTGCCTGGGCCGAGGTGAGCGGATCGTCGCCTTCGCTTTCGGCAACGCGCGACGCGCCATGCGACGCAGCGGAGTTCCGGTTCGCCATCACAAACTCCGGACCTAACGGCGCTTGCGAAGGCATTTCGGTGAGATGCTTCCTGATGTCGAGGTCCGAGATTACTTCCTCTACCACGGAAGCGCTGATCACTCGTTCGCGCAGAGCACAACCCAGGGAAAGAGCATTAAAGCAGAAGTTGTTGATCGTCCGCGGAATCCCTTCCGTGAATTCCGCGATCACCTGCAGCGCTCCCGGCTCAAATAGTAGGGCCCCAGAATACCCGGCTTTACGCAGACGATGGTCGATGTAGTTACTGGTCTCTAACGCCGAGAGCGGCGCCAGGCCGCTCAACAGGGAAATGCGCTGCCGGAGCTGTGAAAGCTTGCGGCCGGCCAGCTTGTCAGCCAGTTCCGGCTGTCCGGCAAGAACGATCTGCAACAGCTTGGCTTTCGGGGTCTCGAAATCTGAAAGCAGTCGAATCGTTTCCAGCACTGAGGGATGCAGGTTCTGCGCTTCATCTACAACAACAATCATGCGCCTTCCGGCACGAGCCTCCTGCAACAAGAGCTTATTAAATTCATCGTGCATGCGGACAAAATCCCGCTCGTGGTCTTCCGAACCAAGCTCGGCCAGCAGGAAGCGCATGAACTCGCGGGATGTGCACTGCGTCTGAAAAAGAAACGCGGTGTGTGCCGTGGTGCGGAACTTCTCCAGCAGTTGGAACAGCAGCGTTGTCTTGCCCATGCCGGGCTTGGCAATCAACGCCATGAACCCGCGTCCGGACTCGATCCCGTAATACAGACACGCCAATGCCTCGCGATGTGCCGGACTCAGATATAAAAACCGGGGATCGGGCGTAACTCCGAAAGGCTGTTCGCGCAACCCGTAGAATTCTAGAAACATTTTTTCGTTGTCCTTAGCTGTTTCGAACGGGAGGAAGCGGTGAGGCCACAGGCGCGGTGTTGTGCTGGCGAATCTTGTACAAGAGGGAACGGTAGCTGATGTTCAACAGTTTGGCAGCTCGCTTTCGATTCCCGCCAGTCTGCTGCAGAGCATAATTGATGGCGTGAACTTCCGCTGCGTTGCGATGGCTGCGCAGCGACGGATCGACCACCGGCGCTGGACCCGCAACGGCTGCGATCTCCTGGCGGCCGGGCCACCAAGCGTCGGCGTGCACGGCATCCCCATTAGCGCTGTTTTCGTTCTTAGTTTCGGTGTCATTCATATAATCTTTTCCCCGCAAATCTTCAGTTTCGACAAACATTGGCCCGGGGACATTGGTCCCCACTCTGAAAACACCCTCGCTTAACTCAATGGATTTCTTGCTGGAGTTCTTGGAATTAGATTGGTTCGAAGCGGTACCCGTCGATGGAGACTGACAAGGAACGATGGAGGGGCTCAACTGAGATGACCAGATTGCGATCATCCTGGGCGGCGAGGATCCCCTCAATTCCATCGAGGGCGCCTCCCTTGATACGCACGCGCTGACCTATTTGAACAAAAGGGCGATCTTTCATCGGGATCCCATTTGCAAGCAGAGTTCTCAGATTCTCAATCTGTCCCTCGGGAACAGGGATTCCCACCCCCCGCACCCCCACGAAACCTGCGACGCCATGAGTTTGCAGCACGCGCTGACGGTCTGGAGAGCAAAATGCCAAGCGCGCAAAGCTGTAACCAGAGAACAGCGGCAGTTCCACTTCCTTTTTCCGGTCGCTCCACTTGCGGGTTCTTTTCACCAAAGGAAGAAAGCTCTCGATGCTTTGCTTCTCCAATTGTTCGGCCACCATTTTTTCGTGGCGGGACCGCGTGCGGATCGCGTACCACTGGGGAATGTCGAGAACCGGAACCTCGCTCAGAACTCCCGAATCCATCTGTTGCGCCTGACCGGTACTCATAGCTTCGCCCTTTCAGTCACATTCCAGCAACTCCCGGAAGGTGACCGCCAGAAAAACAGAACTCCGACTCCGTCGTCTGGCTGCAAGCCAGTCGCCCGGCTACGAACTGTTAGTGTGGGGGGACACCGGTTGAAACTGCACAATGTGGGGGAGTTAAGATCCCCTACTCTTGAAGCGATTCTAGCCACGTGCGCAAAAACGTGCAAGAGGTGGAAAGTAGAGAGAAGAAAGACCCCTTCCGCATTCGCCTGTTCGCTGAAGTAATCATCTGTAAAATCTTGTAAACAATATAGATAAAAGTATCAATCTCTAGCGAAGAAGTAGCCAATTTCTACAGCTCTGTACCTCAGATGCCAACCCTCAGAGGTGGTTTCGAGGCCAGGGTTCGCCCCCGGATTGCTTGTCTGACCAGTGGTCACAGCTAGCTCTGGCGCCTCAGAAATGACCCCTACAAACATAACCGTTCGGGGTGGCGAAGTTGATAAGCCGAGTGTCAAGGGTGCAAGAATTTGCAACTTTTGTGGCATCCCTAACCGACCGCGGCCCGACCCTCATCTTCAATCTTGCCCACTAGTGACCCACACCATAGTGCCATTTACTATGGCTCTTACTTCCTAGTACGCTTTAGCTAAATCCTGTGGACCGAGCCTTTTGAGAACCGGCTGCCGGGTCTCTCTACTTTAAGGTTTCGGTTTGCAGTTCCCCACGGGTGCTACACCAGCGTTATGCCGGTTACCACTTTCTGCTTTCCGTAGGAAATAAGCTCGCTGTAGCATCAAGCTTCATCAGTGTATGGCCTATTTGATGGCTCTTTCCAAACAAGACCGGCTCCGCGTCCTGGCTGCGGACAGCGCCGCCATGAGCACGCAACTTCTGGTCGAAGCGCTGGCGCGAGACGCGCAGTTTGAGATGATCGAGTCTCCGTCGGAAGCAGCGGCAATCCTCAATCTGGTTGAACTCGAGAAGCCGCAAGTAGTGGTGATCAGCGCCACGCTGGGCGAAGATCATACGGGCGGCGTCGATCTGCTTCGCGAGCTGCGGTCGCAGTCGCCTTCGCCGCGTGTGATCATCCTGCTCGACACTTCCGAGCGGGAAGCGGTCATTGCGGCTTTCCGTGCGGGTGCCCAGGGCGTGTTTTGCCGCACTGAGCCCTTCCGTTTGCTGGCCAAGTGCATTCAATGCGTCGACGCCGGCCAGGTTTGGGCAAGCAGCAGCGAACTGCAGTTCGTGCTCGAAGCCCTGACGCAACCTGCGCTCGCCCACCTGAGCAGTAACGGCAAATCGCTGCTTTCGGCGCGCGAAATCGATGTCGTCCGGTGTTTGGCGGAAGGACTCACTAACCGCGAAATCGCCCGGCGTCTCAAACTTACGGAACACACGGTCAAGAATTATCTGTTTCGCATTTTCGACAAGCTAGGCGTGTCCAGCCGGGTAGAGGTCGTGCTTTACGCTTTGGGCAGTGGTGCGACGCACGCTCCCAAGGCCTCGTCCATCGCTAGACGGTCCCGGCCCGCCTTCGCTCGCGCCAAGTCCGGAGCGATGTCCGTCGGAATCCAAAAAGACAAGCATTAAGCCATCTTCGCAAGGGATTTTTTACTGCGGCAATCGGAAGTCGAGGGTAATTTTCGTCTGCATTTCTGCGCGACGGCCGCCCACCAGGTGAGGCTTGAATCGCCACTGCTTCACGGCATCGGACGCAGCCTGCGCAAGTAGTGGAGGCCCGGCCACCGGAGTGGCCGACTGCACGCTGCCATTCTGGGCGATGCGCACGCTCAACACCACCGCCCCCTGAATCCGCTGCTGCCGGGCTTGTTCCGGATAATCCGGCTCCACGCGATGAAGCAGGCTGGCTTCGGCGACGTCCGGCGGCAGCTCCAGCACGTCTGTCGGCTCAACGGCGGAAGCCCGCTGCACTCCGCCTTCGTGTGCAATGCTGATCTTGGAGGAATTTCTGCGCTTCTCTTCGGTCGCCTCACCTTGTTCCACAGTGGGCTTCATCCGAAAGATTTCCTTCCCATTCTCGAATACAAGCAGGCCGCCCGGCGGCGGGAATGTACCAGTTGCTCGCGATGAGGCCACAGCGGGCGTGCTCACGGGTGCAGAGGGTGATGTGGTTGCTGCGCCAGATTGGATTGCAGAAACAGACGAACCCATGGTTTGTCCAGCCCCAGCAGTTTGTCCAGCCCCAGCCGGCTGGCCACCTATCCCCGCCGGCGCAGAGACCGCGGCCGGCGCATGTACACCCGCCGCGGTTCTTCGCCAGCCGAGGCGCTGGGCTACGAGCACGGTCAGCAAGACGGCATATGTCAACACTGCCGCGCCCAGCGCCAGCGTTATGAAATTCACACCCCGCCGGGAAGCAACTCCGTGCGACGCTTGCGCCAACGGCAAAGGTTTGTCCGGTAAGTCCCGTTTCCCATCGGAGCTTCGGTCAGAGTTTTCGGCGGAGGCTGCGGCGAAAACCGCAGTATCTTCCGCGACCGCCCGCGTATTCTTCGAAGGCTCTGCAGTGGACGATTCTCCGGCTGACGTTTGTCCGGGAGACGATTGTTCGGCCGACATCGGCCCGGATGCGCGTTCCAGATTATTGAGCACGCGGCGCGAGAGTGCTTGCAGAGTGCGCTCGTCGCGTTCTCCAAACCCCGACGGCAACGTTGAAAACGTCTCGAACACGCCGACCAGTTCCGCGTTCTGCAGCAAGGGGAGAATAATCGCCGAGCGTATTCCGAGAATCCGGCAAGCCTCGACATCGGCGCGCGGGTCGTTCTCCGTATCCTCGCAGCGCTGCACCGTCCGCGTCTTGACGCACGCACCCGACAGCCCCGACGCAGTGTCCAGCCTCGCTCCCAATTGCGGAGCGCTCCTACCTGTGCTCGCCCGGCAAACCCACTCCCCGCCGCGCTCCAGCACAATCGCCGCGCCGCTCGCCCCGGTCGCCATGCAGGCTTGTTCCACAATTTCGTTCAGCACAATCTGCAGTGCCAGCTCAGCCGAGATTTCCTGCGATACACGCCCGCCCCCGTGCTCCGCAAACTTCGCCGCCAGCTCCCCCAGATCCCATTCGCCCGGCTTCGCCGATTCCGTTGCCCCCTTCTCTTGGCCTCTTTCGGTCGCGGGAGAAGCCGGCTTTGCGGGATCAGTTCCGAATAAGGGGTTGTGTGCCATGCGAAAGGAACACCTAATGGAAGATTCTAGCTTCTGTAGCGGAGTTTCGCCCCAAATCAGGGGGTTGTCAATATAGATTCAGCCCGTCACTTCCGCACGCGGAAGTTTTTCCATAAGATTCCGAATCTCCCATTGATCCTGAGCGCCGGATCGTCCGTCAGAAGCTGCTTTCCGCTGCAGAAGCGTGCGCAAAATCGCTTTTGTGATCCGCCTTTT
>JBAUYE010000480.1:0-10956 GCA_049584615.1 Candidatus Sulfotelmatobacter sp.
GGAGTCCACTACGGCGCACCGGAAAGCTCGGCCTCACGACTACAAGAACTGGGAATTCAACGTAGGCGGCGGCGCCAATGTTGACGGTGGTGCGACCAAGGCATACGTGAGAGGCGGAGGCGTTGTGGGGTCGGCGGGTGTGGCGCGGAACGGGAACAAGTATTTAGGCCTGCGCGCAGACTTAATTTTTGCCGACCTGCCGCTGCGCGACTCCACCGTACAACTGGCCCAGGCGACCGGATCCAGAAGCTACGCTTTGGCGGTGACGCTCGAACCCATCATCAATGTTCCCGTGAGCAATCTCTGGGGTGGATACGTGTTTCTGGGACCGGCCTATTACCATCGGGCCGGGAATTTGAGTGGCAGCACCACGGTTCCGGGTTCGGCATGCAATGGGTTCTGGAATTGGTGGGGCGCGTGCCAGAATTACAATTTCGGCCTTGCCATCAATGGCAGCTTTGCAAATTCCAGCCTGAACGAATTCGGAATCGACGGTGGCGGAGGAGTAACGCGCAAGATGCCCAGCGGCGTCGAGGTCTACGCGGAATGGCGCATCATGCACGGATCGCATAACGGCATCACCACAGATTTTCGTCCCATTACGATCGGATTGCGCTGGTAGGTTTTGTTGGGTAGGGTTGGGCTACTCAGGATTGGTGCGGTAAGTCCAGAGATTTGCGGCGCGCTGTTGTAACTGCACGAACGACGCAGTGGCGACGGGCTGCGAAACGGCCGTGCTGGAATTTGCTTCTGCTAGCGCGGCTTCGACGATGTGGTGCGCGGGTGCGAGCGAGCAGGCGGGATCGGTTGCAGCGGCGTTACCTGCGAGCAACAGAGCCTGGCAGCGGCATCCGCCAAAATCTTCGGTACGCTGCTCACAACTGCGGCAGGGTTCCGGCATCCATTCTTCCCCGCGAAAGCGCTGGAACGAGGAAGATTCCTTCCAGATAAACTCAAGAGTCTGCTGGCGTACGTTTTCGAATTCGAGGCCGGGAATGACTTCGGCAGCGTGGCAGGGAAGCGCCTTGCCCGCAGGATTGATGAGCATCAATCTTCGTCCCCATCCTCCCATGCAGGCCTTCGGAAAACGCGCATAGTAGTCAGGGACCACTGAATCAATCCGGATGCGTCCGGCGAGGCGCTTTTCCGCGGCAGCCACCACCTCCACGGCTTTTTCTAGCTGCGCCCGCGTAGGCAACAGCGCCGCGCGGTTCTGCAATGCCCAGCCGTAATACTGAGTGTGGGCGATCTCCATACGCTCGGGCGCGAGTTGCTCGATGAAAGCAATCATCTCCTCGAGGTGATCGATATTCTGCCGGTGGACGACAAGATTTACGGTGAACGCGATCTTGTGATGGCGGATAAGTCGCGACAATTCGATCTTGTGCGCATGTGCTTTGGCGCCGGCAATCCAGTTGGCTGCGTCTTCGCGCGAATCCTGAAAGCTGATCTGGATGTGATCGAGTCCAGCGTCCACCAGCTCGCGCAATCGTGTTTCGGCTAATCCGATGCCGGAGGTGATGAGGTTGGTGTAAAGGCCTGCTGCGCGCGCGGCTGCAACGAGTTCGGTTAAATCCGGACGAGCCAGCGGTTCGCCTCCGGTGAAGTGCGCGTGCAGCATGCCGAGCTTGCCGGCCTGCTGGAAAATGTCGGCCCACTCTGTTGTGGAAAGTTCCGAACTCGCTGCGGCCAGCTCAAGAGGATTCGAGCAATAAACGCAGTGCAGGGGGCAGCGGTGGGTGATCTCGGCAATGAGAGCCAGCGGGTTGGGGGTCATCATCGGTGCAGGTGAAACGATGTGCAGCTGATTATGAACGATCAGTAGTCGACGATCCGCTTGTGCCGCAGTTGTTCGAGAAACTGGCCGATGTCGGCGCGAATCTTCTCAGGGTCCGCGTCGCCGAACTTGGCCTCCAGCTCTGCGATGATCTCGCCGAAGGTGCGCTTGCCATCGCAGCTCTCGAGTATCAACAGGCCTGTGTCGCGCAGGCGGAGCGCGCCTTCCGGATAGAGGATCGTGCGTTCTAGTTTGCTGCCGGTCTTATATTCTTTTTCTTTTTCCACCCCCCAGCGGCAGCCAGCCGCCAGGCGGGGCTGCGCGGAGTCTTCCGGTGGCGGCATGCTAGCTGGCCTCGATGCGAAACGCACCCGGAGGCGGCCATCCCGGCTCGACGTAGGCGAAGTAGAGCGCATCGAGCTGCGCCCATAAAATATCGCACTTGTCGCGCAGGGCCTGGACCGCCAACTCCTGCTCGGCGCGCGTCTTCGCGTTGTCGTAGACGTAGTTCGCTGCGAATTGCGAATCCTCCGGCGCCTGATAAAGTCTGGCTTCGAAATAATCCAGACCTCCGGCGAGCCAGGGATAGTGCTGGCGCAATTTTTCCACGCGCAAGGTGATCAGCTTGGTGGAAAACAATTCTGTCAGCGAAGAAGCCACCGCCTCCAGCAGAGACCGGCTGCGCACAATGTCCAGGTATTCATTGACCGCGAAGCGGGTTGCAGGAAGAATTCCGTTGCCGGCACGAACCTGATTGGCATCGAGACCGGTGGCTTCGGCCAACTTTATCCAGCGCTTGAGGCCACCTTCGCTGGTGGCGTCGCCGTCGTGGTCGACCACGCGCTTGCGCCATGCGCGGCGGAACACCGGGTCAGGACCGCGCGACAGGATGATCGAATCTTTGATCGGGATGATGCTCTGATAGTAGTAGCGGTTCAACGACCAAGCCTGCAGTTGTCCGCGGCTGAGCTTGCCTTCGTGCATCAAGAGATGAAAAGGATGCTGGTGATGGTAGCGCTCCTCGCCCGTGGCCTGGAATCGCGCGCGCAGCTCCTCGCTCGAAAGCAGGGGCGCAGCCTGCGATGCGGTTTTGGCTTCTACAGATCGAGCTGCCATCCGTCCTCCGCGATTTCCCACCCGGCGTCCCGCACTCGCCGATGTTCGGGACTCGACTCGTCCAGCATGGGATTGGTGTTGTTGATGTGCACAAATATTTTACGCGGGCGGCGCACTGCCGCCAACTTTGTCAGCACGCCTTCGACCGGGACGTGACCCATCTGGCGCGCGGTTTGTGCGCTGCCCTGAATGCGAATCAGTTCGTCATCGCTCCAGAACGTGCCATCGAAGAGCAGGACGTCGCAAACGTCGAATTGCCGCAGCAGTGCGTCGTCTATTTGGGGGACCGCTGGCATATAGCCAAGGCGCGAGCCGGAAGTTGAATGGATGAACAAGCCGAGGGATGCTTCGCCCGGGGAAAGCTGGGATTGCCGTTCGGCGCTGACAAAGGGAGGATAATGACAGCCCAACGACCACGCCCGGCAGCGGAGACCGGAATCCTCACCTTGAGCGTCGCACAAAGAAAATTCCTTTCCTGATTCAAAATCAATCCACTTGGCTTGATCAGGAATACGATGCAGCATGCCAAACATGGAGTTATCTTCGCGGAGAATGCGGCGCACCGAAGCGGTGGCGTAGACACGCAGCGGCTGAAGTTCGCGCAGCAGAAGCAACCCGAGGACATGGTCGAGATCGGCGCTGGCCAACACCACCCCCGCGATGGGCGACTGGCGCACGCCGTCACGCGGATGCAATTCAGGAGTGGATTCGATTTGAGCGCGCAGGTCGGGAGATGCACCGAGAAGAAACCATGAGCGTCCGTCTTCTGTAATTGCAATCTGGGTCTGGCTGCGCGGCTTTCCATGGAACGTGCCGGCGCGCACGGAGCGACAGTTTGAGCAGGCACAATTCCATTGGGGAAACGCGCCTCCGGCCGCGGAACCGAGAATCTTCACTCGCATCTCTGGTGAGTTTACAGCCTGGGATTGCCCACAGAGACAGTTTCAGAAAGAAACTCCGGGGACGATCAGGGCCGCCGCTGCGTCTAGCGCGGGTTTCAGCCTTTCCCCCCCCGCCCTCCCTACCCCTTGCCAACCGAAGCCGCACAGCGCATCGGATCAACATCCCAAAGCGTCACACCGGCGGAGAGACTTTCGAGTCCCACTTCTCCGGCCATTTCGGTTCCGGGCCTGCCGCACCACACAATGCGGAATTGCGCTTTCGAACCCTGGTAAAGAAGGTCGACCACGTCCCCCGGCTTGAGTTGAGCGTCCACGCACTGCAAGGTGGCGCCGCGCCCGCTAATCGAGCGCAGGCTGGCCGCCTGTGTGAAGGGCCGTGAATAGGTGTCCATACCGTAGATCTGCACGGGGAGATCAACGAATACGCGCTGTTGGCTGCGGCGATCCATGCGATGCTCCTTGGTATTCAAAGGGAGGTCAGGGCATGGTAGGCGGGCCTGGTGGGGAAACAAAGGTAACCTCAGTCACCCGCAGAGGGATGCCGAAAGTTTAATTTTCGCGTTCCCGGTGAGCGGTGAGGCTTTAATCGAGATCTCCGAGCGAGCATGCGCCGGGACCGCGAGCATCGCCGCAGGAACCGCACGCTCCTGTGGGACTCGTGGAACCAGCGGAACTCTTCGCGGAAACGGCAAAGACACTAAGCTGCGGGCTCAGCTTCTGGCTTTCACACTTGGGGCACTTGGCTTTGTCGCGGCCGAAGACCAGGGTTTCAAACTCGTGCTGGCAGTCCTGGCAAATATATTCGAAAATCGGCATGAGGATCGCTCCCGTGGGGATGACTATTCCTATTAGAATCAATTTGCGGGAACTTCGCAAACATACTTCACAAAGTTATTTCGCAAGCGGGGGCGGTGACGCCTGGGACTTCCATCAAGAGCAGAGTTCGAGGACGGGGTGACGGAGAAGCCGTCGGCGTTCGTGCCCTCGGTCTTCCAGCCGCATCCGTGGTTGCGGGGCGGGCATGTACAAACTCTCGCTGCGTTTTTCCTTCCCCGCCGAATCGATCTGCCCTCTGCGGAGCAGCGTCTGATCGAGGTAGAACCCGGCGTACCCGTACTGTGCCACTGTCACTGGCAGAAAGACCGGAGAGCGCTGACTTTGATTGTGGTGCATGGGCTGGAGGGATCGAGCGAATCGCAATACATGCTGGGCATCGCACGGAACGGGTTAGCCGCGGGCATGAACGTGGTGCGCATGAACCAGCGCAACTGCGGCGGAATGGATCATTGCGCAGCCACGCTTTACAATTCCAGCCGTTCCGCCGATGTGGCGGCGGTGGCGCGCAGCCTGGTCGAGCGCGACAGAATTCCCGGCTTCGTGCTGATTGGGTTTTCCATGGGCGGCAATCTGGTGCTGAAGCTGGCGGGGGAGTGGGGAAGCGACGGTCCGGCGGAGTTTCGCGGGGTGGCGGCGGTTTGTCCGGCAATCAATCTGGCAGCCGGAGCCGACGCCCTGCATGAACCTGCCAACCGGATTTACGAATACTATTTCCTGCTGCAATTATTTCGCCGCTTTCGCCGCAAGGTGCGTTTGTTTCCTGGCGACTTCGATGCTTCTCGTCTGCGCGGAGTTAAAACCCTGCGCGAGTTTGACGATCGCGTTACCGCTTTCTATTGCGGGTTCACCGGCGCGGATGATTACTACGCCCGAGCCGCTGCTGCGAACGTGGTAAGCCGGATCGCGAGGCCTGCGCTGGTGATTCACGCGGCCAACGATCCTTTCGTGCGTATTCTCCCGGAAACGCGGCACGCCCTGGTCGCTAATCGCAACATTACTTTCATCGAGACTGAGGACGGCGGGCATTGTGCCTTTGTCGGCGAACGTGACAGTGATTCCGCCTACGATGGCCGCTGGGCGGAGCGTGAGGTCGTGGAGTTCGCAAAGCAGTTCCGCTAGCTCCACGCTCGATGTTGCATTTCCCGCGAATTGTCATCCCGAGCGGAGCGCTCGCAGCGAGGGATGGTCATAGTGCAGGCAGAAACCAAGATCCCTCGCTTTGCTCGGGATGACAGAGCAGCTTTGCTCGGGATGACAGATGTAAAGGGATTTAAGTTCGGATTTCAGTTCGAAGGGGCGGGATTCCGAAACCACGCCAGCATCTCACCGCCACGGCCCTTCACCTTCGTCCGAAGGAACGCAAGCAAAAGCATAGCGAGAGAAATCGTCAGCAATCCCAAGGACGCCGTGCGGATGCTTTGGCCGTGCTTGGGCAGGATGGAGAGCCGTCCGTATACGAATTCGAGGTGCACCCAGTAGACCAGCAGGGAAGCCTGCCCCAGTTGAATGAGAGGACTGAAACCCCAGTTTCCCGCACCCCAACGGCACCAGGCATAGCTCGCCGTCAAAATGGCAAGCAGCATTCCCAAACGAATTAAGAAGAAGTTCGGGCTGGTGTGCCAATAGTCATAGGTCGCGTAAAGCTGATGCGGCCGGGCGTCAAGCCAGCGTGCGGCTGCTACGAATGTCAGGCCAGCCGCGCCAGCCAGTAAGAAAATTGCGGTTTCGCGCCTGTGCGCCCACTCGCTTTGCAAAATAAATCCCGTGGCCAGCCCGGCGAACGCGAAGGCTGTCCAGGGAAAAATCGGGAACATCCAGGCTTGCGGTGTGCCGAGATTGTGGACGCCGTTGATGTAGGACTCGAGCGGCCAGGGCAGCCAGTCCGGGCGCCAGTTGGTCCATAGCAGCGGGGTGAGAAGAGAAATCAACACTGCGGTTCCGGCTGAGGCAAACACAAGCGTGGCTCTGCTCGGCGCTCCCCGCCGTATCGACAACCCAAGCCAGCAGAGGACGCCCATCAACATCATCGAGAGGCCGATGGTGTTCAGTATGTCGACGCGCAGCAGGTCGCTGAGTGGCGCCCAGCCCCAGGCGATCAGATATTCCTGCAGGCGAAAGAGCAAGCCAAAGCC
Organism: Candidatus Sulfotelmatobacter sp.; assembly: GCA_049584615.1. Classification (GTDB taxonomy): domain Bacteria; phylum Acidobacteriota; class Terriglobia; order Terriglobales; family Acidobacteriaceae; genus Sulfotelmatobacter. The sequence goes on from JBAUYE010000480.1 coordinate 6,765, forward strand.
AAAGATCTCGGCGCCGCGGCGGATGGTAGCGCGCGCAATCTTCGCGGGCGGCAGATTCTTCTTCCACAATTTCTCGGTCACCAGCGCGAACGAAATACCCGCAAGAAACAAGAACAGAGGAGCGGGGAAGGTTCCGCCTAGTTGTGAGTACACGAAGAATCTGCTCTGCCGCGCGCCGGGGCTGAGCCAGGAATCGTAGCAGTGGGTCTGAAACATCAGCACGCAGGCCAGGCCCCGCATCCAATCGATGTAGGCCAACCGGGATGGATTCGAAGCCGCCATACATGCCGTCCTCGGGCAAGGCGGCAGTATACGGCACAGCAGGTAACGGTGGGCCCGCGCTACTCCGCGGACTCAATCTGCACGAGATTTCTTGGGCCAGAGCGCGCTCCCGGCTGCCTGCGGTTGGGGGGACGCTGATTGTCGCGCATCCAGTTCACCGCCGCGCCGACGGCCAGCGAAGTTGTCACGACGTGCCCGACGCGGAGTGGTCCGGCAATTCTCTCGTCCTGAATCCAGTGCAGGGCGCTGCTGATGCTGCATCCGCACTGGCTGCAATCCGGAGTTCCACCGAAGACGCAAGGCTCCACGCGGCTTTCCAGATCGGCCGAGTAATTGAATGACATCCTGGAGAACAGGCAACTCTGCGGATTCGGCGGCGGATTCACAAAGGCGCGAGCCATGCCTTCCGGGATCAGCAGTTTCCGATATCTCTTCCCCAAAGGCGGCAATTCTTTTGCTATGCGCTCGCGGTCGTCGGGCATGAGCCGCTCGGGGCTCTCCTCACCCATTTGCGGGCTGTAGAGGCTCACCCAGATGTGATCGACTTCCGGCCGCGCATTCCAGAAAGCCACGTATTCCTCGAGATAGCCAGCGCGGGCGAGCATGGGCCGGGTAATCACCCAGTGAACGTTGATTTTCCGGCCGGCAATGTTCTTCAGGATGCGGTCATAGGTTGCGGGTTCGCGGCGAATGTCATGATGCTCGGGCAGACCATCCACCGATACGGCGACGCGCATCCGCGGGATTTCCATCCAGTGCGCGGGGATCGGAATCACACCGCTGGTCACGACCATGGAAAAAACTCCCATTTCGCTGAGCGCGGGAAGTATGCGGTCGAGTTCGCGATGGCGCATCATAGGTTCTCCGCCGACCAGGGAAACGTGCATAGGGCGGTGGCGGCGAACCAGGTCGAGGACGCCTTCGACCAGCTCATCTCCGCGCAGGTCGTGAAGGTCTCGCAGAGTGATCCCGTTGCCGAGATGACTCTCGCCATAGGCGTAGCATCCCGGACAGCTCAGAGGACATTCGCGGGTGATCTCAATGGAAAGCAGCGGAACGCTGCCGCTCATAACCCGCCACCACGCAAGCATAAGGTCGCGGGGAGTGAGACTGGCTCGGGATACTACGGACTGCATGAAGGTTTGGATGCAAGCTTGGCCGTTTAGGGTTCTCCGGGGTAGGTCACCAGAAGAGGACGTCAGTCAGAAATCGGCGGAATGGATCAATGGGCAGACACTGAGAATCCGCGTCGTTGTGATAGATTTTTCCCATGGGCGCGTAGCTCAAATGGATAGAGCACCGGATTTCTAATCGAGCCATCTTGCCGTGTGCCTAGAGGAATCAACGGGATAGCTTGGGAACATTCGGGATTATCCGGGGTTTTGAGAGGGGTCCGGGCCAAGAATCGAGTTAATGGGAAGTGGATTGGGAAGTGAGGATAACTGAAATGTTGGAAATGAATCGCCCAACCCTGCACACACTACATCGCGGGCGCGAGGTACGCCATCTGTTGATTGAAGGGGACGATCACAGCGCGAGGACTTTGAGTCAGGTTTTTGATGGCGTTCGGACTGTGATTGATAAAGGCACAACATACGAGATGAACGAAAAGGCACAAGCTTTGTGGCAAGGATGGATGAAAAGTGAAAGGTTTGAATACCAGAAAGACGGACAACCACCTGCGGCCTTTGAATCCCTGCAAGCAGTAGTCGCCCTTCTTTTGTTGATGAAATATAAACAGATCTTCGACCCGAAATGCGTGAATCCCAGAACAAACCCGCTCGGCGTGGTTCCTCTTGCTCAGTGGAAAGGATGGATTGATGCGAAGGGCGATGGTTATGAGTATAGTTACGGCGGTGGTCCATCCCTCTTTGGGCAGCCAAAAATAACACTCAAACACGGCAAGGATTTGATTGCTACTCTGAAGAAAGGCGCGGAACTCAGCAAGAGTCTTGGTCCTTCCTACACGTTTACGCTCGGCTAGTCCGGGATTGCGGCGATAGAATGGAACCACATGACAGAAAAGGCCACCATCGAAGTACCCTGCACCGATCCCGACTGCGACGGAAAATCACATATTCATCTTCCCCGCTGTTCAACCTGTGACCACGCGGCCACGCTTGAACAAATGGAAACGTTAGTTGAGAAGATGAAGGCCCGGATGGTCGGACAGGTGGTAAGGCGATTGGATGGGGAAAAGGTTGACAAAACGAGCGGGCGACACAAAAACAAAACCACCTGAAGTTAGGACCGGAGGCTGAAATGACGGCGCATTTTCAGGAAATAGAACGGGTTGCCATGACTGCACTTGACTACATCAAGCGTGAGGTCGCAAATCATTTTGTCGGGAAAGCAATAGACTATATCTGCGGGCGCGTAGCCGACTTCGTTTCCAGCATCGTCGGGGCGATCTGCGGCGCAATCCTCGGGGATTTGCTCATTGCTCCTTTGATTGACTTTCAGACCAAGATCAAGACTGCTGTCGTGCTTGGTGGAATAGGCTTGTCTGTCGGTGGAATCCTCTTGTCCTTGCGCTCTGCCCGCCCTGCGGCTCAGTGAGGCGTCTCAGGAACGAGCGAGGCCCCGCTCGCGGCTCATGACAGAAACCCCATCGCTGAACTGAATCTTCCAAAAGCCACGGCAATGGCGTAGCCTTTCTCGGTCGAGAAAGATGGGTACGGCGCAAGAGCCGCACGTATCGCCTTGACTCAGCGGAGGTGTATCTCGAAATGTCCAAGAAAGTGTGGTCTGCTTTAGTAGGGGCAATGATCGTGATCATTCTAGTCGGAATTCAATCCGCCGAGCATTGGACACTCATTGAGCACGCAGTCGAGGGACTGAAGGCTCAAGGCCCAGTCGGTGCCTTTTTAGCGGGCGTTTTATTGTCTCGCGTTTTCCCACTGGTTCTAGCTCTAGGAACAATTGTGATGGTGATTGAGATATTGAGAAAGCAACGAGAAGCGGGAGGGGGTAAGAAAGTTGTTGATGTTTCGCCTGCTGTTCCTTCTTCTAGCGTAACTCCGATAGCTCAGGTCAGAGACAGTGGGAACTCTACAGCCAATGCGACTATTGGCGATATACATATCCATCCCACGACCGTACCCACGCCTCCTCCGATTCTTGCAGTATCACCGCGGGAAGAATATTTCCCCGTTCACGTAGAGTTCGAGCCATCGGAAGGTCAATTCGACAAAATGTACCTGCGAATTAACAACCGAGGACATGCACAGATGTTCGAAGTGCAGTGTAAGGTTATCGAGCGCAGAAACGACCCGAATCCTCAGCATCGAGTGACAATCCCTTTAAGCTGGGAACATCCTCATGGACGTGCGCTCTACCTCCTCACCGGCCAATCGGGTAACGTGCTCGTTGCAAGTGCTGGCGAAAATCGTTCTAGCATGATGGGATGGATGAAACTGGAAAGCGCATCTTCAACTCTAGGCCCAGAGAGTAGGTGGAATCTTCCGTCTAAAGAACCATTGCCAGAGTACGATGTGGAGATTACTGTGCTTGGTCAGCAAAGCAACCAACCACGGAGTGAATACTTCACAGTTCGCGCTGGCAAGAGTTGCGCCATCGAAATGTATCACCCTCTCGTGAAGATAGAAACACCGGCAGAGGGAGAGGTATTTCGTAAGCGCGAAATACAGGTGAGAGGTTCTGTCACAATTCCGCGTGCACGAATTGAGTTGCGAGTGTTCGCTGGCGGGCGCTGGCATCACAATGGATACTGGAACGCGCAAGGCCATTTATGGACGGGAACTTGTTGGCTTGGCGACAAAGACTCGATAAAAGGAAACTACACGATCGTCGCAATTGCTGACGGAGATATGGAGTGGAAGCAAACGTACACGACGCTGCCTAAGACCGGACACCAGTCTAACGAAGTTACGGTCACACTGAAGCGAAC
>JBAUYE010000481.1:0-5764 GCA_049584615.1 Candidatus Sulfotelmatobacter sp.
TTCCGCGTCGGTCAGCCGTTCCGTCGCCAGCGGATCGTAGCGCGCATTCACCACCTGCGCCAGATCCACCGCCGCATGACGAGCCATGGCAAAAGTGAGCTTCGCCTGCCCGGGATGAATTCCGTCACCGCCAGTCAGCAGCAGCGAAGTCACGTCCAGCATAGTCAGCAGAGCTCCCAGCCATGACTGATTGCTATGCTGTGACCGGAAGAAACTCAGGACCGGATAAGAAATGTGGCTCTCCAACAACTCTGCCGCCCAGCGCTCCCAATCGTGCAAAACTCCGTCGAGGACGAGTTGCTCGATCGCCCGATTTTCTGAACTCCCTGCCAGCCGGACCAGCAACTCGCTGGCACTGGGAGGAGATCCGGCACGCGCATCCAGCATTGAGATCTGAATCTCACGCCGGGAAAACGAACCGTACACCACCGGAAGATAGCCAATCACCACCCCAAGAAATGCGAATCCCATGCCCGCTTCGATCACCGAAAGCGCGCGCGCCAGGCTCGACGTCGGCAAAATGTCGCCATAGCCTAACGTGAAGAAGGTCTGTCCGCTGTGGTAGACCAGCCTGCCAAATGTGATTGGCTCGCCACTCAGTTGTTCATGCTCGCCGATGCCATATTGCACCAGAGCAAAACCCATGATCAGGGTCGTGGCCCAGAACACCAGCAGCGTGATGAGTGACAGCGGGCCGAAGTATCCCAGAAAACTCTGCTGTCGCGAAAATGTCCGGATGCGGCGGGCAACACCCCTCCACGGAATCCAGGTGCGGCGGTAGAACCATGCGGTCAGCTTGAAATGCCGCGTCACCCGCCGCGGCAGTACCACCGTCTCAAACGCATCCAAAAGCACGACGCAGATGATCACGACGCCGAAGATAGCCGCGAGAATGCTGCCGTGAGGGTTCATGGGATGCTCAATTGGGCTTCGGCTTTCGGGCTTCGGCGACGCCCTTCCGCTACATAGGAAAGCTCAAGACTGATGCGCCCTCTGGCTTGGCCGAAGCCCGGCTGCCGACGCCCGAAGCCCGCATTATTGCGGCTTAGGTTGCGCCGGAGGATTCTGCGCCGGCGGCGCGGTACTCGGTGTCGTCGCCGGTTTCTTCGCGACCGGCTTCTTCTTTTTCACCACCGGCTTCTTCACCGGCTCGGTATCGTCGACCACGGTTTTCCTCGGAGGCGCGGCCGGAATCGCCGCCTGCGCCGTCTTCAAGTCCGCGCGCAAGCGCACAATCTCCTGCTCTTTCGATGCCGCCAGGTTTTCCAAACGCTCTGCAATCTGCTTGCGCGTGCCCTCAAAGCTGGTCAGGTCATTCGCCAGCGCCTGAAAGTCGTCCTTTGGTCCGAACGCTCCCGCAGATTCCACCACGCTTCCCAGCACGTCGTACAGCGCGTCCAGATTCCGGTACAGCTTGAAGGTCGCCGGCAGATCTTCCGGCGCACCGCGCAATTGCTTGATCATCTCCGGCAATGCATTCTGCAGATTCCGCTGGATCGATTCCACGTTCCCCAGCGCCTGCCTCTTCGTGGAACTGTCGGTCTTCCAGCGCTCGATGCGCAGCCTCGTCAGGTCGTCCTGCGTGCTCTTCGATGTTGCCTCCAATTGCGCCAGCAATCCGTTTACCTGGGTCACCGAGGCATAAGAAACCGGCTCTCCCTGCGGCGATGCCGCGGAAGCAACCGTTCCCTGCACCGAATATTGCGGGCTAGCCTGAGCCGGCGCGGCCGTCGGGGCCGCAGCGGTCTGACCGAAGGCGGTCGCACTCCCCAGCAGCGTACACAGCATGTAACAACAAAGGATAGATTTTGAGTTCATTGAGTCTGGAGTCGGTGGCGTCGCGCGTGCAACAGAATATAGAGAACGCCAGAATACTACAAGCCGCCGCATCCGTCCGGCAGGTGCCTGGAAGCGCCGAACCCTTATTTTAATGCTGTTTTGGCGTATACTACGTGGCGTTCGCAGAACCAGCCCGGGATCAAACGCGGGCGAAACGCACTAAACCCGCCACCAAGCATGGACTCCGTCGTAGAGAGGCTCTGCATCACGTCCTCTTTTTCGAATCGCGCCCAGAGCCAGGTCCCGAGGTAAGGAGATCCCTATGAAACTTCACACCCTGCTTTCCCGTTTCTTTCTATCCGTCATTCTCCTCATGTTGGCGGGTGGAATCTCAAGCTTTGCCCAGGACGGCAAACTCGTCCTTCATGTCACTCCCAAACAGGCCTACCTCTTCGTGGACGGCCGCGCCATCAGCGAAGCGAGCAAACACCACTCCCTGAGCCTCAGCCCGGGCGACCACAAGATTGAGCTGGTCAACTACGGCTATGCTCCCTCAACCCAAACCGTCACCATCACCGCGGGCAAAGATACCCCCCTCGACGTGACTCTGACGCCAGTCACCGGAACCGTTCCTGGCCCCTTCGGCGCCATGACGATCGAAGGTGCTGACCGCGATGCGATTCTGCTGAACGGAAAAACGCCCGAGTTCTTCGTCGGCCACGGCGACGAATTCAACAACGATTTTATCTGGAAGCAGGAACTCGTCGTCCCACCCGGCACCTACCAGGTTTCGGTCCTTTCCGGCGACAAGGAAACTTGGTCGGGTTCGGTCGAGGTTCCCGCGAATCAGCGCGTCGTGATCGATATCCCGAAGGGTGTGCGCAAGACTGTTGCCTGGTCACGCGGGGAGAAACTGAGCGCCATACCCCGCTTCACCGTAGGTATGGCCAGTGCGACCGTCGCGGTCGCCAAGCCCACAGCGCAGTTATCGGTGACTGCGGCGCAGGTCAACTGCGGAGATGCTTCACAAATCAATTGGACCTCGACCGACGCACCTCGGGTTGAGATTACTCCGGTTGGGCCAGTCGCAAGTTCGGGTCAGGAATCCGTTAAGCCTACGCAGAACACCACCTATAACCTGACTGCGACGGGGCCCGGCGGCACCGTCACTTCCACCGCCACCGTCAATGTGAACACTGCCGTCCAGGCCAATCTGGATCTTGCGCCGGCGGAAGTCCACTACAAGAAAGTCGGCGATAAGGTCGTCGTGGATGACAGCACCGCGTTGAACTGGACCGCGAAGAATGCCTCAACTGTTTCGATCGACGGGAGCACGGTCGATCCCACGGGCAGCCGCACTTTGCAGATCACTCCCAAGAAAACCGATCCCGGCGCCGTCGATGAAAATGTTACCTACACGCTGAACGCTACGAACGGCTGCGGCGGGTCTGAAACGAAAACCGCCACTCTGCACATCGTGGGCTCGATTGTGCAACCCGAGATTAAACTCGCCCGCAGCGTTTATTTCCCGACCGATCGGCCGCGATCGCTCAAGACAGAAAACGCTCTCCTCGACAGCGAAAAGGAGACTCTGAAAGCCATTGCGACCTCTTTCACTCAATACCTGGCGGACGAACCCGATGCTCGCCTGGTTCTCTCTGGACACGCCGACAAGCGCGGAACTGAGGCCTACAACCAGCCGCTTTCCGAAAGGCGTGCCGCGCTCGCCAAAAAGTTCCTCGTGGAACAGGGGGTTCCCGAAGACAAGATTGAGACGCAGGCTTTTGGCAAGGAGCAGAACCTGACCGCCGATCAAGTGAAGCAGCTGGTGGAACAGGATGCCAGCCTGAGCCCAGAAGACCGGCAGAAGGCTCTGCAGAAAATACAAACGATCGTGTTGGCCTACAACCGCCGGGTGGACATCACCTCGAAACCAACCGGCCAAGAGTCAGCGCGCGAGTATCCGTTCAAGGCCGAGGATTTCGCCAGGCTGGTCGATCGCAACGGCCCGGCGAAACCCGGCGGCGTCGAGATGGCAGCTCAAAAGGAAAAGATAAGCAAGAAGGAGAAGTAGAGGTTCCGCAAACCGCAAGCGAAAAAAGGGTGGCCCACTCAAGCCGTCTTTTGGCTTGAGTGGGGCTTTTAGCTCAGTCCACAGCCGGGTGCCCCATTTCTCACGCGTTGTGTGCGCGAGAAGTGGGGCTTTTCTCTTACCCGGCCCACCGCCTTAACTTTCATACGCACTTCATATCGCACGAAACTGGCGAGGAAGACCGACCGGCGTCAATGCGTGTAATGGGGATTTTGCGTCAGTTACGAAGGATGAGCCTCGTCTCTTATGAGCGGAGTGTCACGTTTCCTCCGCAGGATCCATGCCACAAAAGGAACCGCAAATAACACTGCCCAAAGAGCGAAACCTTCGATGAGCCAACTCAGGAATTCTTGGCCCTCGCGCTCCGTCGCTGACATGCCGAATCTGAATCCGCAGAACAATACGGCGAAAGTCAGGGCGAGGAATAAGCTGAGCACCGCATTCCATCGACGAACGAGACAACGTCCAATCCCTGCGTCAATTCCCAGTCCCACGTAAACCCACGCTGGTAGCGCGTAAATGGGATAGATAAGTGAGTGCCAAGTCGATGGAAGCAGCGAGGCTGGGTGCCAATTGGCCTTGTGCGCCAGTAGTAGCGATACGAAACTTTCCACGAATTTCGCGGGAGCATTCAGAATAGTGGCTGGCTTTTCTGCCCACCATCCAGCACGGTCGAGGGAGACTGAAAAGAAACGGCCGGAAGGAATCGTCATCACTATATCGCCCGATGACAAAGACACACTCCCAGCGCCATGCGCCATCTGTTTCAGACGAAAGAAGAAAAGCAATGCGGGAGCAAGCATTGCCGCCGCCGCAAATAAGAGCTCCTGCAGGGGCAGCAGGTAAGCGAATGAATTGAGACGTTTCTTCACGGGAGAAGACTACACCGAAGTTGCAACGGCGAGAAGGTCATCTGACGTTATCAGGCCTTATCACTCTTTGACCCCGCTCAATTCCGTCCAGTCGACTAGCCTCGGCCTGCGGTTGGCGAATAAACGACGCCTCGGACGATAATAGCTAAACCCAATCAAAACTGGCGCATCCAAATAAACGCATGATCTGCACAACCACAACCTTACCGAATCCCCGCAAGCTGATGTTTACAGCCATCACCCTGGCCGTGCTCGGTCTCGCCCTCGTTCTTCAAGCTCCAGCCCAGCAACTCGCCCGCCGTCTCATCCTCAAAGACGGATCTTACCAACTGATCACCACCTATGAGATCAAAGGCGACCGGGTGCGCTACAAGAGCGCCGAACGCGACGAGTGGGAAGAACTCCCCTCCGCGCTGGTAGACTGGCCGGCCACCGAAAAGTACGAGAAAGATCGCGCGACCTCCGCCATCCCCGAAGCCGCCGCGATCGACAAGGAGGCCGACAAAGAAATCGACGCTGACCGCGAAGCCGAACTCTCTCGCCTTCCGCAAGTCGCCCCCGGCTTGCGCCTGCCGGATTATTCCGGCGTCTTCCTGCTCGACAACTTTCAAGGCCAGCCGCAACTGGTCGAGTTGCAGCAGAGTGAGGGAGATATCAACCGCGACACCAAGGCAAACCTGCTGCGCGGAGTCATTCCCATGGCCGGCGCCAAGCAGAGCGTCGAAATCGAAGGCGAACATGCCAGCGTGCACGCCCACGTCGCAGTGCCCTCGATCTATATCAATGTCGAGGATGGCTCCGCTGAACCGCCCAGCGGTCAAACTTCGTCCGCACAACTGTCCCAGCCCAGCCTCGACGCTCCCCGCCCCGAGCAACAGGGTTCCGAGCGACAGGGCCCGCAGCAGCCGCAGCAGCCCGAGCAGCCCCTTGTCCCCTTTGATCGTTTCCACATCGTCCATACCAAGGTAAAAAGCGGCAAGCGCATCGTCGGCGAACTGAAGCGCGCGCCCAACGGCAAGAT
>JBAUYE010000482.1:0-16339 GCA_049584615.1 Candidatus Sulfotelmatobacter sp.
CGTCGACCTCCGCTACCGCGGCCAGGGATACGAACTAAACCTGCCGTTCACCAACGATCTGCTGAAGAAATTCGAGCAGGAACACCACCGCCGCTACGGCTACGCCCACCCAACGCGTGAAACAGAGCTGGTAACCCTCCGCTTCCGGGCGGTACTGAAATCCTCGACCCATGAAGCCAAGTTGGATCATGTGGGGACGGGCGCATTCGCTCGTCCTGGCCGAGCAAGGCTCGGCTCGCCCTCCACGCCCAAAGCCCCATTCGTCTTCGGCAGCAAGAAACTAGCCACGTCCATATACTCCCGCGATACGCTAAAGCCCGGCAAAACCTACCAAGGCCCCGCGATCGTCACCGAATACAGCGCCACTACAGTAATCCCGCCCAACAAACGCTTCCACCTCGACCCCGCCTCCAACCTGATTGTTACAATCTGATAAAAATCAGCTCTCGGTCAGGTCCTGGCAGCTGACAACTGGCAACCGGCAACTGTTTTCCAGTTACAATGAAGCCGTGAAACCCAGCATCTTCGTCGTCGAAGACGATCCCGATATTTCCCGCCTCGTTCGCCACCACCTGGAGAACGATGGTTTTGCCGTGCGTGTCTATCCCAACGGCTCCAGCGTCATCGCCGACGCCGAACGCCAGCGTCCCGCTCTTTTCGTTCTAGACATCATGGTCCCTGGCAAAGATGGCCTAGAGCTCTGCCGCACCGTGCGCCAAACCGTGGGCCTCGCAGCCGTGCCCGTAATTTTCCTCACCGCCAAAAGCAGCGAAGCCGACCGCGTCCTCGGTCTCGAGATCGGAGCCGACGACTATATCGCCAAGCCTTTCAGCCCGCGCGAACTCGTGGCCCGCGTCAAGGCCGTGCTCCGCCGCTTCGAGCGGCCGCTTCCGCCCAGCCCGCTGAAGGTCGGCGACATTGCCATTGATCCCGCCGCCATGACCCTCACCGTCCGTGGACAAATCGTTCCCACCACGGCCACCGAGTTTCGCCTGCTCGATTATTTCGCCCGCCACCTTGGCCGCGTCTTTTCCCGCGATCATCTTCTCGATTCCGTTTGGCGCGACACTTCGTACGTCACCCCGCGCTCGGTCGATGTCTATGTCCGCCGAATCCGTGAAAAAATCGAACCGGACCCGGAAAATCCGCGCTACCTCAAGACCGTGCGCGGCGCCGGCTACCGCTTCGAGGCCCCAAAGTAAGCGGGATAAAAAGGGCCGGGTGAGCGAGAATAAAGAACTGGTGAGAGTGAAAAAGAAGTGAGACACGGGATCTTCCTCAAGCTGATGGCCGCTTTTTCGGTCGTCATCCTGGCTACCGCCGTAACTTTCGACGCCATGCTCGGCGGCGCCGTCCGCCTCGCCTATCCGCTCTCTGATGTGGAAGCCGTCTCGCTCCAGATGCGCCATCGCCTGGAACTCGCTTCCGTCCTCGCATTCCTCTTCGCTCTTGTAGTGGCCGCCGTCGCCGCCAATTGGACCGCCCACCGCCTCGAGCGCATCGTCGAGGTCGCCGGCCGTATCGCCGACGGCGATCTCCACGCCCGTATTCTCGAATCGTCGCAGGACGAAGTAGGCCGCGTCGCCGGCGCTATCGATAAAACCGCTCGCCGCGTCGAAGAGAGTTTTGAGGCCGTCCGCTCCAGCCAGCGCCAGCTTGAAACTCTGCTCAACAGCATGCAGGACGCCGTCATTGCTGTCAGCGCCGACGGCCACGTGCAGTGGGCCAATCAACCGATGGACCACCTCGTTCCCCAAGGCGCCCGCCTGCAGCAACCGGTCGAGGAAACCATCCGCGACCCCGACTTCCTCTCCGCCGTCAAGGAGGCCACATCCACCCGTGAAGTGAAGACCGCCCGCGCCACTTCCATCGTCCCTGGTCGCGCTTTCGATGTGACCGCTGCCCCTCTTCCGGCTGGAGGTGCCGTCGCCGTGCTTCGCGACCTCACCGAAACCGAGCGCGTCGAAAAAACCCGCCGGGACTTCATCGCCAACGTTTCCCACGAGCTGCGCACGCCTCTCACCTCAATTCAGGGTTATGCGGAAACTTTGCTCGACAGCACTCCCGACAACGGCGCTCCCACGCGCGAGTTTCTCGAAATCATCCGCAAGAATTCTTCCCGCATGTCCCGCCTTACCGAAGATCTGCTGACTCTGGCCCGCGTCGAATCCGGCGAAACCCGCTTCGAGCCGGAGTCCGTTCCCCCAGCGGAACTACTCCACGATGCCGAAGAGAGCTTCCGCGAGATCGCCCGCAATCATGGGATTGACCTGCAGATCCAAGACGGGCAGATTCAGGACGGGCAAGTTCACGATTCTCCACAGAACGAAGATTCGCCGGTCCAGCATCTGCGTTCCGTCCTCGCCGACCGCGAAGCCATCCATCAGGTTTTCTCCAACCTGATCGACAACGCCCTGAAGTACGGCCCGTCCGGCGGACGGATCGTTCTCGGCGCCCGCGCCGTTCCCCACGCCGTAGAATTCTTCGTCAAGGATTTCGGTGCCGGCATCGCCTCCGAGCATCTCCCACGCCTGTTCGAACGCTTCTATCGCGTCGACAAAGCCCGCTCCCGCGAATCGGGAGGCACCGGACTCGGCCTCGCTATCGCCAAGCACATCATGCTCGCCCACGGCGGCACCATCCGCGCCGAAAGCGAACTAGCCCACGGTTCCACGTTCCTGTTCACCCTCCCCACCGCCTGAACCAGGACAGTAGCGCCGGCAGCCTGCCCTGAGCGAAGTCGAAGGGTCCCGCCGGCCCTTCCACCCACGGTGCTAAAATCGTTGCAGGATTTTCCGTCAGGAACGTTCAGGAAATGTGATGAAACGAATAACCGCCATCCTGCTGCTAGCCGCCGCAAGCGCTGCCTGGTCAATACCAGCAACCGCCCAGCGTGAAAACCGTAGTATCGGAGAAAATAGCATCGAGGCGAAAAGAGCGGCCAAGCAATACCAGAAAGCCGCAAAGAAAGCAGCCAAGAGACAACGGAAGCAAATGAAGAAATACCAGAAGGCGCAACGCAAAGCAGCGAAGAAGCAAAAGCGTATCCACTGACTACAGCAGAAAAACCACCAAAAATTCACTTTCCCGTAACCCACACCCGCAAAAGAAACTCTATCCTTAGCCGTTGACCATCTATTCTTATCAGCGGCACAATAGGTCCAGCGAGTCAACCGGTCTGCGCCGCTCCCCGCGCCAGAGGGATACCCTCATGAGTACTGCCCGTGTCGAAAGCGCCACTCCCGAACCGGCCCACCACCACATTATCCGGCGCACGATCGAAGCCTGCCGTCTGGCCAAAGAAGCCGCCGGAGCAGCCGCCGAAGGTATCGCCACCGGCTCCGCCCCGCTGCTCAACTCACTCCGCCAGCGCGAGCGCGAACTCGACACCCTCGACATGGAAATCGATAGCGCCGTCACCTCGGTCATCACCGAAGTCGAGCCCCCCGAAGCCCGCGAGCTCCTTGCTTGTATGAAGTTCATGATCAGCCTCGAGCGCATCGGCGACCTGCTCCTCAGTTTCGCTAACAGCGCGCAAGCGGCATCCGGCCGCATCGATTCCGAAGACACTCGCGACCTCACCCACATGGCCACCATCCTCGAAAAAATGCTGACCGACGTGGGCGACGCCTTCTCGAACCGCGATGTCGGCAAAGCCGTCGATGTTCTCCGTTCCGACGCTGAGATGGACCGCCTCCGCAACCTTATCTTCCTCCGCCACATTGAGAATCCCGAAAACATCGCCCGCCAAGCCAGTCTTCAGATCATCTTCATGACCCAGTCCCTCGAGCGCGCCGGCGATCACGCGAAAAACCTGGCCGAAGAAGTCTGCCACGTAGTCAGCGGCCACACCGTCCGCCACGTCCTGATGGCCTACGATAAACCAGTAGAGCAAATGTTCATCGACTACCTCCGCCGCCGCGACCAGCACTAATTCACGAAGAGGAAAAAGATCGCCCTTGTCGCTTCGCTCTTTGCAGGGACAGGGCGGGGATTTCGACTTCCTCAAGCGGCATGTCCTGCCTAAGCGCACTCCTGAGATGTCTGGATCTTAGCAGCCTCCGAAACTGCCACAGGAAGCTTGACGGCCGCCGTCCGCTCGCCCCGCCGGATCAGCACAATCGCGCCCAGAATCGCAACCGACGACAGCGCCACCCGCAAAGTCAAAGGTTCCCGCGCCAGCAACCATCCCAGAATCACCGCCACGACTGGATTCGCATAAGTGTGCGTAGCCACCAGCGCCGGCGGAACCCGCTGCAGCAGCCATGTGTAAGCCGTAAACGCGATCACCGACCCAAACGTGATCAAGTAGCCCAGTCCAAAGATCGATCGCGCAGTGATGGTCGACCAATGCGTCTCGCGGAACTCGCCTGTAACTCCCGCCGCAATCAGCAGAAGCAATGCGCCGCAAATCGTCGGCAGCGCCGTCCGCCCCAGCGCATCAGAAGGAAGCTTAAGCCGCGGAGAAATCACCACGCCCAACGACCATGACAATGAACCGAGCAACACCGCCAACAACCCCCATAGGCTCGACCCTTTCACCGTGAGTTCCGCGCCCGTCAGCATGGCTACGCCCACCACGCCAAGACCCAGGCCCAGCGCGCTGAGCAAGCTGATTTTCTGCTGCCCCATCATCCAACCCAGCACCAGAATAAACATTGGCTCAGTCGCGATCAGCAGCGCCGCGAGGCCCGAACCCACATACTGCTCCGCCCAGTGCAGCGAGCCATGCCCGATCAAAAAGAACAGCGCACCCAATGCAAATCCCGCAACCCACTGCGGCCGCGTCGGGCGAAACCCGCGCCAGTAAGCCCAAGTCAGCATGATCCCGCCGGCGACAGAATGCCGGATTCCCGCAGCCACCAGCGGCGGAATCGTCTCAACCGCATACCGGATCGCAAGGTAAGTCGAGCCCCATATGACATAGATCGCCGCAAAGGCCAGCGCCAGCTTGATTGCGTGGCTGCGGTCGTGCGAATTCGCGGTCGGACGTTGCGCGGGAACAATCACGGGTCTACCTCCAATATGCATCATCTTGCCGCTGCGAAGCATGGCTTTTATCTGTGCGGAGTGATCGGAAATCATGGGAACCGCCTTCGTGCATGACTAACCTATTATTATGTTTTAACAGGTTAGTCGTTATGTTAGGCAATGTGATATAACTTGTCAAGATGTTTTTGATGGTTATATGATCCGAATGGAGGATTTTTCCAATTAGCATGGAAACCAAACCCGGCAGACGCCAGCCGCCGCTTTTCGACCTGATGGGGAACGTCTGCCTCGACTTCATCAACACGCTCGACAATCGTCCCAGCGGCCAGCCCAAAGAATTGCTCAAGAGCTTCTACGAGCTGGCGCGGTTCGGCGAAGACACGGGAATCCTTACGCCCCAGGAGCTGGATTTTTTTTACGAGCGGGTTCACCTCATGCCCGATGAGGCGCAGGAGGCGATGCGCCGCGCCCGCAACCTGCGCGAGGCGCTGTACGATATCTTTTCTGCTGTGCTTAATAAGAAAACCGCGCCGCAGCTTGCGATGGACAGGCTCAATACGAATCTGCACGATGCCGCGCTGCATTCGTGGCTGGTACAACCTAAGATTGCTGAAGGGAAAATACCGCAGGACGACGGACGTTTGGAGTGGCGCTTTGAGCCGATGACGTCTTCGCTCAGCGCAATGCTGCGTCCGATAGCGCGCGCAGCCGCCGACCTGCTCATCTCAAGCGATCTGGCGCTGGTGCGTACCTGCGCTTCGCCCACCTGCCAGTGGTTCTTCCTCGACACCAGCAAGAATCACCATCGCCGCTGGTGCAGCATGAAACAATGCGGCAACCGCGCCAAAGTGCGCAGGTTTTACGCGAAGAAGAAGACTGCTTAGGGATTGTTGACCCCAGCAATCCAAATCACTCCACAACCCGAATCAGAGCGCAGAGGTGTTACCATTTCCTGATCCGAACGCGAGGTGCCCTGATGGCCGCGCTCCCCGATGGTTTGAATCGGAATTCCTGGCCCGAATTACCGCTCGATGCCTGGCAAGATACCTACGCCACTTTGCACATGTGGACCCAGATTGTGGGCAAGGTGCGGCTGGAGCTGAGCCCGCGCGTCAATCACTGGTGGGAGGTTGCGCTGTATGTCAACGCGCGCGGGCTCACGACCTCTGCGATTCCTTACAACGGCGGAAACTTCGAGGTGCAGTTCGATTTCATCGATCACAAGCTGATTGTCCAGACCAGTTGGGGGTCGTCCGAGACTTTCGCGCTGAAAGCGGAATCGGTCGCCGATTTCTATGCGCAATTCATGTCGGCCTTGCGGTCGCTCGGCATTGACGTCAAAATCTGGCCCATGCCATGCGAGGTGCCAAACCCGGTGCGCTTTACCACCGACACGCAGCACGCTTCTTATGATCCTGAATATGCGCATCGCTTCTGGCAGATATTGATCTTGTGCGACAACATCTTCTGGGAATTCCGGGCCCGATTCATCGGAAAGGACAGCCCAGTGCATTTTTTCTGGGGAAGCTTCGACCTATGCGTGACGCGGTTCTCGGGGCGGCGCGCTCCGGAACGCGTGGGCGCCGATCCGGTCACACGGGAAGCTTATTCACACGAAGTGATCAGCGCGGGATTCTGGCCGGGCGGCGGCGATATTAAGGGTGCGGCGTTCTACGCCTATGCCGCGCCGGAGCCGGCCGGTTTTGCCGAGCAGAAGGTGCAGCCGGGGGCGGCGTTTTATCATCCGCAGTTGCACGAATTTCTATTGATGTATGACGACGTGCGCGGCAGCGCTTCGCCCCGGGAAGCGCTGCTGAGTTTTTTGCAGAGCACTTATGAGGCGGGGGCGAATCTTGCGAAGTGGGATCGGAAGGAACTGGAGAGAAACTAGCGCGGTTGTGGAAACGCCTTGCCGGGCGGCGGGTGGTGCAGGCATGCAAGGGGTCCTTCGACTGCGGTTGTCCTTCGCTTTCGCGAAGCACAACCTCCGCTCAGGATGACAA
Organism: Candidatus Sulfotelmatobacter sp.; assembly: GCA_049584615.1. Taxonomy (GTDB): domain Bacteria; phylum Acidobacteriota; class Terriglobia; order Terriglobales; family Acidobacteriaceae; genus Sulfotelmatobacter. The sequence goes on from JBAUYE010000482.1 coordinate 6,996, forward strand.
GGGGGATGAGATGGCTAAGAAATGCAAGCATCTGGATCAGATCAAGTTCAGGACTACCGACACTGACGTCTGTGAAGAGTGCGTGAAACTTGGCGACACGTGGGTTCATTTGCGGATGTGCATGGTCTGCGGAAATGTGGGATGCTGCGATTCGTCGAAAAACAAACACGCGACGAAACATTTTCATCACACCAGCCATCCCGTGATGCGGTCGATCGAGCCCGGGGAGGACTGGATCTGGTGCTACATCGACGAAATTATTGCCGGCGAAGTGGCTGCGTGACGTGCCGCGGAACCCAGCGCAGGCCAGCGTAGGGGAGCTATGCCGTGGGGTCGCATTGCGTTGACGGTATTGGCCAGTGGATTCGTGTCGTCGCTCACCGACTGGCTGTTCGCGGGCGACTGGCTTTACAAACGCTACGACCGGAACCCGGAGATCTGGCGATATCAATCGGGCCAGGGAGAAAGCAAAGCTATTCTCTGGTCAAGCCTGTTTCCCTTTCTTACCTGCGGTGTTTTCGTTGTGCTCTGTACCGGGCTGCATCTTCACACGTACCGCGCGCTTCTCAAATTGACCGTGGCGATCTGGCTCATCGGGCCATTGCCGTTGACGATGGTTAACGCATTGTGGCTGAAACTGGCTCCGGCGATTGCGGCGTCCTGGGCTGCGGGCTGGCTGGTGAAACTGGCAATTGCTGCAATCGCCGTGGCGCTGATTCTGGGCTGAACTGCAAACGGGCTGGTCGCGGCCCCAGCCCAATGCTTCAGCCCTTTACGATCTTCTTCGCTCCCGCGTCCCACACCGCGATGGACTTGTTGAAGTAAGCGAAGTTCGCGAGGTGGCAGCCGACGGCAGCGTGGTTGCCAAAGATTTCATTTTCCGTGACTGGCTTGCGGCTGCGCACGGCGTTGAAGAAGTTGGCCTCGTGGTCGACTACGTCGCTGTATCCGGGGGGCATGATGTAGGATTCGGCTTCCTCATCCACCTGCGAGGACAGGGGCGGCGCAGGCGGATGCTCCTCGCGCCACTGCTTCAGATACTTCTCCCGCAAGGCGCGCGGCCAGCCGCCAATCGAGTAACCCTCCGGCTCGGGAGTCGTGTCCTGCGGCTTGTAACTCAAGGTGGAATCCTTGATGATGAGCGTCCCCTTGGTCCCGTAGAAGGCGATAAATTCTCCGCCATCGTTGTTCAGGTTGCAGCGCAGACTGACACGGAAATTCGGGTAGTCGTAGATAGTTTCGATCAGGTCGGGGAATTCGCGGCCGTCCTTGAAGTGGAAGAGCCCGCCGCTCGATTGCGCGCGCTCGGCGATGGTGTTGGTGCCGGAGATGAAGTGGATTCCCGAAATCAGGTGAACGAACAGATCGCCGCCCAGGCCTTCGCCGTAGTCGGTGAAGCAGCGCCAGCGGAAAAAGCGCACCGGATCGAAGGGCCGCTTGGGCGCACTGCCGAGAAACGCGTTCCAGTCGATCGTCTTCTCGCTGGCATCGGGAGGGATGGGATACACCCACGCCCCGCTGGGGCTGTTGCGGTCCCAATAGGCCTGGATCGTGGTGACCTGGCCGAGCTTGCCCGAGTCGTAAATTTCTTTAGCTTTGGCATACAGAATTGAGCTGACGCGCTGGCTGCCGATTTGCACGATGCGATTCGTCTTGTGCGCGGTTTCGACCATGGAAAAGCCTTCTTCTACCGCGTGGGACATGGGTTTTTCGCAGTAGACGTCTTTACCGGCAGAGCAGGCGTCTTCAAAAATGTGACGGTGCTGGTGATCCATTGCGGCGATGATGACGGCATCGACATCTTTGCGGTCGAGGATGGTTCTGTAGTCGCGAGTGGCGGGAACGTTGGGATTGTTTACCGCTTCCTGCGCGGCAATATGGCGGCTGTCATAAAGATCGCAGACCGCGACGCACTCGACGCCCGGGACTTGCGTGGAAGCCTTCAGCAGTTCACATCCGCGAATGCCGGTGCCGATGCTGGCGAAGCGCACGGTATCGCTGGGCGCGACCGGCCGCGGCGCCGCCGATAGCAGATGAGGCTGCAGAATATTTCCGGCTACGGTTGTAGCTGCGAGAGCTCCGGTACCGATGTGGATGAATTCGCGACGAGTCAACGGATTATTGGGCATGCGATTCCCTCACAAAAATTAGATGGAGTGCTTACGGGCCGAGATTATGCCACAGGAGAGCCGAATGGAGGGAATCGATTTTCCAGCGCATGGGGAGCGTTCAGATTTCAGGAACGATCAGAGATCAGCGTGAGAAAACAACTCCGTGTGGTATGCCCGATCCTTTCCACCCGTGCGGCCAATCCCGGTTTGCGAATTTAAAGCCAGGCTTTCCATCGGCATCGTGGAAAGCATCATCCATCGAAACCGAACCCGTCGCGGAATCAAACCTCAGAAGATAAAGACGAGGCTCCCCGGCTCCGCCGCCGGTGACGACGATGCGGCCCGTTTTCGGGTCCCACCCCGTCCAGTGCGGATAATAATTATCGTCGAATTTAAGTCTGGAAACCTCGACTGGCTTCGCTCCATCGGCGATGTCAAGCACGATCACGCTATGAAGATATAAAACGCTCTGCAGAAGATAGTGGCCAACGATGGTTGGGACACCGCAAAACGAAGCGGGAAACGAGTAGACCAGCTGCGATTTAGGCTCATGCGTGCCGATCCCTGTAATGCGCTCGAGCCCGCAGGCGAGCGTTTGTACATAGACGGCGCCATCGGGGCCCAGACGCGGTTCTTCCGGACTGATCTCGCCGTAGTGATTATCTCCCTGATCGAAGTACATGGTCTTTAGCAGCTTAAGATCGGAAAGCCGCCAGACCTGGTAGGTAAGTCCGCGGAACAGATCCTCATCGTCCATGGCGGAATTCGTAGAAACGACGCGGTCGAGATCAGGCAGGACGACCAGACTGTAGGGCGTGAGCAGTGCGCTGGAAAACGCGGGATCGGCGCTGCTGGCGGATCGGATTACCTTGCCGGAGTCATCGATTTCGACGAGGCCACCGCTCTTGCCGAGCGAGTTCGGATTCATGCTGTCGTGCGAGTGTTGAAAGGTAGCCAGCACGTGGCCGTTCGGCAGCCGAAGGTAGGAGTGAGGATGCATATAGCCGGCCATGTCTATAAAAGAAGCGGCGATCTTCGGCTGGAGCGGGTCGCGCAGATCAAAAATGAAGGTGCGGCCCGCATCGTGATCGTTCGCGAAGAGCATGCCACTGGCGGGCATGGAGTATTCCGTGTGATGGACGCGCTTCGTCGGCTGATCGGTGACGAGGGTAGTTTCGAGGCGACCATAGGACGGCGAGGCTGGGTCGGCGTCGATGACGGCCAGAAAATCGTTGCCCTTGTGGGCCGCGTCGCCGGTCCAGGCGAACAGATAATGGCCGGGAGCCGCGCTCTTGTCCTGGCATAGTGCGGACATGGAACTAAGACAAAGCGCAAGGCCGATGGTGATGACGCGATGCATAAAGGTCTCCACTCTCAAGATGGGCTAATTACGAGTCTGCCGGGAGAGAATAGCATCCTTGTCGACAGCTTCTTCCAGGAATGTTGCCGCTAGAGGGGCGACAAATAGGAGGGAAAAAATTGAAAGGGCCGTGACATTGGTTATGCTCTAGCTGCCGCCTCCTGCGAGGGAGCCCACAGCGTGGACGCATGTACCGTCACAGCCCCTTGATGCGATCACTGTTTTCACAGTCCCAAACCCCAACTGCACCTCGCAGCGCCGTCGGTTTTTTCGGGTTCGGGCTGCCTCTCAGGTTGCCCTGCTAGGCTGATCACTCAGTCTACTTCGGGCAGCAAGGTTTAATTCGCTGTCCCTTTCAACCGTCGACGGGAGCAACCTTAACAGACCATTCATAAATGTCAACGCAAACTATTGGTGCAATGCATGGGATTCGTGCTGTGGATAACGGAAAGTGCAAGCTATTGAAGCAGGGAAAGTTATCGACACGCGTTCCCAATTCAGGACTGGTTTTACACAAAAAATTTCACAACGTTCCCAAGAAAGAAAAATCCTCAGCCGAAGCGAATAATTCATCTTGACGCAGAAACATTCTCGGCGCATCTTGCTAATAGTAGATGAAGAAGCACTGATGTCAGAACTCGTGGCCTACGTGGATGGTGGTTCCCTGGGCAACCCTGGGCCGTCGGGTATTGGGGTGGTGATCGATGGCTGCGAAAGCGGCCCCATCCGCATCGCCAAATGGATTGGCCACCAGGATAACAACGTAGCCGAATATGTGGCGCTGCTGGAAGCGTTGCAGTGTGCGCTTTCGTTGAAGGCAAAGACGCTGCACGTTTACTCTGACTCGGAAGTGGTAGTGCGCCAGATGCGCGGCGAGTACATCTGCCGCAGTTCTCGCCTCTACTCTCTGCATTGGACGTGCCGCAAGCTGGCTCGCGCCCTCAGTTTCTCTATTTCGCACGTTCCGCGTGAAGACAATGCTGAAGCCAATCGACTGGCGAATACTGCGGTGCGGGAGCGGGCGGGGTAGGCAGTTCTTATTCGGCGCCGCTTCATTACTAATTTCCGAATGCTAACCGCAGGCATCTTGACACGATGCCCTCTCCGATGCAGACTCCCAGTACAGCATCCTGAAAATTGAAGTGAGTCCCGGGCAGGCCGGATCGCGCCCCCGCCGCCTTGACTCGACGAAACTGGCACGCGCGCCACGCGTCGTCAAATAAATAGATCATCAATCAATGCTCGACCGCGGTTCGGCGGCGGTGGAGGGGGACATGGCAGGTACCAGCGCAACTCGATCCGCATTGGCGAACGTCTCGGCTGCGAGCGCGGATCTGCCGATGCTTCAGGATCCCGGCGCGCGGTTTCCCGCAGAGGACGGCAGGCGCTCGCTGGCCGAAATGGCCTACAGCGACCTCGATGCCGCGCTGCACTTGCTGGCCGAGCGCGCCCAGTACATCACCGGAGCCAATGGCGCCGCCATTGCCCTGCGCCGCGGCCAACATAATGACATGCTCTGCCGGGCCAGCGTCGGCCCCAATGCTCCCGAGTTAGGCGCGCTGCTCTCCATGGAATATGGCCTTTCGGGCGAAAGTGTTCGCACGCACAAGGCTTTGCGCTGCGACGATACCGAACGCGATCCGCGGGTGAACCGCGAAGGCTGCCGTGAGTTGGGGATTGCGTCGGTGGTGGTGATGCCCATCGTGAGCGAGCAGCAAGTACTCGGCGTCTTCGAACTTTTTTCCGGCAAGCCGCAAGCTTTCGAGGAGCGCGATATTTCGGCGTTGCACCGCTTGAGCGGGATGGTCGAAACCGCCGTGAAGCATGCTGTGGCGACCCAGACTCTGCCCGCCGCAGAGGACCCGGCTTACGCGGAAAGTCAGCCATCCGCGGCAGCGGCCCTGGCCGAGACCGCTCCGGTTAAATCGCAGGTCAGCGGGACGCTTCCGGATGTGGTTCAGGCACCGCCTATAAGCCTTCCACTGCCAGAACTGAAACCAACGACGACAGAAACCAAGCCTGCGCCCGCTCCCAAGAAGTCGTTATTCTGGTCGGCCGCAATGCAGAATCCGGCCGGCGCCAGCCGATCCGCCGAGGCCGCAGTGGAGGCTTCAGTGCCTCCTATGTTGAGGAATCTGCGAAAGTGCCAGGCCTGTGGTTTCCCCGTGTCGCAGGGACGCGCCTTTTGTGTGGAATGCGAAGAGAGGCAGTGGCGCGGCCAGCGCCTTTCTCAGGCCGCCGCTGCCGGCAGCGCGACACCCCAGAAAGCGATCTCTGCTCCACTCAAAGCAGCCAGCACCGCAACCGCTTCCGCGGCTTCGTCTCCGGATATCTTGACGCTCGGCAATGCGGCTCTGCCAGCGGATCTTTCAGGCTCCCGCAACTACACTCCATTCTCAGGCTCGACCATTGAGCGCCGGCCCTGGTTCGCAGCCAACAAGTACATAATCGGAGCGCTGCTGGTCGTCGCCGTCGTTGTTGCCGCGGTCATGTGGCTGCGTTAACCTCGCATCATGACGGCAAACCCTAATAGGAAATTCGAGATCCCATTGGCGTTTCTAATCGGGTTTTTGTGCATACCTGCGGGTTTGTTCGGGATAATGGATCTCATTCTCCGGCTTGAGACGCGGCTTGGCATGCGCCTCCATACGCCTCCGGGAACTACAACCCAATTTATGGCTGTGATGATGCTCGACATCGTTATGCTTCGACTGCTGGGCGTGCTCCCGTCTATAGCGGCGCTCGGACTGTGGCTTGTGCTACTCATTGCAGGGAGGAGTCGGACGGCAAAGTTGGCTACACTCGTGTGTTTGCTATTCGCAATCGCTGGGATTTTAGACCTGAGATTAATGAGGCCTCGCTGACCTGTCGGGCATTCATTTTTTTCTGTGAATCTTTTCTGTGAATCCGACACCCACGACCGATTACAATTCCCATCCTGACTTCGAAAGTTCAACCTGAGAAGGGTCGACCTGACAAAGCTCGCCCTGGGAAAGTTGATTCGCGAGGCTTGATCGTGCCATCGACCATGCGCAAGCTACTCCGCCGTTGTGTGCTGCTTCTGCTGCTGACCGCGGCAGCCGCGGCCCAGACTTCCGAGCAGCGCACGGCCCGTTACCTCGAATCCGTGCGCAAGCAGCCGCCACTGCTGTTGGCCTTTCTGCGTGAACTGCCCAAGGGTGGAGACCTGCACAATCATCTGTATGGCGCGATTTATGGGGAAGATCTGGTGGATTTCGCGGCTTCCGGCGGCCTCTGTGTGGACCGAACCTCATCGCGTCTGCTCGCTCCGCCCTGCGACTCCTGCGAAAACTACACCGCCAAACCCGCGGCGCGCTGCAGTTACGGCGATCACGTGCTCTACAACCAGATGATCGACGCCTGGTCGATGCGCAACTGGAAACCGGGCGACGAATCGGGCCACGATCACTTCTTCGCCACGTTCGACAAATTCGGCCTGGCCGCGGACACTCACGTGCCGGAGGCAATCGCCGCGGCTAGCAATCGCGCGGGCATGGATCACCTGCAATACGTCGAGCTTATGCACACCGCCGACGGAGGCGGAGCGGCGCGACTGGCGGGAAAAGTCGACTGGAATCCGGATTACGCGAAGATGCGCGACGCGCTGCTCAGCGCCGGCCTGAAAGATGTGGCCGCGGAGACCAGCAAGCAACTTGCCGCCGATGATGCCCGCGCCAGGGAGATTCTCAAGTGCGGAACCGCGGACGCCGCTCCCGGATGCGATGTGACTGTCCGCTATCTTTATCAGGTGCTGCGCGGGCTGCCACATGAAATCGTCTTCGCGCAGATTTTGCTGGGCTTCGAGCTGGCATCGTCTGACCCGCGATTTGTCGGCCTGAATCTGGTGATGCCCGAGGACTGGTACGTTCCCCTCCACGACTTCAACGAGCACATGGCCATGATCGATTATCTGCACAGCGTTTATCCCAAGGTGCACATCACGCTGCACGCGGGCGAACTGGCCATGGGACTCGTGCCGCCAGAGGATTTAACGTTTCACATTCGCGCGTCGATCGAGCGCGGGCATGCCGAGCGTATCGGCCACGGGGTTTCCGTAATGAATGAAAAAGATCCCATCGGGCTGTTGCATGAAATGGCGGAGCGAAATGTCTTGGTCGAAATCGCCCTGACGTCGAATGACATCATCCTAGGAGTCAGTGGGGACGATCATCCCTTTCCGATTTACATGAAGTATGGAGTTCCCGTCGCGCTGGCTACCGACGATGAGGGCGTGTCGCGAAGTGACATGACCTACGAATACTTGCGCGCGGTCGAGAGCTACCACCTGTCCTACGGAGATTTGAAGCGCATGGCGCGCCAAAGTCTGGAGCACAGCTTCCTGCCCGGCCAGAGCCTGTGGGCTGACACGAAGGTTGTGTTTCGCATGACGCCGGCATGCGTGGGCGATGCGGGGAACTCGGAGAAACCGTTGGCGGCCTGCGAGCAGTTCCTTGCAGCGAATGAACGGGCGCGCATGCAGTGGAAACTCGAGAGCGAATTCGCGAAGTTCGAGAAAAAATACTGACTGCCCTTCCGCATGAGCAACGACACTTTTCGCTTAGCCGAATCCGCCGCGCAATTCATCCTTGGAAAGACTTCCTTGCGCCCGCGCATTGGCCTTGTCCTCGGTTCCGGCCTCGGCGGGTTTGCCGATTCTCTTACCGACACGACACGAATCCCTTACGCCGAAATCCCCGCATTCCCGCGATCGACCGCGATCGGCCACGCCGGACAAATGGTGATCGGCAAATCGGGTGCAATCGCGGTCGCCACAATGCAAGGCCGCGTGCATCTGTATGAAGGATATTCGGCACAGGAAGTCGCGTTCCCCATGCGCGTCTTCGGCCGCATGGGAATTCGAGCAGTCCTCCTCACCAACGCAGCGGGGGGCATTAATCTGAATTACCAGCAGGGCGCGCTGGTGCTCATCCGCGACCACATCAACCTGCAGGGAACGAACCCACTGGTCGGCCCCAGTGACGACCGTTTCGGCGTGCGCTTTCCTGACATGACACAGGCTTATGAGCGATCGTATCGCGAGCTGGCACGGGAAGAAGCCGGCAAGCTGGGAATGCCGCTGCACGAAGGGGTTTACGCCGCCCTGCTCGGTCCCAGCTACGAAACGCCTGCAGAGATCAAATATCTGCGCAGCATCGGCGCCGACCTGGTTGGGATGTCGACCGCGTTCGAAGTGATCGCCGCCCGTCACATGGGAATCAAAGTTCTCGCCATCTCGTGCGTCACCAACATGGCGGCCGGGATCCTCGACCAGCCGCTCTCGCATCAGCAAGTGATGGAAACCGGAGAGCGCGTTAAGACAGGTTTCGAGGCGCTGCTGCGCGCAGTGCTGCCGCGCATTCAAAGCGATGAGTAGTTATTTTCCTTCTCGCGGAATAAACAATTCCACCGGCGGCTTTACTCCATACACCGCAGCGAAACTCCCCTGATTCACGGCCATGGCAAAACGTCCGCGCGAATCGATGTATAACAGCGGTTTCCCCAGGGCCACATCGCTGAAGGTCCGCACAAACTTGATCTTCATCTCCTTGTCACCCAACTTCACCGGAACTTCCTCACCGCGCTGGTAGCCGAGCTTGAAGAAAACCTCGGCATCGACGTTGGTTACAAGGTTGCCGAACGGGCCGTCGGTCGCGATCACTTCCCCGGTCAGTCCCCGGTCATCGAGCTTGGCGATCTGCAGGTTCAGCCGTACGAGATCCTTGACCGGTACCTCGGGACCAGCGGTGGTCCAGTCGTCGCCACGCGCCACGTGCGCTCCCGCAGGAGAAAAAATGTCACGGCCATGAAATGTCGACGACATCTTGGTGCCAATCATCCAATCGGGATTTGTG
>JBAUYE010000483.1:0-8569 GCA_049584615.1 Candidatus Sulfotelmatobacter sp.
CCGTTGTTCGGACGCTTCCGAGGGGGCCGCTAAATCTTCCACGACCACAGGTAACCCACTACCACTTCGGCGACCCGATCTTAGCTCGCAGGAGTTTGCTGTTCTGCATACTCGCCCACCAGCGGGAGCTTGAACATCTCGCCTTGCAGCGCCTTCACAATGAGTACGACCCAGACCATGAAAAATGCGAGGGCGACCACCATGGAGACCAGCCAGACCAGAAAGTGGCCAATTACAGGCACGAAGTATAGAAGGAATCCCAGAACCCTGAGGGTTGCTACAACGACCACGCCGACCAGAAAAAATCCCAGACACTGAAACGAATGGAAGCGCACGAAGCGATTCTTGTTGTAAGGCGCGACGAGAAGGAACCCAATCGCCGGCAGAAGCAAGTAAGCCAGGGCGCCAGCCAGTGTCTCGGGAAGCATGCCCACCATCCCACGTACGCGCTCGACCGGAAGCATCGAGCGGCCGCAACCTGGGCAGTAAGCGGCAGTATCGGGCATTTCAGCAGCACAATGGGGACACGAGATAGGCATGAATTCCCTAGGCCGGGCGCGCCGTCTTCTTGCGGCAGTCTTCACAAACACCGTAAATCTGGAAAGTGTGACGGGTTGTGGCGTAGTGGTGTCTGCGCCCGATTTCCTGCTCCAACTGATCCACCTCGTGCGAGAAGAACTCCACCGAACTGCCGCACTCGGTGCAAACCATGTGGTGATGGCTCCGCCGGTTATATTGGTGCTCGTAACGGGCGATGCCGTCGTGGAACGCGACTTCGCTGGCCAATCCGCACTCAGCCAATAGCTTCAGCGTGCGATAGACGGTGGTGTAGCCGATGCCCGCATCTTTCTTCTGCACGAGGCGGTGCAACTCGTCGGTGGAGAGGTGGTCGCGAGTTTCGAGAAACGTGCGCAGGATCGTGTCGCGCTGGCCTGTCTGCTTCAGGCCGACTCGCTTGAGATGGCGGTGAAGAATGTCCTGGGCCTCGCGCACCATCTCGCGCGAGATGGAGGGCTGGTCATCGATGCGGCTTTGCGGGATGCGCTTCTGGAGCATGAAGCGTCAGGATAGCATTGGGCATCTTGAAAATGAAATTCATTTTCAGTTGATTCTGGGCGGCTCGACGGCGAGTCTGGAAGCCGCGCCTTTTCAAAACGGCTGCTAGAATCAACTTTGCCCATGAGTACTCTTACTGTAACCAGCGTTCCTGCGTCCCGGCGATCCACCGGAGTCCGTATTCTCCTGTGGTTGCTACTGGTGCTCGTCCTGATGGTTGCGGCCTTGGTCGCCTTCGCTTACTTCGTTGCCCGCTCTGCCCTGCCGCAGCTTGACGGGACCCTTGCGGTGAAAGGCCTTTCGGCGCCGGTGAAGGTAACGCGGGACAGCCACGGCGTACCGGCCATCGAGGCCGCGACTCTGGAAGATCTGTTCCTGGCGCAAGGCTACGTCACGGCGCAAGACCGCCTCTGGCAGATGGACATCATGCGGCGTTTCGCGGCCGGGGAATTATCCGAGATCCTCGGAGCGGACACGCTCAAGATCGACCGCGAGCAGCGCATCCTGGGATTGCGGGCGGCGGCCAGGAAATCGCTGCAGATGGCGAGCGCTCGGGACCGCGTGTATTTCGATGCGTACGCGCGCGGGGTGAATGCCTTTATTGAAAGCCATGGCAGCAGTCTTCCGATTGAGTTTCGAATTTTAAAATACCGCCCAATGCCGTGGCAGGCGGAGGATTCCATCGTCATCGCCAACCAGATGGTGAAGGATCTCAACTACTACACCTTTGGGGACACGCTCGCCCACGAGAAGATTCTGGCTAAGCTCGGGCCGGAGTTGACCGCCGATCTGTACGTGAACCGCTCCTGGCACGATCGCCCTCCGACCGTGATGCGGGCAGACCTCAATGATAACGATCAGGAGAATCAGGGCGATTCGGATGATGATGACGACGATGACGCCGGGCCTGACACCTCCGTGACGCAGCAGCGAGGCGCTGCGGCCGAAATCTGGGCGCAATACCCCGAAGCAGTGAATGGATCGAACGACTGGGTGGTGTCTGGAGCGCACACGGTAACGGGCAAGCCGCTCCTGTCAAACGATATGCATCTGGGGCATAACATGCCCAACCTGTGGTACGAAGCGCATCTTAAATGCGTCAACCAATCGGCCAGTCTGGATGTGGCGGGAGTCACGCTGCCCGGAATGCCCTACGTGATTGTGGGGCACAATCAACGCATCGCCTGGGGATTCACCAATGTGGGGCCGACCGTGGCAGATGCCTTCATCGAGGACTTCAACGCGCAGGGCGCCTACCAGACTCCCGAGGGCTGGCAGCAGCCCGAGCACCGCGCCGAAGTAATTCGCGTCAAGGATAAACCGGATGTAACACTCGACGTGATGCTCACCCGGCATGGGCCGATCGTCACCGATCTTCTTCCTGGCGAGACGCGGCAGGTTGCGCTGCGCTGGACCCTCTATGACGGCCTGCGCATGCCGTTCTTCGATGTCGATACTGCCCAGAACTGGGACGACTTTCGCAAGGCGTTTTCGCAGCTGGATGCGCCGGGACAGAACGTGGTCTACGCCGACGTTGACGGCAACATCGGTTACCAGGCGACGGGGCGCGTTCCGATTCGCGCCGCCGGCGACGGCAGTCTGCCGGTGAGCGGCGCAGATAATGCTCACGAGTGGACGGGTTACATTCCTTTCGACAAATTACCCAGCATCTACAACCCTCCCTCGGGAGTGATCGCGACTGCGAACGGGCGCATCACGCCGGATGGCTATCCGAATTCGATCAGTGCCGAGTGGGAAGCGCCGTGGCGCACGGAGCGCATTTATCACGTTCTGGAATCGGGGAGAAAGTTTGCCGCCCCGGACATGCTCGCACTGGAGAACGACATCCACTCCGAGAATGACCTGTTCGCCGCCGAACGTTTCGTCTACGCCATCGACCACACCTCGAAACCTTCCGCGCGGGCAAAGCAGGCTGCCGACCTCATGCGCAACTGGGATGGCCGGATGCTGGGCTCGTCGGCCGCACCGACCATTGCCGTGCGCTCCGCTCGCGAACTGACGCGGCTGCTACTCGAACCGCGCCTGGGTTCTGCCCCCGAAGATCCGAAGCAGCAGGAAGAATCGTTAAACTGGAAGACCTACCACTGGGAGATGCAAACAGTATGGCTGCAGAACGTTCTGCTGCACCAGCCCCAACGCTGGCTTCCGGAAAATTATTCCAATTACGACGAGCTGCTGACGGCCGCCGTAGAAGCCGCAGTGAACGAACCGTCAGCTCCTCAGGATCTGGCTTCGTGGCATTGGGGAAGTGTGAATGTCCTGGAGATTGAACACCCAGTGCTGGGCAAAATCCCTTTGATCGGGCGCTGGGCGGCGCCGGGAATCAAGGAGCAGTCCGGCAGCAGCTACACAGTAAAAGCTGTGACGGCCCATCACGGCCCTTCGGAGCGCTTCACCGCAAATCTTGCCGACCTCGACCAATCCACCTTAAACATCGTGACCGGGCAAGGCGGAAACTTCCTGAGCCCTTACTACATGGATCAGTGGAAAGCCTGGTATGAAGGCTCGACCTTCACATTGCCCTTCACGCCTCAAGCCGTGCAGGCGACCGGAGCGAATCGGCTGGTGCTGGAACCGGGAAGATAGTCCGGCTCAGAAAAAGTCGATGGCCTTCACGTCGATGATGTAGCCGGTGATGACGATGGTCCCGGTTTCAGGAAGATTCTGGTTGTTGTTGTTATCCAGCAGCAAGCTATCGATGAGCGTGTCGTACACGCGCAGGTTGCCGCCTTCGGCAACGTACTCCACATCGCGTGTGGTGAAGCTCTGAAATCCGGTCACGTCGCCATTGTCGGGAGGGATGACGACGGCCCCGTTCGTGGTGTTGTAGATCGAAAGACAACCCCGCACTTCTCCTCCTTGAGGGTTGTTAACATTGCCGATGTTGGTGCAGGTATAGGATCCGATAAAAAGCTGGCCGTTAACGCTCATGTCGATACGCCAGTGGTAGCCATCTGTGATGACGTTGCTGCTGGTGACGCTCATCGAACCCAGGTCAATGAGGTCGAGACGTCCGCAAACCGTAGCCGCAGTGGTCTCGCCGGTGCACGAATTATTGGGCGCCGGATTGCTAACCGATGCAGTCGGAGTGCCGGCCACGTACAGGGTTGAACCGCTCAGCCAGCCGATGGTCGCACCGTCGACCGGAATCGGGGCTCCAACCGTCAAGGTTGCTATGTCCAGAGTTTGCACGCTGGCGCTGGCGCTGCCGCTTCCGCACTCCGGGCCGCAATTCAAAATGTAGGCTGTGCTGCCGTCCGCGCTGAAAACCGCATTCACCGGGCGGTCGAAACCAGCCACGGTTGCCGTGGTCGGAGTGCTTAAGTTGACCAGAAGCGGATAGACGACGGTCACAACATCGGAATCGTTACTGAATGCCAGAATATGGCTGCCATCGGGACTTGATACCACGGTTTGAGCAGCCGGAACGCTGAGCGTTGCCGTGATCCCTCCCGCGGTAATATTCAGCACTTCAACCGCGCCCGGCGAGGGCCCACTGTTCATCGGCGCGGTGGGCACTGCCGCATAGGCACTGCCACTCGCCAGGGCGACCATGCTGGTGGTCGGTCCCGGCAGCTGTATGTTCCCCTCTTGGCTCTGCCTCACGGAGTTGATGACTTCGACGTTGTTGCTCGAGGAATCAAAGGCGAGCACCAGGGTCCTATCAGGAGTCAGCGCCATGAGGCCGGGAGAACCGCCAGCGCTGATCGTACCTCTCATCAGTTGGTCGTCAAACCCGTTGATGAGCACCAGACCGGGGGACGCCGTCGTGCTGGACACGCTCTGCGAAGCAAGAACGCGGGTCGTCAGCGTACTCGCAGACGATCCGCAGGACACAAAGCTAAAGCTCGCAACCCCCAACACAAGCAGCAAAAGAACGGATTTCTTCAAACGTGAGGCTCCTAACTATAGGAAAGACAGAGATTTAAGTGCGAAATACCGGATTATAGCAGAGCCCCAGAACTCCAACCCGCACCGAGGCTCCGCTCCTTGAGCAAACGCCTCGTCCACAGTTGCCTCTGACATGCAGGAACGGGCGCTCATCCTGTATTCTGACTAAGTATATGGCGTCTGACCTTCTTACCCGGATCAAGCAGTTCCCCGCTCTGTGTGACGGAGCCATGGGAACGCTGCTTTATGAGAACGGCGTTTTCATCAATCGCTGTTACGACGAGTTGAACCTTTCCCAGCCCGACCTGATTCGCGGCATTCACCACGACTACCTCCAGGCTGGGGCGGAAATCATTGAAACCAACACTTTCGGGGCGAACGCTTTCCGCCTGGCGCGGCACAGTATTGCCGACAAAGTGCATGACATCAACTATGCCGGAGCAAGGCTTGCCCGCGAAGCCGCCAAGAGCTTCGATGTGTGGGTTGCGGGATCGGTTGGCCCACTGGGAACCAGAATCGAGCCGCTGGGAAAAACCTCCTTCGAAGAAGCCCGGCAGGCATTTCGTGAGCAGATTGCGGCGCTGGCGGAAGGCGGCGTCGACCTGCTCATGCTGGAAACTTTCGGATACCTGGAGGAACTCCATCAGGCCATGCTGGCGGCGAAAGACGTCGGTGCAAAATTGCCCCTCGTCGTGCAGGTTACGATCGACGAAGATGGCAACTGCCTGGATGGCTCCTCTCCTGAGACTTTTGCACCTCGACTCGAAGATTGGGGTGCGGATGTAATCGGCTGCAACTGCAGCGTGGGTCCGGTGGCTATGCTCGGCGCCATCGAGCGAATCCGGGCCGCCACTTCGCTGCCACTATCAGCGCAGCCGAATGCAGGCATTCCGCGCTCGGTGGAGGGCCGAAACATCTATCTGTGCTCCCCAGAATACATGGCGAGCTATGCGCGCAAGTTCGTCGCCGCAGGCGCTCGCATCGTGGGCGGATGCTGCGGAACGACTCCCGACCACATTCGCGTCATGAAATCCGCTTTGCGGGTCGGAGAAGCCAGGGGCAAGGCAGCCTCGGCCCAGGTTGTTGGCACGGCCGCACCAATCGCGGCGCCCGCCCAGCCCTTGGAAGAACGATCCCTTCTAGGCTCAAAACTGGCCCACGGCGAATTCGTCACCATGGTGGAAGTGGTTCCACCCAAGGGAACCGACATCAGCAAGGAGTTGGAGGGTTCGAGATTCCTGAAGTCGGTAGGAGTGGATGCAGTCAACATTCCCGATAGCCCGCGGGCTTCGGCCCGCATGAGCAATCAGGCGCTTTCTCTTCTGATGCAGCGGGAGGCCGGTATCGAAGCGATTCTGCACTACACTTGCCGTGACCGCAACGTGCTGTGCATCCAGAGTGACCTGCTGGGAGCGGCTGCTGTGGGGATTAAAAACCTGATCTGCATCACCGGCGATCCTCCGAAGATGGGGAATTATCCGGATGCGACTGCGGTCTTTGATGTGGATGCCATCGGCCTGGTCAATATCGTCCACAACTTGAACCGCGGGCTGGACCTCGGCGCGAACCCGATCGGTGCGGGCACGAGTTTTGTGATTGGCGTCGGGGCGAATCCGGGGCTCACCGATCTGGATGAAGAGATCCGGCGATTCGAGTTCAAAGTGCAGGCCGGAGCCGAATACGCTGTGACGCAACCGGTTTTCGATATTCGTCTGCTGGAAAACTTTCTGAAGAGGATCGAACACTGCCGCATCCCCGTGGTAGCCGGAATCTGGCCGCTGGTCAGTGTGCGCAATGCCGAGTTCATGAAAAACGAGCTTCGGGTTTCGGTGCCCGACTCGATCCTGGAACGCATGGCGCGAGCGCAGACGCCGGAAGCCGCACGGGCCGAAGGTGTGGCGATTGCCCGGGAAATGCTGCTCGCCGTCCGGCACACAGTGCAGGGAGCGCAAATCAGCGCGCCGCAGGGACGTTACAGTTCGGCGGTCGATGTCCTCGAGGCACTGGGAACCAACAGTCCCGCCCCGGCATAAAATTCCCTTTGTGGAGAGATGCAAATCGATTTCAACAGCGTTTTACAAAAAAACACTGGACACAATTTGCAATTAGGAGCATCAATAAGCACAGGAGCGAAACCCGTTGCCTAAATTTGAGGAATGCCTTCAGCGACTGGAAAAGATTGTCCAGGAACTGGAAAAGGGAGACGTGCCTCTGGAGAAGTCTCTTACCCTGTTTGAAGAAGGCATGCATCTTTCCTCCACTTGCCGGAAGGAATTGGAACAGGCCGAAGGCAAGGTGGAGATTCTGCTGAAGAAGAACGGGAAGCTCCAGGCTGAGCCGTTTGAGCCGTTGTCGGATAAAGCGTCTGCCCGCAGGTAGGCGGCCTCACCCGTCGCTGTGCTCTTTGGTAGTAATGTCTGTGGAGTAGTGGTTTCAAACCCTTCCCCGCAGCCCTAGTCCGCCGTTGCTGACGGTTTTACGTCAGGAGGATCTATGGGCTTTAGTGTCGTCGTTCTCGAAAGCGATCCCCGGCTCGCGCAGTCTCTGGCCGGCGGCCTCTCCTCTCATTTCAATTGCGTACAGTTGACTCGCTCCCAGGACGAACTCCGCGAGCGAATTGCCAGGAATCGTCCAGCGGTTGTAATCCTCGGCATGGAATCCTCTCGTCTCACGGATGTGCGTAACCTGCACCACGATTTCCCCACACTACCCATCGTCTGCACCCACCGCGTGCCCGATGACGAATTGTGGATCGCGGCACTGGAAGCCGGCGCCAGCGACGTGTGCCCCGCCGATGACGTACCCAAGGTCTTGAGTTCTGCCTTACGCAATGTGGCCATGGCACGGCACGTTGCAGCCTGAGACATTCGACTTTTCCACGACGACAGTCACCCCGAGCACTGTCATCCTGAGAGGAGCCGTTTTTCAGGCGCAGCGAAGGATCTCCCGCTTAACCGGCCCGTGGCGTAAGCCAAGAGGCACCACCGCCTAGCATCCTCGCTTTTTTATCTTCAGCGGACACCTTGTTATACTCACGAGGTTATACTCACTCCTCAATGCTGCAAGAAACTCTCGAGCAGGGGCAGGCCTTGACTGACGCTGCCCTGGACCGGCTAATTCCGCTGGAAACCCAGCCTCCGGAATCCATTCATAAGGCCATGCGGCACAGCGTGTTCGCCGGCGGCAAGCGGCTGCGGCCGGTGTTATGCATCGAGGCCGGCCGCATGATCGCGGGAACTTTACCGAGGAAAATAGAAGAACTCGGTGCCGCGCTCGAGATGCTGCACACCTACTCGTTGATCCACGACGATCTTCCGGCGCTCGATAACGACGACTTGCGCCGGGGGCGTCCTACTTGCCACAAGGTGTTCGGGGAGGCTCTCGCAATTCTGGCCGGAGACGCATTGCAGACCCAGGCCTACGAAGTTCTCGCGCGCCTGGAATGCCCGGCTGAAGCGCGGGTGCGGATTATAGAAGAGATTGCACGCGGCACCGGCACTCGGGATGGCATGATCGGCGGACAGGTCGTGGATCTGGAAGCGGAGCACACGGACCCCACAGTGGAGATGCTGGAGTATATCCACCGTGCCAAGACCGCAGC
>JBAUYE010000484.1:0-3037 GCA_049584615.1 Candidatus Sulfotelmatobacter sp.
CGAAGAACACGCCGGTGCTGCGGCCGAGCACGCCTTCGTCAGTGGCCATCCATTTAATCCCCAGACTGTGCGCAATCGCGAGCGTCTCTTCCGAAACGCTGCCTTCCGACGGCCACACGCCCTGCGGACGCACGCCGAACACCTGCTGATGAAGATCAAGAGCGCGCACCAGTTGTTCACGCGCGTCTTCTGGATGACGAAACCGGTTTTGCGGCAAAGGCAGCCCCGGCGAAGAAGCTGCTCCCGCGTTGGTGTCACATACCAGAGGAAGAATCGGATGATAAAAAGGCGTCGCTGAGATCTCGATCAATCCTTTCTTCGCCGCGTCCGCGTACGCAGGCAGAACTTTTCCCAGCAGTTCGCGTTCGCGCTTGATCACAAAAGCCTGATCTTCGAGCGAGTAGTTGCGCTCTTTCTTGATCAGCTCCGCAACATCTTTGTCTTCCAGAAAGAATTCGTCAAACCATGCAATCTGCGACAGCACCTGCAGGTCGGTAAAGTGCCGCGCCTCAAAATACTTTTCCGCCTTCTCCGGTAGATACCCGTGCTCGCGGAACAACTCGCGCAGTTCCCAGTAGCGCGGATAACGCCCGATCACATTCGCCGGGTTCGCCTGAAAAAGATACTGCAGAGCAAAGTGCCGCTCCTTCAGGGTCAAGTCTTTTGCCGGCTTCGCCGCTACATTCAGAAACGTATCCTGCGCCGTCCCTGCAACATAATCCTGAATCTGCGTAATCAGCGACGGCACCAGATTGAAGTTCTGGTGAACGTTAGGAAACTCGTCCAGCAGCTTCACCATGCCGTAATAATCTTTTAGACCGTGCAGGCGAACCCAGGGCAGGCGATATTCGCCGGTTACCAGATCCTTGTAGAAAGGCTGGTGCTGGTGCCAGAGAAAAATCAGACGCAGGGCAGGCATGGCTGGAAAAACAAAGTCTAGCATGGGGCATTCGGTCTGCCCGAAGGTCTTTCCGGTACACTAGGAACTCGGAAATGCCCCAAACTCCCACTCCCGCCGCTGCTGACCGTGTAACGCTGCTCTCCGATCAGGATCTTTACCTCTTCAACGAAGGCAGCAACTATCGCATGGCTGAGACCATGGGCGCGCATCTGGTTTCGCGCAACGGACTCGAGGGCGCGGTCTTCAGCGTGTGGGCGCCGAATGCCCGCCAGGTTTCGGTGATCGGCAGCTTCAACAATTGGAATCCCCAATCGAATCTGCTCGCGCCGCGCGGCGCCTCCGGCATCTGGGAAGGCTTCATCCCTGGCGTAACCAAAGGCGCGCTTTACAAATTCCATATCGAGTCGCGGAGCCACGGCTACAGCGTCGACAAAGCCGATCCCCTAGGCATACTCCACGAAAAACCTCCGCGCACCGCTTCGGTGGTGTGGGATCTCGACTACCAGTGGGGAGATCGCGACTGGATGGAGAAGCGTGCCGCCCGCAACTCGCTCCGCGCGCCGCAGTCCATTTATGAAGTTCACCTCGGCTCCTGGATGCGCGTTCCCGAGGAGCACAATCGTCCGCTAACTTATCGCGAGACCGCGCCGCGTCTCGCCGAATATGCCGTACGCATGGGCTTCACTCACGTCGAATTCCTGCCGGTGATGGAGCATCCCTTCTACGGTTCCTGGGGATACCAGACCACCGGCTATTTCGCCCCCACTTCGCGCTACGGCACGCCGCAGGATTTCATGTATCTGGTCGATTACCTGCACCAGCACGGCATCGCCGTGATCCTCGACTGGGTCCCTTCGCACTTCCCTTCCGACGCCCACGGCCTGGCTTATTTCGACGGCACGCACTTGTATGAGCACGCCGATTCGCGGCAGGGTTTTCATCCTGACTGGAAGACGCACATCTTCAACTACGGACGCACCGAAGTGCGCAGTTTTCTCATGTCGAGCGCGATGTTCTGGCTCGACAAGTATCACATCGACGGACTGCGCGTGGACGCGGTCGCTTCCATGCTCTACCTCGATTATTCGCGCAAGCAAGGTGAGTGGATTCCCAACAAGTTCGGCGGGCGCGAGAATCTCGAAGCCATCGAATTTCTCCGCCGCTTCAATCAGGAAGCGTACAAAGAGCATCCTGACATCCAGACCATCGCGGAGGAGTCCACATCCTGGCCCATGGTTTCGCGTCCGGTTTATCTCGGCGGCCTCGGCTTCGGCTTGAAGTGGGATATGGGATGGATGCACGACACGCTCGAGTATTTCAAGAACGATCCCATTCACCGCAAGTATCACCACAGCCAGCTCACTTTCCGCATGCTGTATTCGTTTCAGGAAAATTTCGTGCTGCCGCTTTCGCACGACGAGGTTGTGCACGGCAAAGGATCGCTGATTGGCAAGATGCCTGGCGATGAGAAAAGTCGTTTTGCCAACCTGCGGCTGCTGTTCGCTTACATGTACGCCCAGCCCGGCAAGAAGTTGATGTTCATGGGCGACGAGTTCGGCCAGGTCCGCGAGTGGGCGCACGACACCAGCCTGGAGTGGGACGTGCTTCGGTATCCCGTTCATAGCGGTATGCAAAACTGGGTGGGACAGTTAAACCGGGTTTATCGCAGCGAACCTGCCCTGCACCTTCTCGATACGAATCCGGCGGGCTTCGAGTGGATCGATTGCAACGACAATCTGACCAGCACGATTTCGCTGCTGCGCAAGAGTGAATCTCCCAAAGACACCGTTCTCATCGTCTGTAACTTCACGCCGATCGTGCGCGTGGGCTATCGCGTGGGCGTTCCCGAAGGCGGCTACTGGCGCGAGTTGCTGAACAGCGACGCTTTGGAATACGGCGGCACCGGTGTCGGCAATCTGGGCGGAGTGAATGCCGAGGACGAACCGGCCCACGGTCGCCCGCATTCGCTGAAACTCACGCTGCCGCCGCTGTCGGCGTTGTTTCTGAAAAGAGCCTAAGTACGACAAAGCAACTCAATGGGCGTAATGGGGATTTATCACCAATCGATTTTGGGTATTTTGATAATGAGTGTCACTCGCGAGATTTCTTTCATCTTCCGTGAGCAAGATTCTTTCC
>JBAUYE010000485.1:0-21408 GCA_049584615.1 Candidatus Sulfotelmatobacter sp.
CTTGAAAGGTTTTCGTCCCGCACGGCAACTTTGTCGCAACTGTCGGAGGAGTTTGATTTAACCGTCAGGGAGCAGGAGACCGTCCAACTATTGCTGCAGGGCCTTACCAGCAAGGAGATTGCGGCCCGTATGGACATCAGCCCAAACACAGTAAAAGCTTTCCTTCGTCTGGTTATGGTGAAGATGGGCGTCTCGACACGTTCCGGAATCGTGGGCAGAATCGCCGGATCCGTGTAGCCATGTTGCCGCGGAGCAAAGAAGTTAGCCGTGGCGAACTAATCCATTTGAGGACTTTACTTAAGATCGCACTCACGTAAGATCGCACTTCGCAATGCGATCATACGAAGTAGAGCGAAGGAGAGAACCCCGGTTTCCCCGGGTACTGGAGGTCGAGGTGAATCCTGTCCCTCCCCTCGATACCGCCAAAGGCCCGAGGAAGCCAATCCTCGGACGAGCTCAAAATATGAGTAAGGGCGGCATGTGTTTCCTGAGTCAGCGGCCTGTGTCGCAGTCGTCTGTCTTGCGCTGCGAGATGCGCGCCGCGGATGTCCCTGTGCCCATCCCCACTCTCTTGCTTGTTCGTTGGACGAAGAGGGCGAAGGTGCGAGGCAAGAATTATCTTTCCGGTATGCAATTCTTGCTTTGAGTGCCATGGCTAATCGGGCCAACCTAGTACCCAATTGGCTGGTCCCCCGAGACTGGTTTGAATTTCCTGCTGCCTTCAATCTGGCCGTCATCGGGAGTTTCAAGAGGCGTAGCGGCGACTTCCAATGATGTGGGCTCGCAACGCTCACAGTTTAGGAACTTATTCGTGCTAGTCATCACCTGCGGGACTAGTTCCTTCGGGGCGGTGCCAGGGCCTGTTAATGATGTTATAAGGCGTGAACACAGTGAACACAGACACAAGCGATTTGAGGTGGTGAGATGTCAACGGATCGGACTCCCTTGAAAGATGCGGAGGAGGCGTGGATCGCAAAATATAGATCCGCGCTGAAAGACATTCCAGTTCAGCAGTCACGTTTCACGAGATTCCATGAAGCTCTGAGCAGAGCCCACAGGATCATCGCGTCGCGCGTCGCCGGAACCTTAGCCGGCTCGCTGGATCCGAATCGCTGGAAGAGATTGAAGCGCCCGGTTCAATCCTCAAAACCGGCAACCGTTTCGCAAGCAAAAACAACTCTAAGTGGGAACCTGGCAGAGTCGAACGCCAAGGTAGCTTGACATCGGCCGAGGTCGGCCGCGCCGGCGTTGAGGTTCAAGGTTTCGGACAAACAATCATGCCGACAATCCCTGAGCGCGTCGAAGCGCCCATCTTTACCATCACCAGCCGAATAAATGCCTTAACAGTGTTAGGGCTGATATTCATGCGCTGAGCGATCTCCTTGCTGGTAAAGCCCTCCCGCAGGAACTGCACTGTTTCCCGCTCGCGAGCGGTCAGGCCAAAGCGCTCAGAAATCTCCGCAATCGTAGTCGACTCGTGGCTTTTCCTCTCGATCATCACGATCGTCAATTTCCCGGACTGGTCTGAACCATTTCTGTGATTGTTAGGGTTGTTATGATTTTCCGGAAGGTCGAGCGCAAAAGACCGGCAAAGATACGTCCTCCTCGCCGATTGCACCTTACCCGCAAGTCCTGACCGTGATAGCCCTTCGCCCAGACTCGAGCGAACCTTCTTCGCTAGCCATAGGCCAAAATTGTGAATGTTTCGTGCGTGCTCTGGGAATGTAAGTATCTGAAGCACCTCAGGATTGGAACCGAGAACTTTCGCAGACGTATCCACCACAATCAGACCTGGCCGGGCTGGCGCACTATGCGATAAGTTTCCCATTTTCATAACGGTTGCCAATCAGCCGCCTCAAATGAATCGACTTGGCCTCATCAGGCCGGGGCTCCGCACTTGGCCACTTCAACGCAGCGAGCAACCCGATCCGCTTTCGCTTGCGCTCTTAATTCCCTGTCGCCGATCGCGGAATACTAGTGGTCCAGTCCCGTCTCAGCAAGGGGCAACAAAGGTCATTTCGGGGCATTACAGGACATCACTTGTGCAAAACTTCACCGCATCCAGGGCGCGCACCCGTGTCTGAGCCAGGGCGGACGTGAAAGTGAAACACATCCGCAGGATCGCACCACGCGAACCGCACGGCTAAGGCGGTTTCCCGGCCAGGTACAAGGTTTACCGTATGGGAGCGCAAGTGCTCTTTATATTAGGTTCTGGTCACAAACGCCCCCATCGAGCAGGTGCTGGTTCCTAAAGGGGGGACACCGGCACTTGCTTTTTTGTCGTAACACGTTGCCACCTTCAGGCCGTGTACAGCACGCCCAATCTCGAAATACAGATTGAAAGGGATTCGTCCACTCGCAGTTCCCGACTAAAGTTCTCGTTAGCACAGTCATGTAAGGAGGGATCATGCTTTACTGGACACTAATGTTTTTGGTGTTTGCACTGATCGCGGGCATATTGGGTTTTACCGGCATAGCAATTGCGGCTGCGGGGGTCGCCAAGCTGCTATTTTTCATTTTCCTGGTTTTTTTTGTGATTTCGCTCGTCACGCATCTCTCGAGCCGAGGCAGCGGCATCTAAGCCTGCCGCACTGCACACAAGAGAGCGGAAGAATCTTCGCGGCTCGTGGTGGAACGATCGCTTGATGTCGGCTGAAAGCCTGCCGTCATCAGTGGAGGAAGAGCAGTTAAGCCAAGGCTAAGGCAGATCATGAAGGAGATAAAAACTATGAAACTCATCAGACTAGTCAGGATATTCGTTTTGATTTCACTTCTAGGAGGTGGCGGGCTGATCTATGCACAAGACCAGCAAAGTGATGCCAAGCCCCCGCAGGAAGAAGCTCGCCCTGAAGCAACCAAGCCGGCGCAGGATGAAGCCGCACCTCCGCGCCAACAACAAGACGATGTGAAACCTCCAAAACAAGACGACGTTAAGCCTCCCCGAGACGAGAGCAAGCCAGCAAAGCAGGAAGACGCCAAACCGTCCAGGCAAGCGGAACCGGCGAAGGGCGCTGACAACCAACACGGCCGCATTCCCGACGACAAATTCCGCGCTCACTTTGGGCGTCAGCACACGCTTGTGATCAATCGGCCAACTATTGTTAATGGCCAGCCACGCTTCCAGTATTCCGGCTACTGGTTCACCATCGTTGATCCCTGGCCAGTGGGCTGGGCCTACACAGATCAGTGCTATATCGACTATATAGATGGCGAATATTTCCTGTTTGATCTGCTTCACCCCGGCGTTCGCGTTGCAATTACAGTTGTGCTGTGAGCACTACTGCGCGGTGACGTAAGCGAGCAGGCCCTCCTTTCAGCGGTGCAAAGGTTCCGCAGATCGGAGGGCGTCTTTTCGGATTGACACTTAACCGATTGCGAATCAGTGCTGCAAGAATCTCCCCCAACCTTTGCCGTCTCCTGCAGCAACTAAGTTATGCATGCAACAAATTTCGAAGACGCAGGAAAGCCCGCGCCTTCTCAGGAGGAACTTTTATGGCAGACGATATGGAGAAGAAGAATCAGCAGAGCGGTCAATCCGGACAAGGCCAGCAAAGCGGTCAGTCTGGGCAGGGCCAGCAGAGCGGCCAGCCCGGCCAGTACCAGCCGAAGAAGAGTGGCCAGACCCAGGACGAGAACGAAGAAGACAAGAACCGCGACCGTCAACGCCGCGCTTCGTAGTTCGGCGTTTTCTTTCAATGGAAAGACCAGTGACCACTGATGCCCTGGAAGTCCCGGCCCAGCAAGGGCCGGGAACTCATTCTCAATTGCGCCTGAGGATCGCAGGCTCTACGCAACACCCTTACTATCGAATTCTTTTTCGAGGGAGCCCAAATGACAGCACGGAAACGTAAGACAACTCGAGAACCTCTTCTAAATACCGTCGCCCGCAAACTGGGTTACGCAGCCGGCACGCTCACCAGGGCAACCCATGAGATAACCGAAAACCTGGCGACACTTCCCGAAACGGTTAGTACGAGGGTGCGCGGCGCCGCAGCTGTCGCCGCTCCGTCGGAGCGCTCGCGAACTGGTGCCGGCAGGCCGTCTCGGAAGACTAGGGCCGCAGTAAACAAGAACCACAAGTCGCCGAAGGGCAAATCGTCTCGAGGCAGATCGGTCGCATAGAGCAAGCACTTCTTGATATCAGTTATTCATGAGGCAGCTTGGTTCAGCCCTGAAGAACTCTACAACCTTCCCGCTCTGACAAGTAGGGAAACTATTGCTGGACAACCGGGGCTACACAGTATTGTCGCCTGGTGAGCGCCGTCCTACAGTGGGGAAGTGCAGAAAGTTGAGTTCTCTCCCATGGCATATAAGATTGCAGACCACCGCATAGGGGCACACCGCTCACCATCAGCAGAGGATCTGAGACGCGCATTCGAGACGGCCGTGTGCGAGATCCATCAGTCTGATCTCTCCGCCACCAAGACGCTCGGATATCGCACTCCCATCGTTACAAGGGCGAGACTCTTGGGAATCTCCCAAGCCAGTGCAGAGAAACGAGCATTGTACGACGCGGCTCGAGCTCTGGCCCAGTTATGGAAGCTTTAAGCGTGGGTCGGGCAAAAGGAACGGAGTGTTTTACATCAACGAGGAATAAGAACTATAAGGGCCTCAAGTCTCTGAGGCTCCACCATCAGAACAATAAAATTGGGAGCTGAGGCTATACTGCCTGCCTAGCTGACGTTGCGCCGCGAGCGAACATCGTCCTCATCTTTTCTCTCATCGACAGGTTCGACATCCTCGTTCGTCTTCTTGTCAGTTGCCCTCCGTCCGGCGTTTTTCGCATTGCCCCAGGCGTTCTGCAACTTACCCTCGACTTGTTTCAATGCTCCCCGGACTTCTTTGTCTTCGTCTCCCGTCCATTCGCCAGCCTGGCGCTCGATGCGGCCCGCCACGTCTTTAATCTTGCCTTCCATTTGATCTTTATTCATGACTTTCCCTTACTCTTATTTGTCCTCGTGCTTCAAAACGGCCAGTGCCGCTTGCTTCTGTGCCTCGCAGTCCGTGAACTCAGAGTACCGGGCTTCGGCCCTGGATCAGGCGGATTAAAACCGCAATCACGGCCAGAACTAGCAGGATATGAATGAATCCACCCAGCGTGTACGAGCTGACCATACCTAACAACCAGAGAATCAAGAGCAACACGGCGATGGTCCAAAGCATAGTCATTCTCCTTTTTGGAAGCTGTGTGTGCTAATCAACTGCTCTAGAGCTTATGTGCTCTGCAGCGTCACCTGTATCCAGTAAAGACCCTAGCGAAGACTCAATCTGGCTTTATTTACCGCGGATTTCCAGCGGCCCTCGTTCAATAGATGTGAACGATTCCATTCCGCACCGCATAGAGAGTAAGAGCCGCGACGGAATGTAGATCGAGCTTGCGCATCAGGTTGGTCCGGTGAGTTTCCGCGGTCTTAACGCTGAGACTGAGAGCTAAGGCAACTTCTTTGGTGGTCTTTCCTTCGGCGACGAGCTGAATCACTTCCCGTTCCCGCGGCGTCAAAACACATTGTCGGGAAGAGGCGCCCTCCTCACGCAGGCGCAGGTAACCCTCAACCATCATCTGCGCTACGCTTGAAGTGAAAAAGGTTCGCCAGCGCTGTAGAGCCTCTACGGCAGCCAGCAGGTCGCGTCCCGCGTCCGACTTCAGCAGGAAGCCGCGCGCCCCGACGGCCAGCACTTCCCGCACCATCTGTTCCGAATCGTGTACAGTCAGAATCAAAATGCGAGCTTCGGGGGTCATCGCCAGGATTTGTCGGGCAGCATCCAGGCCATTCAGGTTCGGCATACCGATATCCAGCAGGAAAATATCAGGCTTCAACCTGCTGGCATACTCAACCGCTTCACGACCATCTCTGGCCTCAGCGCAGATTTCCCACTCCGCATGGCTTTCGAGCAGCGAACGAATGCCTTTCCTCGCCACCTCGTGATCGTCCGCGATAAGGATTCGAAGCACGCTCAAGCTTCACCTCCCGATACAAACGAGCAATTCCCTTGCGATCCCCGGGGTCTCAGGTTAGTTGCCCTCGCGACCAGCCCAGGTTGCAGGGACCAGCACAAGCGGGCAGCATGAACTGCGTAAGTGCGGTCAGTGTTACCGTTGACAAAGGAGCACGGAGATTGCCAAATTCGCAATCCCTTGAATTCCAGTGTCTTAGGTCAATAACCCGTAGAGAAGTATGGTGTAAGTTATTCCCAAATAGTGATCGGAAATATCCCGCTCAGGCGACCGTAGTCTCCGGCGTGCCGCGGAGTTGCGGCATCTGGATCTGGATTATGTTGTTCTTGATGGCGTACACGACCAGATCGCGGATGGAGTGCAGACTGAGCTTCCGCATAATGTTGCTGCGATGGGTTTCCACTGTCTTGGTGCTCAAGTTCAGCAGTACGGCCACCTCCTTGGAACTCTTCCCTTCAGCGAGAAGCTGGGTAACTTCACGTTCGCGGGCGGTTAAGGTCGGCAGATCCGGCGGCGCATTTCGCGATATGGCGTGTCCCTTCTCCAGGAAGCCCGCTAAGACCAGGTCGTTTACTCGCGGGGTGAAAAACATTCGCTTGCTCTGCAAGGCTTCCACTGCGGCCACCAGATCGCGAGCCGCGTCCGATTTAAGCACGAAGCCGCGTGCCCCGGCATCGAGAGCCTCACGAATAACCTGATCAGAATCGGTGATGGTCAATACTATGACTTTGAAATGAGGGTCGTGCTGCAACAACTGGCGGGTTGTATCCAAGCCGTTGAGGAATGGCATGCCTATGTCTACGATCACGACATCCGGCTTCAATTGCTTGGCCATCTCGACCGCCTCGCGCCCATCGGACGCCTCTCCGCAAACTTCCCACCCTTCGTGTTTCTGGAGCAGCGCGCATAGCCCTCGGCGCACGATTTCGTGATCGTCGGCCAACAAGATACGAACTTTCATGGCATCCTCCAGGTATAACCTCAGAGATAGAACGATCCTAATGTTCCGGTAGCGCAGAATTCAGCACGAAGCGTGCGGGATCTGCGCCAGTGCTGTAAAAACCCGATGCTGACTTACCGCCTCCACCGCCTCCAGCAGGTCGCGGGCGGCATTCGACTTCACTACATACCCTCTTGCTCCCGCGTCCAGAGCCTCTCGCATCATCTGCGGAGAATCATGTTGCGTAACAAACAAAACCTCTAGACTGGCGCCGTTTCGCCTCTTTTGAATTAACCGGCACGCCTCCAGGCCGTTCATTCGAGGCATGGTGACATCGAGCACCACAATATCGGGGTGCAAAGTCTCAACCTTGTCCAGAGCCTCGATTCCGTCCGAAGCCTCACCCACAACTTCCCAACCGGACCGTCCCTCCAGTAGAGTCCGCAAGCCCTGTCTCACGATGGGATGATCATCCACCAGCAGGATTCGGACTGCCATAAGGTTTCTGGCTCTCTGGAGGCAGCCTCGTAAAAATTCAATCGCTTCACGGCTGGCTCTATTTTCAACTTTGCCACGTTCTTGCGCACAAGTCCACTCGTACCGGGCGGAAAAGCAATTCCTCGGTAAAGCAACGTCCAAACTAGCATGGTACTATTGCGCTTCGAATACAGTGAATCCTGTATTCTCGGTTCGCCAATTGAGATCCTAGTTGCCGGTCGAGCTTAGTGATGGGAAATAGGTGCCGGCATGCAGCAGTACGTCGACCGCCTCAACAATTGAGCCAACATCTGATTTCGCGCAGGCCCCACGAATGCCCGCCTTGCGGGCCTCCTCCGCCAGTTGTTTGGATAGATGAATCGTGATCATCAGGATGGGAATTTCGGGAAACAGCCTCACGACTTGCCGCGCTACATCAAGCCCGTTTAGATCCGGCATCTGGAAATCCAGCAGAATCATGTCGGGCTGATTCTTTTCTACCCGTTGCAGCGCCTCTCTTCCGGTCCGAGCCTCGTCGCAAACATGCCAGGCGCTTTGCTGCTCGAGAAGAGCTCGAAGATAGTGCCGGACCGCCGGGTTGTCGTCTACCACAAGGATTCGAACCAAGCGGCGCTACCTCCATTTTTAGTACTCCAACTTAAGCGTGGCTGAGATATTGGATGGGCAAGACGCCGCCGCTCCAGACCCGATCTTCCATTTAGTGCCCCTTGCTGTGGCCTTCCTCTTTATGCCTCTTCAGCACGGTTCGCGCGGCGACTTCCTGCGCC
This sequence comes from Candidatus Sulfotelmatobacter sp., assembly GCA_049584615.1. GTDB lineage: Bacteria > Acidobacteriota > Terriglobia > Terriglobales > Acidobacteriaceae > Sulfotelmatobacter. Next base: position 8,162 of record JBAUYE010000485.1, read on the forward strand.
CGGTTACCGTACCGCCCAGACCGCTGCGCGCTTTCCTTGATATGTTCGTACTCCCTCTGCTCCTTTGCGCTCACACCGCGAAGATGCTTTCTTCCTGGCATCGAGTTCCCCTTCCCATGTTTTCTCTTTGCACAATAGGAGTTCAGCCGCCTACCTGCAATACCGTAAACTCAGTAGACTCCAAGGAGCCGTCTGCGCACATCGGACACGGGCTTGGAATGGCGTGGTTGGGTGCAGTGCGCCGCAACACTCTGCGCTTGGGGAAAAGCAGGTCGCGCATCTTCATCTTCGCTTTGTGCAGTTGCGATTTTGAATTGCCGACCGAGCAGTCCAGCATTTGGGCGATCTCATTGTGCTGGTATCCTTCCACCTCGTGCAGAACGAAAATCTTCCTGCAGCCGTCGGGGAGTTCGCGGATGGCGCGGCGCAATGCAATACGATCGATCGCACCAGAGAGGTTGGGGTCTGCTTTTCCGACGTCGCGCCGCAGAGACGGCGACTCTGACGACACGGGCTCGTCAAGGGACAGTATCGGCGGGGCTTTACGTCGCCGTATCTTCATTAGAACCGTGTTCACCGCAACCCGATAAAGCCAGGTAGAAAAGGCGGAGTCGCCTCGGAACGAGCCCACACTGCGAAACACTTGCAGGAAGGCCTCCTGCGTCAGGTCCTCAGCCTCGGCTAGATCCTTTGTCATCAACAGACAAACGGAATACACCCGTTTCTTGTGAAGCTGAAACAGCCGGGCAAAGGCGTGCTCGTCGCCGCTCTGGGCACGCTGCACGAGGCTGTGTTCGGATTCTCGGTGGGCTTCCTTCTCGCCCGGAACCAGATTTGCTGCTGTCGCGGAAATCACGCAAGTCGCCACTGTAGTCTCCTCCGATCAAACTAGAGTTCTGGTTAAATTGTTCTCGATCACTCTGAGAGCTCCAACTTCCACAGAGAGAGTAACGACAACGCGGTTCGCAGCCTATCAGGATGCCCCTGTAATTGATTGCCAGACTTGCTGTACAACCTGACGGAGTCAACGCTTGCCAATGGGTCCGCTCGAAGGAAAATTGCAACGTGGCCGTCGTCGGAAACGAAAAATGGTGGGAGTTAATACTCCCACCATTCGCTAAGGCGAACCCCCCATGGCCTCGCGACAAGAACCCGAAAGCCTGCCCGACTTTAAAGGGATTTAAAGCCGCCCGGCCACGAGCAATATAAGTAAGACCACGACCACCAGACCGAGTCCTCCGCTCGGGTAATAGCCCCAAGATCTGCTGTAGGGCCAGGTCGGCAGCGCGCCGAGCAACAGCAGCACAAGCACGATCAGTAGAATCGTCGACATGAAAGCCTCCCGTTGTTCTTATTCTTCCTTGGTTGAACATTCGAGACCCGGCTGCAGAACAAACCGGGCCTCATAAATGAACCCATCAGAGGCCTTCGCCTCACCGGCTAGCGGTGACCGGAGTCCCCGGCGCCGGTTTCAGTTCGCCGTGTTCGCTAGCCTGGCCGGAATATCGCCGGATGGCAGACAGAAAGGTTTCGCTTGCCGCCCTAGGGCGGATTTTTCCGTTCAGGATATCGGCGAACGGTACGTATCTCCCGTAGAGAAGTCGAGTTTCATCTTTGTCTTGCGTGACGACGGAGCCGTTCAGGTCAATTCCCGCAAAAATGCCCCGGGCTCGTGAGTAGGTCAGCACTTCTGCCCTCATTTTCCAGTCTGTGTCGGCACCGGCATCGCGTCCGACGGGGCCCGCGGCCGCCGAAGCATCCGCGCCCAGCTTGAAGTGGCTCGATATCAGATGTTGCATTCCATCGTCATTGGTCACAATCATCACCAAGTCGACAGCCTGACCACCGAGCTGCAGCCCCCAGCTTCCACCCGTGATGGTAATCGGTGCAGGAGCGCTCCAGTGGCCGCTCTCTGTCCGGCACGTAGCGACGCCTTTGCCGTGACTGCCTCCGAAGCCGACCGCAATTTTCACCATGGAGGGAATGACTGCCACGCACTTCGCATCGTTCATCACTTTGTCCGGAATTGCTTTGTCCGGAATCGCCATGATTTCGTTTAGAACCTGAGCGGATGCATCGAGACGTTTGTCTATGTCCGATTGATCCTTGTCATCTGCTGAAAATGCCATGCCGGCGCAGAGCAGAAGACCAGCGCCGAGCACAAGGAGATATCTCGGGAACACTGAGCCAATTCTTGTCATAAGCGGACCTCTTCCGTGCTCGAAGCGAGCAACTGTTTGAATTTCCTGCGAGGTCAACATTAACCTTCCGATAGTGCTCGTTCCATCCGGTCCTGGCTGTAAAGTGGACTAGCATGTTCCGGAGAAGTAGAGGCTTCGATCCACCTGTCTGCAGGCTTCTAAGGTCGGTCACGCAGGCGAGTACAGTCTTGGCAGTATTGATGGCTGAAAATCGAAGCCTTCGCGTCGCACCAACAGCCGTTCAGGACGCCAGGACTGCACTGGGCTCACGCAACACCAAGCGAAGGGGAATCGTGAGTTCGACGAGGGTTCCGGGGTGGACATTGGTCAACCGCAGCTCTCCACCAAATTCCCTGGCGCGCTGTTTCATGCCTCCAATGCCAACTCCAACGCTGTCCGGTTGCAATTCGATAATTCTTTTGTCGACTCCCTTGCCATCGTCCCGCACCGCAACCACGAGGTTCTCTTCTTTTTGAGCCAGGGTAATCCACACCTTGCTTGCTTCGGAATGCCGGAAGACATTGGTCAGGGCTTCCTGAACGATTCGGAAAACAGCGGTCTCCACGTCCGCAGAAAGCCGCGGAAAATCGCGCGGCTGGACCTCGAGAGATATCTCAATTCCGCTCCGCTTTGTCAGCCCTTCCACGTACCAGGAAAGCGCTGAGAGCAAACCAACCTCATCGAGCAGCGGAGGATGCAAAAGGTGAGACATGGTGCGCACTTGCTGAATGGCACGATCCACAATGCTGCTGGCTTGAGTCCACTCTTCCTCTGCCGGCTGCGCGGATTTCTTCAGCATCATTTTGTCGAGCACCATCTTGGCCACAGCGAGTTCCTGTCCTAACCCGTCGTGCAGATCGCGCGCCAGCCGCCGGCGCTCCTGGTCCTGCATCGTCATGAGCCGAATCGACAGACGGCGCAATTCGTCCGTCCTCCGATCGACCATCTTCTCCAGTTCTAATGCGTTGTCGCGAATCGACTGTTCCAGTAGTTTGCTGTCTTGAATGTCGGAACAGGTTCCGTACCATTTGACGATTTTCCCATCATCCTCGCGAATTGGAAGGGCCCGAGCCCGGAACCACCGATAAGACCCGTCTTTCGAGCGCAGGCGATACTCCGCTTCGTAATTTGCTCCGGATTCAACACAGCGCATCCAGTCCGCCATGGCCTTATCTTTATCCTCCGGATGCACATAGTCGAGCCATCCGAAACCATCCGCCGAAGCTGGGGTAGCGCCGGTAAAGTCATAAAACCGGTCGCTGATGTAATCCCTGGAGCCGTCAGCCTTGCGGCTGAAGATTATGTCTGGCGCGGTGTGAATAATCGCGTCGAGTTCCTGATTCCTTCCTACCAGCTCCGTGTTGAGATACAGCAGCATTTCCGCTTTTCGGGCCAGCTCTTCCGTGCGCTCCAGTACGCGCTGCTCCAGTTCGCGATTCAGGGTTTCGAGCTGCCGCGTTTTGCGGTGCAATTCCGCGAATACCCTGACCTTCGCGCGCAGCAGTTCCGCCACCACCGGAACCGAGATGTAATCGACGGCGCCATGTTCGTATCCCTTGAGCTGGTCCAGGTCCGTCAGATGCACCGCCGAAACAAAAATAATCGCCGTCCTCTGAAAGCGCGGATGCTGGCGAATCATGGCAGCCAGTTGAAAACCATCGAGCTCCGGCATGCTCACATCCATCAGCACCACGGCAATGTCAGTCTTCAGCAGAACTTCGAGAGCCTCCTTCGCGGAACCGGCTTTTATCAGATTCTCGCCCAGTCCACCAAGCATGACCTCATAGCTGAGCAGCTTGGCCGGCTGATCATCCACCATGAGGATGTTGACTTTTTCGTTCGCGCTCATGACCTACGTGTCCTCTCTACTCAGGTCTCAGTCGCTAAGCTCCTGCCTCGGGCCGGCTGCTATCGATGAAGCCACGTACGCAGCGACGAGAGCAGTTGCTCGGTATTGACCGGTTTGGCCAGATACTCTGAAGCTCCCGCCTCGAGGCATTTCTCGCGGTCCCCTTTCATCGCTTTCGCGGTTAGGGCGATGATCGGCAAGCGCCGGAACAAAGAGTTTCGCCGGATCACCTGCATGGTCTCATAGCCGTCCATCTCAGGCATCATGATGTCCATCAATACGATGGCAATATCCGGCGTCGATTCCAGCTTGGCGATCGCTTCCCGGCCGGTTCCGGCGGTGAGCACCTCCATGCCGCGACGTTCGATCACGCTGCTAAGGGCGAAGATGTTGCGCACATCATCATCGACCACCAGCACTTTTTTCCCCACAAGGGCATCGTCAGAGTGGTGCAGACGGTCGAGCAGTCGCTGCTTTTCCACAGGAAGATCAGCGACGACACGATGCAGAAACAACGCAGTCTCATCGAGCAGCCGTTCCGGCGATTCCACCCCCTTCACCACAACGCTGCGCGCCAGCGAATGCAGTCGGGCATCTTCTTCCGGAGAAAGTTCCTTGCCGGTAAAGACTACAACCGGCAAGTCGCTCAGCGACGGAGTGTCGCGGAAGCGCTCCAACACGTCGAAGCCTGATATGTCGGGCAGACGAAGGTCAAGCACTACGCAGTCGAACGCCTGCTCGCCGACAATCTGGACTGCCTCAGCACCGGTGGCAACGACGGTGACGTCAATGTCCTCATAACCCAGCAATTCCTTGATGCTCAGCTGCTCGGCAGGATTGTCTTCCACCACCAGCAATCGCTTGCGGCGGGGAGCGGAGTATTCCTTGATGCGGGCCAGCGCCATCTCCAGCCCTTCCGGCGTGGTCGGCTTGGTAACAAATGCAAACGCGCCTCGCGTGAGGCCGTGGTGCCGATCTTCGTCCAGCGTCAACATCTGAACCGGTATGTGACGGGTCGCCGGATCCTGCTTCAGGTGGTTCAGGACGGTCCAGCCCAGCATGTCGGGCAGAAAAACATCCAGTGAGACTGCGGTCGGATGATATTCCTTGGCCAACGCGAGGGCTTCTGCACCCCTTGTCGCTACAAGAACCTTAAAGCCCTTGTCCCGAGAGAGATCGAACAACACACGCGCATAGTGCGGGTCATCCTCGACGATCAGCAAGACGGCATCATCGGGTTGCAGATCGTCCCGGTCGTCTGCAATCTTTTCGACTGGACGCTCGGCGACCCCCGCTGCTGTCAACTGCACCGGTGAAATGGAGGATCGGAATCTTCCCTCCGACGGGGCAACTTGCGCGGTGGAAGGCCCCACGTAAGCTTGCGGCAGGTAGAGAGTGAACGTGCTGCCCCGTCCCGGGGCGCTGCGCAGCTGGATTTCTCCTCCAAGTAGACTGGCCAGTTCACGGCTGATCGCCAGCCCCAGGCCCGTGCCTCCATACTTTCGGCTGGTGCCGGCGTCTGCTTGCTGGAACGCCTCGAAGATGATCCGCTGCTTTTCGAATGGAATGCCGATGCCCGTGTCAGAAACTTCAAAGGCCACCACCGACGCTGCATTGCCCAGGATCGGATGACCCTCGGTCCAGCCGCTTCTGGCCTGCGACACAGACAGGCGAACACCGCCAACTTCGGTGAACTTAAAGGCATTCGACAACAGGTTCTTCAACACCTGCTGCAGCCGCTTCGAGTCGGTGACCACACTCCGGGAAAGGTGAGGATCGGTCTGCACCTCAAAACTGAGATGCCGGTTCTCCGCCTCGTGCCGGAACGGACGTTCCACCGCATCCAGCATGCTGGCGAAGAAGACTTCCTCCGCTTCAACGGAAACAGTTCCAGATTCGATTTTCGACAAATCAAGAATGTCCGTGATCAGGTTCAGCAAGTCTGTGCCGGCGCCATGAATCGTACGGGAGAATTCAACCTGCTTCGGCGTAAGGTTGCCATCCGGGTTGTCGCTGAGCTGCTGGCCAAGCACCAGGATGCTGTTGAGCGGTGTCCGCAGCTCATGGGACATGTTGGCCAGGAATTCAGACTTGTATTTCGAAGTCAGCGCCAGTTCTTTGGCCTTCTCTTCCAAAGCTCGCCGGGCCTGCTCGATTTCCTGGTTCTTGCGCTCGACCTCCACGTTCTGCTCCGCAAGCTGCTGCGCCTTCTGTGCCAGCTGCTCATTGGTCTGCTGCAATTCTTTTTGCTGCACCTGGAGTTCAGTGGCCAGCTGCTGGGACTGCTTCAACAGTCCTTCCGTCTGCATGGTGGCCTCAATGCTGTTAAGCACGATGCCGATGCTGGCCGTCAACTGCTCAAGAAATGCCAGCTGAGAGGTAGTGAAAGCACTCAGCGAGGCCAGCTCAATAACGGCCTTGACCCGGTCTTCAAACAGCACCGGGAGGACGATCACATTTCGCGGAACCGCCTCGAACAAACCGGAGCGAATCGCAACTGTATTTGGCGGCAAGTCGGAGATCAGCATTCGCCGTTTTTCCGCCGCGCACTGTCCCACCAGCCCCTCGCCCAGCTTCAAGCGCCGCAGATGTCCATCTTCGCCGTCACCAGCGAAGGCCGAGAGCAGCACCATCTCCGTTGATTCCTCGCTGCCCATCTGGTAGATCACGCCTTGCTGGGCGCTTACCAGAGGCGCCAGTTCTGACAGCAACATACGTCCTACGGTCGCCAAATCTCTTTGCCCCTGCAACATTCCCGTGAAGCGGGCCAGATTCGTCTTGAGCCAGTCCTGCTCGGTATTGCGATCCGTGGTGAGCCGCAGATTGTCAATCATGGTATTGAGGTTGTCTTTCAAGTCCGCAACTTCGCCGCTGGCTTCCACCTGAATGGAGCGCGTCAGGTCGCCCTTGGTGACAGCGGTGGCAACTTCAGCGATGGCCCGCACCTGGTTGGTAAGATTGTCGGCCAGCAGGTTCACGTTGCCCGTGAGATCTTTCCACGTACCCGCGGCGCCGGGCACGTTGGCCTGCCCGCCGAGCCGGCCTTCCACGCCGACTTCGCGCGCTACGGTTGTTACCTGATCGGCAAAGGTCGCCAGCGTATTCGTCATATTGTTGATGGTTTCCGCTAGCGCGGCAACTTCGCCCTTCGCGTTCACAGTCAGCTTCTGTGTCAGCTCACCATTAGCGACGGCGGTCACCACTTTGACGATGCCACGCACCTGTTCCGTCAGGTTGGCAGCCATCACGTTCACGTTGTCCGTCAGATCCTTCCAGGTTCCGGCCACTCCGGGCACCTGCGCCTGCCCGCCCAGCTTGCCTTCTGTACCCACTTCGCGCGCCACGCGAGTGACTTCGGCAGCGAATGCATTCAGCTGGTCGACCATCGTGTTGATGGTGTTCTTGAGTTCGAGAATCTCGCCCTTCACATCGACCGTGATCTTGCGCGACAAATCGCCGCGCGCCACGGCAGTGGTCACCTCGGCGATGTTGCGCACCTGGCCGGTGAGGTTTCCGGCCATCGCGTTCACGGAGTCGGTGAGATCTTTCCATGTACCGGCTACGCCCGACACGTTGGCCTGCCCGCCCAGACGGCCTTCGCTGCCGACCTCGCGCGCCACACGAGTTACTTCAGCAGCGAACGAGCGCAATTGCTCGACCATTGTGTTCAGCGTTTCTTTCAGCTGCAAGATTTCGCCGCGCACGTCCACGGTGATTTTCTTCGAGAGATCCCCGTTGGCAATGGCCGTGGCGACTTCAGCAATATTACGCACCTGGCCAGTAAGATTGCTGGCCATGAAGTTCACGTTGTCGGTGAGATCTTTCCACGTCCCTGCGACTCCGGGCACCTGGGCTTGGCCGCCCAGCTTTCCGTCGGTACCGACTTCACGCGCTACGCGCGTCACTTCCCCGGCGAACGCGTTGAGTTGGTCCACCATCGTGTTGATAGTGTTCTTGAGTTCGAGAATCTCGCCTTTCACATCGACCGTGATCTTGCGCGACAGATCGCCACGGGCCACGGCCGTCGTGACTTCCGCGATATTTCGTACTTGACCGGTGAGATTGCCGGCCATCGAGTTTACAGAATCCGTAAGATCCTTCCACGTCCCTGCAACCCCAGGCACGTTGGCCTGTCCTCCCAGACGCCCTTCAGTACCGACCTCGCGCGCCACGCGTGTTACCTCGCCGGCGAACGCGTTGAGTTGATCCACCATGGTGTTGATGGTTTCCTTGAGCAGGAGGATCTCCCCGCTCACGTTTACTGTGATCTTCTTCGACAAGTCTCCGTTCGCGATAGCCGTGGCCACTTCTGCAATATTGCGCACCTGGCCGGTCAAATTGCTGGCCATCGAATTGACGGAGTCGGTAAGGTCCTTCCATGTGCCGCCCACTCCAGGCACCTGGGCCTGGCCGCCGAGTTTGCCGTCGGTGCCTACTTCGCGGGCAACGCGGGTCACTTCGGATGCGAATGAGCGCAATTGATCCACCATCGTGTTGATGGTGTCCTTGAGTTCGAGAATTTCTCCCTTCACGTCGACCGTGATCTTCCGCGACAAGTCGCCGCGAGCCACGGCAGTGGCCACTTCGGCGATGTTTCGCACCTGGCCGGTCAGGTTACTGGCCATGAAGTTCACGTTGTCGGTAAGATCTTTCCAGGTGCCGGCCACTCCCGGCACTTGAGCCTGTCCGCCGAGCTTGCCTTCGGTGCCGACCTCGCGGGCCACGCGCGTCACTTCGCCGGCGAACGCGTTGAGCTGATCCACCATCGTATTAATGGTGTTCTTAAGCTCGAGGATTTCTCCTTTCACGTCGACCGTGATCTTGCGCGACAAATCACCACGGGCCACAGCGGTCGTAACTTCGGCAATGTTGCGCACCTGACCGGTAAGATTGCCGGCCATCGAGTTAACAGAATCCGTAAGATCCTTCCATGTGCCGGCCACGCCCGGCACGTTGGCCTGTCCTCCGAGACGCCCTTCGGTGCCGACTTCGCGCGCTACCCGCGTTACTTCGCCGGCGAAACGATTGAGCTGATCGACCATCGTGTTCAGCGTTTCTTTCAGTTGCAAAATCTCGCCGCGGACATCGACCGTGATTTTGCGCGAAAGATCGCCGTTCGCAATAGCCGTCGCTACTTCGGCGATGTTTCGCACTTGGCCGGTGAGGTTGCTGGCCATGAAGTTCACGTTGTCCGTCAGATCTTTCCATGTGCCGCCAACGCCCGGTACTTGCGCTTGTCCGCCCAGCTTGCCTTCGGTACCCACTTCACGCGCTACACGAGTGACTTCGCCGGCGAACGCGTTGAGCTGGTCCACCATTGTATTGATGGTGTCTTTGAGTTCAAGAATTTCTCCCTTCACATCGACCGTGATCTTTCGAGACAAATCACCTCGGGCGACCGCGGTGGTCACCTCAGCGATGTTTCGCACCTGAGCCGTCAAGTTGCCGGCCATGGCGTTGACCGAATCTGTAAGATCTTTCCAGGTGCCCGCCACGCCTACGACGACGGCCTGGCCGCCCAGCTTCCCGTCAGTTCCGACTTCACGAGCAACGCGCGTCACTTCAGACGCAAACGAGCGTAACTGGTCCACCATCGTGTTGATGGCTTCCTTCAGTTGGAGAATCTCGCCGCGCACATCCACGGTAATTTTGCGGGAGAGATCGCCGCTGGCGACCGCGGTTGCAACTTCAGCGATGTTGCGCACCTGGCCGGTCAAGTTGCTGGCCATCGAGTTCACGGAGTCCGTGAGATCTTTCCACGTGCCAGCCACGCCCGGTACTTGCGCCTGGCCGCCAAGCTTGCCGTCCGTGCCGACCTCACGCGCTACACGCGTCACCTCGGCGGTAAATACGCTGAGCTGCTGAATCATGGTGTTGACGATGTTGGCGGAGCGCAGGAATTCGCCTTCCAGCGGCCGTCCGTCCACGTCCAGGCGCACGGTCTGCGTCAGATTCCCTTGCGCAACAGCCGCGATGGCGCGGGTCACACCCTCTGTTGGACGAAGCAGATCCTCAACCAGAGTGTTGATCGAAACTTCCATCTCGCCCCACGCTCCCCTGGATTCATGAAAGCGCGTGCGTTCACGCGTCCGGCCTTCTTTTCCGACTACCTGCCCAACGCGCTTTAGTTCTCCGGCCATCTGCTGGTTGGCCGCAACAATGGAATTGAAGGTGTCTGCAATTTTCCCCGCCAGTCCTGTCCAGGATCCCGGAAGCCGCACGGAAAAGTCGCCATCTCGCATGGTTTGCAGGCTGGCCAGGATCACGCCAAGATCAGCCGCGGTCGGCTGAACGATCGGGACGGAATTCCCGTTGTTCTTGTGTTTCTTGTCTTCGTTTTTCTTGACTTCGGATGCGCCGTCAGCAACGGCAGTCGCCGAGTCTTGGCTGTTTCTCTTCATAATTCTTTTTTCTCCCGCAGTCCGCTGAGCCAGCAAAAGCAGGGCAATCAGACATCTGTTTGAAATCTAAACCTTTTATTTGAAATGTAAACCTTAAGCAGGAATCTACAGGTGACAGATTGATACCACGAAGAACTGTAGGATGACCCTAGGGTGTTTCCTGTAGGTCTCGTTCGATCCCCACTCCCCGGAGAGCCCTAGGGCGATCCCTGTATGGCCCCGGCATGCTCCGCACCATTAAGATTCCCCATGCGCTTGTTGAGTGTCCGGCTCATTGTGTCTCTGATTGTCGGCATCACCCTGGTCTCTCTGGGGTTCTCTTACTACGAGGTGGTGAGAGAAAAACGCGCGTTACGCAGCGACCTGGAACGGCGCGCGGAGGTAATCGGCGAAAGCATTGCCGGCAATGTTGAGAAGTCATGGGAAAGGGAAAACGGATCGGAGCGGGGACTGCAGCGGCTGGTACAGCGCTTCGGAAACCGCGAGCATTTGCTGGGCGTTGCCGTCTATGACCGCCAGGGCAAGCTGGTGGCGATTAGCTCCGAGTTAGCAGGAGTCCTCACCGCTACTCCCAGCAATGTGGCCGAGGTAATAGCACAGAATAGCGGAGAAGGCTTCTTCGGGCGACTGGGAAATGATGCCGCACACATCCTTGTAGTGCCCCTGCACCGGGAGGATGAGACCGTCGGGGCGCTCGTCGTCGTCCACGACGTTAGCTACATTCGCGCACAAACTCTTCGGGCGTGGCGCGAGGCCTTTCTGAGAGTGCTCGTCCAGATGTTCCTCATAGTTTTCATTACACTGCTGATCGTGCGCTGGAGCATCGCCGGTCCGATCGCGCAAGCAGCGCAATGGATGCGCGCGCTTCGCATGGGCAGAATTTCCTCACGCCAGAAGATGCCAGATCTTGATGTATTCCGCCCGTTGGCGCGGGAAGTAGCCACGCTGGCAGAGAGCCTCAGTCAGGCACGCAACGCCGCGGAAAATGAGGCCCGCCTGCGGGAAGCCTCAGAGTCCATGTGGACCGCGGACCGGCTTGCAGTGCAGGTCCAGACTCGCCTGGACGGTGGCCGCATTTTTGTAGTCTCGAATCGTGAACCTTACACGCACCAGCGAAATGGGAAATCGATCGAGGTGGTGGTACCACCAAGCGGCCTGGTCAGTGCTTTGGAACCGATACTCGACGCCTGCGATGGAACCTGGATCGCACATGGCAGCGGAGACGCCGACGCCGAAGTTGTGGACGCGCACGACCGGCTGCGCGTCCCTGTGGACGATCCTCGCTATACCCTCCGCCGGGTGTGGCTGAGCAAAGAGGAAGAAGAAGGCTACTATTACGGGTTTGCGAATGAAGGCCTCTGGCCGCTTTGTCACATCGCTCATACACGCCCCATCTTCCGGGCGCAAGACTGGCAACACTATCAGGAGGTGAATCGCAAGTTCACCGATGCGGTGTTGCAAGAGATCGAGGATACGCCGAAGCCCGTGGTGCTGGTCCAGGATTACCACTTTGCATTATTGCCCAGGCTGCTGAAGGAAAAGAGGCCCGACGCGCGCGTCGCGATTTTCTGGCATATTCCGTGGCCCAACCCAGAAGCCTTCGGCATCTGTCCCTGGCAGCGCCAGCTAGTCGACGGGCTGTTGGGAGCGGATCTTGTCGGGTTTCACATCCAGTCCCACTGCAACAACTTTCTTCAGACGGTTGACCGAGTTGTGGAATCACGCGTGGACTGGGAGCATTTTGCCGTGTCGCGACAGAACCACCGGACAATCGTTCGGCCCTTCCCAATCAGTGTGGACCTTACGGACGACGAGTCCGTCGAGAGCGACGATTGTTCCGTCAACTACCTTGAGCGCTCGGCATTTAAGCAAGGCCTGGGCGTAGAAGCAGCATTCGTAGGGATTGGCGTCGACCGCGTGGATTACACGAAGGGAATCCCGGAGCGCTTTCGGGCGGTCGAGCGCTTTCTGGAAAAATATCCTCGTTACCGAGGCAAGTTCACATTCGTGCAGATTGGAGCACCCAGCCGCACTCACATCAAGCGCTATCACGACCTGCTGGCGGAGGTGGAATCGGAAGCGGAACGAATCAACTGGCGCTTTCAGGCCGGGAAGTGGAAGCCCATTGTTTTTCTGAAGCGGCAACACAGCCACGAAGAGATACGGCGCTACTACTGCGCTGCTGACCTTTGTCTGGTGACATCCCTGCACGACGGCATGAACCTGGTAGCCAAGGAATTTCTTGCGGCGCGGCGCGACGAACGCGGCGTACTGATCCTGAGCCAGTTCACCGGAGCCGCGCGTGAACTGCGGGATGCTTTGCTGGTGAACCCTTACGACATTGATCAGACTGCCGAAGCCATCCGCACCGCCTTGGAGATGGAACCGGAGGAGAAGCAAATGCGCGTGCATCGCATGCGCAAGCTGATAAAAGAGCAAAACATTTTTCACTGGGCGGGAAGTCTGATCACAGAGCTTTGCGAGGTAAGGCTGGATGTGGCAGATCGCGCTCAGGAAGAGTTTCGTGGCAGCGTGATCGCAGTCTGATCGACCAAAGGGGCGAGATGGAGGAGGACTTGTTGGCGCCGCACGCAAAACCCAAGGTTGAATCCCTTCTGCTCGCAGTCGCCCGTGCTCCCCAGTCGCTGCTGATGCTTGACTACGACGGCACGCTCGCGCCGTTCCGCAAAGATCCAGAACAAGCATGCCCGTATTCCGGCATTTCGGCAGTCCTCCAAGAGATCATTCGCACCGGCAAGACGCGAGTTGTCATCATCTCGGGCAGGGATGCGAAGG
>JBAUYE010000486.1:0-7919 GCA_049584615.1 Candidatus Sulfotelmatobacter sp.
TGTGCGGCTTGCTGTTCGAGGGCACGCTCGTGGAAGCGGATGAGCAGAAAGAGGCCTGCGGTTAGCAGAAGCAAACACAAATTGGCGGCGATGGTTTGCGACATGGCCTGGGTGGAGTTGGCGTCCCTCTGTTGTTCCAGCGCGGCGAAGCGGCTGTTTTCCAGGGAGGACAAGGAGGAGACGAGAGAGCGAGCCTGATCGGAGTATTTTGCCTTGGTTGGTTTGCACGAGTTGGAAGGCGCGGTGGCGGTATCCCTGCTGGCGCAAAGCGATGGTGCGCTCGATCTCGGCTTGTTTCGAGGCGGCGAGGGCTTCCAGTTGGGTCTCGAGCGCCTGCTCGGGTTGGGGGCGATTGGCTAGGGCGGAGCGAAGATTGGCGAAGTCGGTAGCGATTCCGTTTTTCGAGTCAACGTAAGGCTGCAGATAGGCAGGGTCGTCGGTGAGAAGGTAGCCGCGCTGCCCAGTCTCCATGTCGGTGAAATCCTGCCAGACGCGGGAGATGCCAGCTTGCACGCCGGAGCTCTTGAGGCTGCGGGCCGCAGTCGCCTGGATTCGCTCTAAGTGATCGATGGCGAGATAGGTGTTGAACGCCATCAGGATGAGCAGCACCACGGCTGCAATTTGCAAGGCAGCTTTCCGGATTGTCACGTTGGGCTCCTAGTGCTTAGGTTGAGCCTATCGCTATCCTATGCGCAAGTGGCTGACGGGTGGCTCACTCAAGCCCGGTTTTGGCTTGAGTGGGGGTGTTTACACGTCACAGACTCAGTCCGGCGAACAAAATTAGATTGTCCTCAGGCCGTGGGGACTGACGCGTTTCGGCACAGTGGGCCGAGTCATTTCGTCACCTTGGCAGACCCCAGCGTCCGCCGCACACGGTGCGCGGCGCCCCCCGCAGCCGAGGACCGGGACCTCAGGGGGACTCCCTGTCGGGCCACTGCTGGGTATCGACGGGCATGGGGTCCCTCGACTCCGCATGACCGCCCTTCGGACGCTCATGCTCCCCTCGGGATGACAGAGCGTTGCGGCGCGGCTTGAGTGGGATGCTCACACGTCACAGACTCTTCTTAAGCACCTGAGGGGATGGAGCGCTTTCGGTGCGCTTCATGCGACTTTTCCTTTCTGAGCGACCGGTTCACTCCTGGCTCGCATTGATTTGACGAGGTCGGCCGACGACGCTCCTTCGAGCGACAATCCGTAGCCAACTTCGCGCACGATGCGCTCCTTCAACGGTTGAATGAAGTGGATGCGTGTGTTGCGGCGGGTCACCTCCGGAGCCTTCAGGTAAAGCTCAGCCAATTCCCGCGCCCGACTGAGCGCCTTACCGTTCGGCACAACCTCGGCAACCACTCCCCATTCCCGTGCAGTACGAGCCGGCAGCGGCTGGGGGTTCAGCAGGAACGCCTCCGCTCGTCCCGCTCCAGCGCGGTAACTCCAGGTGGTAAAGATTCCGTCGCCGGGCGCAACGCCCGCGGAGAAGTGGGACACGTCCTGGAAGGTCGCCCCGTCTGCCGCCACAATTACGCTGGCAAGTAGCGCGTAGTCTGAATGCACATGGGCACGCCCCTCGATTGCCGCGATGACTGGGACGCGTATGTTGGCTATGTTTTCCAAAACCTGAACGCCTTCGTCGTGAACCTGGCTCCAGACGCCGGGGTCGGCGACATCGCCGAAAGAGGACCAATCGACATCAGTAATGAATTCCCCACCGGCGCCCGTAAGGATTACGATCTTGTTCGCTCGGTCTTGCGAAATCCGGTAGAAGGCCTCGACAAATTCCGTGTGAGATGGGGCGGACATAACGAACGGCCCGCCGTTGGTGTGGAATTCAGCAACCAGCACGCCTTTGTCATCTCGTGTCAGCTTTAGGTTGTGATAGGCATTGAAGTAGTCACTCTGAACTTGCATCGTATTCTCCTTTCTGCGTTGCTCTGAGAGCATTTTACTCGAACGTGTTATTGCGAGGTCCGCACATTGCCCGCAGGTGGCCACAGCAAGACCGCCTGGGGCTGGGGCTCCACTCAAGACCGGTTTTGGCTTGAGGGGGTTGTTCACACGTCGCAAACTTGGGCCAACGAACAAACTGGATTGTCCAGGTGCTATGGGGACTAACGCGTTTCCACCGCAGCGACCTCAGGCTACGAACGTACCTCGGGGGCTGAAGCCCTGTCTCTTGTGGTGCGCGTAGACGCGGCGCTGAAGCGCTGCTCCACCCAAAAGCACAACCTGTCGATCGGAACCTGTTAAGAGGTAAGCCGGCGGGACGCCGGCGCGACTCTTGCAGCCCTGCGGTTTTAGAAGGCCCAGCGGAGGAGGGCTGCGCCTACTGTGAATCCCGCACCCACTGAGGCCATCAGGACTAGACTTCCCTTCTTCAGTTTGCCTTGTTCTACGGCGGTGTTCATGGCCAGTGGAATCGTTCCTGCGGTGGTGTTGCCGAAGCATTGGATATTGACGATTACGCTTTCGGGGCGCAGGCCGAGGCGTTCGGCGGTGGCGTTGATGATGCGCAGGTTGGCCTGGTGCGGGATGAAGGCGTCGATATCCGAACCCTTGAGGCCGTTGCGTTCGAGCAGCTTCAGGCAGGCTTCGGTTTGCTTGCGCACGGCGAACTTGAAGACCTGCTGGCCATCCTGGTGAACGAAGTGCATTTTCTTGTCGACAGTTTCGCGGGTTGCCGGATTGAGGCTGCCGCCGCCGGGCATCTGCAGGAAGCATCCTCCGGAGCCATCGACTTCGTGGATGAAGTCGATCAAGCCAACGGAATCGTCTTCGGCAGGCTCGAGAAGCACGGCGCCGGCGCCGTCGCCGAAGATTACGCAGGTGGCGCGGTCCGCGTAGTCGATGATTGAGGACATCACATCTGCGCCGATCACGAGGACTCGCTTGTGGGTTCCCGTGGCGATGAATTGCGCGCCCGTCTGCACGGCGTAGACGAAGGCGGAGCAGGCAGCGGAAAGATCGAATCCCCAAACGCCCTCGGCTCCTAGTTTGTGCTGGACGAGGCAGGCGGTTGAGGGAAAGAACATATCGGGCGTGACCGTGCCGACGATGATGACGTCGAGGTCGCTGGGCGCGAGGCCGCGCTGGGCAAGAGCCTTCCTGGCGGCTTCTACTGCGAGATCGCTGGTGGCCACGCCTTTTTCGACGATGTGGCGTTCGCGGATGCCGACGCGCGCGAGGATCCAGTCGTTGGTGGTGTCGACCATCTTTTCTAGGTCGGCGTTGGTGAGGAGCCGAGGCGGCACGTAGGTGCCGAGGGCGCTGATCTTGGCGCGGATAGGATTCGTCAATTAGAGCTCCTGAGTATGAGACTCAGTATTTTGCAGGATTGGAGGCAGAAAGTCTAACTCATGGAGCCTTAAGGGTAGACAGTCGAGCTGCGCTCGACGGACAGCCGAGGACGGCTGTCCCCACATTAAACAAGTAGAGCTGTAGCATGGACAACGGGGCGATCAGGCGGCTTCCTGTTCCTTCTCGTGTTGCATCCATTCGCGGATGAAATTCGGGCAGGCGACGACGCCGAAATGGCGGCCCTCACCGGCTAGGAGGTAGGTTAGCGCAATGCGGTCCAGTTCCTCCAGGTGGGTCAGGTCGAGTAGAGGCCACAAGGCACAGTCGATCGCGGAAGACACGAGTTGGTCGAGGTACGCCAGATGACTTTGAGAGAGAGAACCAGAAACACGAATTGTCACACTCGGCGATATGCTTTTCGATGGAACGCTGCGCATTGTTTTCCCCTACCAACCTTCCCTGGCCAACCTGGCAGATATTTTGTTGCCATAGTTGAGATGAGAGAATAAGGATTTCTTGCGCAAAGACTTGTAAAGGGAGCGTAAAGGTTTCGCGGGCAGAGAGTGAAGTTAAGCCAGGCACCGGGGGCCCACTGCACACGCAAGAGCCCGTTACCGTTGCTTCCTTCCGGACCTGGCGGGGTTGGCGAGAGTACGTCGCGTGAGACCGATGCCTGACCTGAATGATTCTAACAAAGAAGAGCGTTTTGCCGGTCAAGGGCGTGCGATGGGCAGCCGTCTCGAAATTTAAAGTGAAGCCGGCGGGACCCTTCGACTTCCCCCTCGGCTTCGCTCGGGGCTTCGGCAACTCAGGGCAGGCTGCCGGCGTTACGGTTCGCCGCTGTGGTGCGGGCAAAGGGCTGGTGACTTTCGGTGCAAGAAAGAGGCATGAAAGCCTTCCCTTCTGGATAGAACTTGTCGAACAATAGACTGAACCTAGATACGGAACCCAGGGGCTTGAACAAAACTGTTTAGAGGCGGACAGGCTCTACGCGCCGCCGCTACTTTCGATGGCACAGATCACGCGACAACTCGAGTTGAACCCGCTATCCCAGGCGGTTAACCGATACTTTGAATTCTCTGTCTATTTGCTTGTGCTGGTGGGGTTTGGCACATTAGCGAGCACCGGGGGCGTGGATCTGCCATCCGTGTTGCTGGCGGGAGCGGCGCTGGCCTTGCGCGGCTACATGTTGGCGACGCGGCGGTCCGTCGTGATTTCGGAGCACTGGACCACGCCGCTAACGATTGGATACTTCGTCTTCTACGGGGCCGATTACCTTCTTCTCTCGCGCAGCTTTCTTTCGGCGACGGTGCACCTGGTGCTGTTCGCGGTGGTGGTGCGCACATTTTCGCTGCGGCGCGATCGCGACTACACGACGCTGGCGATCCTCGCCTTCCTGATGGTGTTGGCGTCGGCTGTGCTGACTGTAGACAGCGTCTTTATGTTTTTCTTTGCGGTATTCATGCTGATGGCGGTGGCCACGTTCATCCTGATGGAGATGCGACGGTCCGGGCAAGCGGCGCGTTTTCAGGCACGACACTCCAGCGATACGCAGGAGCACCGGCATCTGGCCTTCTCGCTGGCGCGGGTCACGCCCGGCCTGGTGCTGATGATACTGATCGGCGCAGCGGCGATGTTCTTTCTGCTGCCCCGTATGTCGGCGGGCTACCTCGGCGGCTATTCGTTCGGCACCGACTTTTCGACCGGCTTCAGTGACCAAGTGCAACTAGGGCGGATCGGGCAGATTCAGCAATCAGACGCGGTGGTGATGCACATCCAGATTGACGGGGACCGGGACGGCAGGCATGCGTTGGCTTGGCGCGGGGTCGCGTTGGCGAATTTCGACGGCAAGAACTGGTCAAACCCGCGTCAGCAATACGTGCTGTACCGGGACGCGGATGGAGGCTTTCGGATTCCTCTTCTCGGCCAGGGAGTTACGCGGGCTTGGACTTCGCCTTATGAGCTCATTCATTACCGCGTGTTGATGGAGCCAATCGGCACCAACATTTTCTTTCTGGCTCCGTGGGCCCGCCGGGTGGAGGGAGCGTATCGCACGTTGCAGATTGATAGCGGCGGAGCCGTGTCCGATCTCGACAGCCAGCGCTCCGTGAGCCTTTACGAGGCCGATTCAGATATTTCAAGCCCTGCTCCTGGGGAACTTCGAGCGGCCGGAAACAATCTTCCGCAATTTACCCCGGCCTATCTGCAACTACCAAAGCTCGACCCTCGGATTCCGCGCCTGGCGGCGCAGGTCACGAACTCTGCCTCCAATAACTATGACAAGGCGATTGCGGTTGAAAGATACTTGCAGTCGCATTACGGATACACACTGCAGTTGCCGCGCTCACCGGTCTCTGATCCGCTGGCTAACTTTCTTTTCGAGCGCAAGCAGGGGCACTGCGAATACTTCGCTTCCTCGATGGCTGTGATGCTGCGGACGCTCGGCATTCCATCGCGCGTGGTGAACGGATTCCGCAGCGACGAATTCAATGATGTAACCGGCTACTATGTGGTTCGAGCAAAGAATGCGCACTCCTGGGTAGAAGCCTACTTCCCGGGCTATGGGTGGGTTACGTTCGATCCCACGCCGGGGGGCGCGATTGAGTCACCGCAAGGCTGGGGGAGGGTGATGCTCTACCTGGACGCCGCGGCGTCGTTCTGGCGGGAGTGGGTGGTCAGCTACGATACTTCGCATCAGTATGTTCTAGGACAGTCCTTGATGAGTGGGACGCGGGGTTTCTGGGAACGGGGCCGCATGTGGGCACGGCTGCGATATGAGCGTCTGCTGAATTGGGCGCGCCGAAGCCAGCGAAGAGTGGGACATTCGCCGGGACGCTGGTTCGCGATTAGCGTGGCGCTAGGGCTGGTGTTGCTGGTGCTGGGCAACGCTGGGCGGATAACCCGGATGATCCGTACGAGACAGTTGCAGGCACATCCGGAGCGATCTCCGAACCAGGCCGCCACGATGTGGTATGAACGGATGGCTCGTTATCTGGCGCGGAGAGGAATGCAGAAACCGGAGACCCAGACGGCGCAGGAATTTGTGCGAGTGATCGAAGACGAGCGGCTGCGGTCGCGGGTCGAGGAATTCACAGACGCCTACGAGTCAGCGCGGTTCGGGAATTCATCGGACGATGCTCGACGGTTGCCCGAGTTATTCGAAGAGGTGGAACTGGCAACCAAGAAGTGAGGTGTGCCTCCGCCCGAGTTCCGGCGCGCGACTAGCGTTCCCCTTTCCCACTTGCTGCGCAGGTTGCAATCCAAATCGCAACCGAGAGTCGAGTTGCGCTTGACGGACAATCGGGGGCGGCTGCCCCCACATTTCAGTGCTGGAGCCGGCGGGACGCCGGCGCTACAACTGCCAAAGCCGACCGCCTGCCGGGGCTATCGCTAGAAGTGCCAGACCACTCCACCGCCGACGAAGTAATTGTGCTGGCGGCTCTTGCCGGTATCGGCCAAGGGCAGACTCGGCGTGCCGGACCAGAAGTCTCGCACATCGAGGCGAATAGCGAACTGGTGCAAAACTCTGACGTCGAGGCCGAATCCACCCTGGAGCACTCCTGAAGTCGTGGAGCTGCCGGGATTGGGGCCGTAATAGAGAAGATCTTTGTTCTCGCTGAAGTGGGCGAAACCCCCGCCGAGACTCACCCAGGGCGACACTGCAGTGTCAGGAAACAGATTCAAGCGAGCCGAGGGAGTAACGAAGATCTGCTTGTAATTTTTGGGAACAACGTCGTCGCCCGAGCCGAGCTTTTCATCAAGATTGAAGACGGCTGGCACTTCTCCTGAGACCGCAAAGATGGGGGTGCCCATGAGGCGGCGGGCGTAGTTGACTTCGAAGGTGAGTCCGTTACCGGAGCGGACAACCGGATTCAAATTCGTCGCGCCGATGATGCCCTGGTCGCTGATAAAGATGCGGCCAATAAGGCCAGTCAGCTCGTTTTTCTCGTCCTGAGCCGTTGCGGAGCCGCCCAGAATGCACATCATCACTGCCAGGACTGCAATTACGACCTGTTTCCCAGACATTTCCCCTCCAGGATGCGGGACTTACAGTTTTCTTCGGTAACGCTTAGGGTAGCATGAAGCGCAAAGTTTTCATCCACAGGTTGTGTATTTCGTCGTCCCTACCGCGGGATGGTAAAGAGATGCATGCAGCCTGGGCAGATGGCTGCGCCGGGGATCTTGACCAGAAAATGTTAAAATATGAGATTGCATGCCCTCGAAAAGCCTCACTATCTCGCGTTCCCGCGAAAAAACGACCGGCAGCGCGTCGACTAAGCCTGAGTCGGTTGTAGGTCCGCAGAAAATCGGGTTCGTCAGCCTGGGCTGCCCCAAGAACCTGGTCGACAGCGAAGTGATGATGGGCCTGCTGGCGCGAGCGGGGGCTGAAATCTCGCCCCGGGCCGAGGACGCCGATGTCATTGTAGTAAATACCTGCTCCTTCATTGAGAGCGCGCAACAGGAATCGGTGAATACGATTCTTGAGATGGCCGGTCTTAAGACCTCAGGACGGGCGAAGAAGTTGGTTGTTGCGGGCTGCCTGGTCGAGCGGTTTCGCGATGAGATTCGGAAAAGCATTCCGGAAGTCGATGCCGTTGTTGGGACCGGAGAGTTGCAGAACATTTTGG